>DATAPF010000464.1:0-20007 GCA_036265355.1 Kofleriaceae bacterium | reverse complement strand
CCCCCCCCCCCCCCCCCCCCCCCCCCCCCCCCCCGGGATCGACGATCCGCTCGCGGTCGCGCGCGCGTGCCTGCGGCTGGGCGAGCGCGAGGCCGCGCGCCGGTGCGTGCAGGCCATGCCGGACCATCCCGGCGCGATCGCGATCGTGGCGCGCGCCCAGCTCGCGGCCGGCCAGCGCGCCGAGGCCCTGGCCACGCTCGATCGCATCCCCGCGCTGCCGGCCGCGCCCGGCGAAGCCCGCGACGTGCTCGCCGCCGAGGTCGAGGCGCTGCGGCCCGATCGCGCGCTGCAGCGGGTCGGCGCCGGCGATGGCGCCGCGCGCGCCGCGCTCCGCGAGCTGTGCGAGGCCTGGCTGGGCCAGCTCGACGCGCTGTCCTGGCACGAGCGGCTGGCGTGGAGCGTCACCCAGCCCGACGGTGACGCGGCCGTGCGCGCGATGTCGGACGCCGTGGTGGCGCTCGGCGGCGCGGCGCCTCCGCTCGCGGGCGGCGTCGACGACGCCGACGGCGCAGCGGCGCAGATCGACGCGCTGTTCGCCCGCGGCGCGATCGATCAGGCGCGCGCGGCGCTCCAGCACTGGCTCGAGCGAGCCCCGGACTCGGTGGCGCTGTGGCGCGTCGTGCAGCGGGCCGCGACCGCGGGCGGCGGCGCGGAGGCCGCGGAGCTCGCCGCGCGCGCGATCGCCGCGCTGCAGCGCGCGCATCCGGAGGACGTGTTCGACGACGCGATCGCGGCCAGCATGACGGCCGTGATGTGCGAGCCGCGCACGCCGTCGGCGTGGCAGCGCTGCGCGGAGCTGCTGATCGGCGGCCGCCGGATCGCCGACGCGCTCGACCTCCTTGCATCGTGCGACACGGCGTGTGGCCCCGACCCGGTGTCGGATCGGCTGCGGGCGCACGCCTGGCTCGCGCTCGACGAGGCGGACCTCGCGATCGACGCCGGCCTGCGCGCGCTGCGCGGTGGCACCGAGCAGCCGGCGTTGTGGCACACGCTCGCGCTGGCCTGGATCCGGGCGGGCAACGCCGGCGACGCCCGCAACGCGATCGAGATGCTGGCGCGCACCGGCGATCGCGCGGCCCGCGCGGCGCGGCTCGCGTTCTACGCGTCGCTGGTCGACGCCGCCGCCGCGGATCGCCGGCTCGCGCTTGCCGATGCCGCGCTGGCGGTTGATCCCGGGGACGCCGATCTCACCGTGGTGCGCGCGCTCGTCCTGGTCGCCAGCGGCGCCGCCGCCGAGGCCGAGCGCGGGCTGGCGCCGCTGTGCGCCGCGCGCCCCGACCTCGTGCTGTCGCGCTCGGCGCAGCTGGCGATCCGCGGCCTGACCCCGGCGCTGGCCGGTGCGCTCGAGCGCGAGCTGACCGCCAGCCACGCGGTCGCGCTCGACTGGGCGGCGGCGCTCTACTTCCTCGCGGTCGAGCAGCCGCTGACCGCGGCGATGTTCGTGCGCGACCACGCGAACGCGTTCCCGGCGCTGGCGGCCGACGCGTTCGTCCAGGGCGAGGACAGCGATGCGCTGCGCGCGCTCGCACCGCGGCTCCCCGGGCTCGCCGACCTGCTCGCCCACCGCCTGCGCTGACCGGCGAGCGCCGGGTTCAGTCGCCCTTCATCGAGAAGCCGAGCTCGTGCGGCGTCTTGTCGTGAAGCATGTTCCAGATCTTGTGGAGCCCCTTGCGGTAGTCCCGCTGGGCGGTCGCGGCGTCCTTCTTGACCTGGTCGGAGGTCACCGGAAACAGATCCTTCCCGTCGTAGAACATCGCCGCCGCCCGCTTGTCGTCGTCGCCGAACTCGTCGTCCGCCATCTTCCCGCTCGCCGAGATGTTCAGTCCGAACTGACCCTGGCCGTCCGGGTAGTCCCAGCGGACGTTGAACGTGCGCTGGACCTTGATGTCCTTGAGCTTGCGGTCACCGTTGAGCTGCGCGGCGGCGTTGCCGACCCCCTCCATGCGCGCCTCTCCGCCCTGGCGCCTGAACGTGCCGTTCAGGAGCAGGGTCGGCCCGTCGAGGTGGAGCTGGCCGGTCGAGGGATCGCTGTAGCCCTGCTGGTTGTGGTCCTTCTTGTCGCCGGCCTTCTGCATCGCGACGGTCCACGTGTCGAGCGTCTCGCGCTGGGTCTGCGCGTTGAGGCTGCCGGCCTGGCCGTTGGTGAGGTACAGGTGTCCGCTGATCACCTCGCCGCCCAGCGCATGGACGACGTGCTTGCCGGACTTCGCGTCGTGGATCTTGGCTTTGAGCTGGTGGCTCACGATCGAGCGGTGCTCGTTGATCGCGTGGCCGTAGAGCGTGGCGAACGTCGCCACCTCGACCGGATTGGCGTTGGACGAGCCCCCGCCGAGGCTCTTCCCGACCGCGCCGGCGAAGTGCGGGATCGCTTCCTTGACGGCCGCGGCGGCGATCACGCCGAGCGCGAGCGAGTCGACGAACGGCCCGGCCGCGGCCCCGATCGCGAACGCCACCGCGTCGCCCAGCAGGTTGTGCGGGGGACTCCCCGACTTCGCCAGCGAGTGTGAGAAGTTGTCGATCGCACGGACCTTGGTGTTGAACAGGTCGCCCACGAACTGGTCGACCCGCGTCTTGTAGAAGTTGGCCGTATGGTGCTTGTGATGGCCCGCGGCGGTTGCCACCGGGTCGTCGTCATCGTCCTGCACCAGCGGCTGCTTGCCGACCGCGCCATCGGCCTCAGCGGATGGTTGCTTGGCGTGGTGCGCTGCGTCGGGGTGGTGGTCGTGCGCCTTCACGCGCCCTGATACGGGGCATTCCGCCGGGCTTCGCCCTCGAGTCTCGATCTTCGTCCTCTCCCCACTTCGCGTACGTGGTGGAGCGCAGTGTGCACTCGATGTTTGTGTTCAAACACACCAAATTACCACTCGTTGATCTGCCGCACCGGGCGGCATCGAGCGCTACCGTGCGAGTGCGCTCAGTGGTCGTGCGCGTGGTGGAGGTCCGGGGCGTGGTCGTGGGCGTGGATCAGCCGGCCGTGGCGGTGCGGGTGGGCGTGCTCGCCGGCGAATGGCGGAACGTGGGTGTGATCGTGGTGGTCGTCGTCGTGGCGATGGACGTGGTCGTGCTCGGCCGGCTCGTGGACGTGGCGGTGGGCGTGGCGCTCGGTGAGGTGCAGGATCACGCCCGCGGCGAGCAGGCCGGCCGCGGCGAGCGTCCAGCCGGTGATGGCGCGGCCGCCGATCGCGATCGCGAGCCCGGCGCCGATGAACGGCGCGACCGCGAACACCGAGCCGGTGCGGCCGGCGCCGATCGCGCGCTGGGCGAGCAGGTACAGCCGCAGCGACACGCCGTAGCCGGTGGCGCCGCACGCGAGCAGGACCAGCGCCGCGCCGGCGGGCGGGACGGACTCGCCGGCGATCACGGCCGCGGCGATGCTGAACGCGGCGCCCAGCGCGCCCTTGGCGGCGACCACGTCGAGCGGCTCGCGCTCGGCGAGCGGCCGGGTCAGCGCGTTGTCGATCGCCCAGCCCAGCGTCGCCGCGGTGACCGCGAGCACGCCGGCGGTCCCGGCCGCGCCCCAGGCCGCGCCGCGCGCGGCGTCGAGCACCAGCGCGGCGCCGCCGGCGACCATCGCGGCGACGGCGACCGCGACGCGGCGGCCGATCGGCTCGCCGAACACCGCGCGCGCGAGCAGCACGGTGAACACCGCCTCGAGGTTGAGCAGCAGCGAGCCGACCGTGGCGCCGGCGCGCTGCAGGCCCCACGCGAGCAGCGCGGGCGCGATCGCGCCGCCGGCGAGCGCGACCCCGAGCAGCCGGGGCAGATCGCGGCGACCCAGCCGCGGCCCGGGCGCGCGGGACAGCGCGCGAAGCGCCCCGGTGGCGAGCGCGGCGCCGGCGTAGAGCAGCGCGGCGGTCGCCAGCGGCCCGACGCCGCGCCCGGCCCACGCGAGGATCGGCGTGGTCGCGCCGAACGCGACCGCCGCGGCCACCGCGAGCACCACCCCGCGCGAGATCGCCGAGCCGGCCATGCCCCAGTGTGGCACGGCGCGCTGCGCGACTCACCGGATGCGCAGCGGGTCCGGCACGGACTCCGGGAACCGGACCGAGACGCGGCGCACCTGCTCGTGCCGGGCGCGCACTGCGGCCTCGATGCGGCGCGACATCGCGATCACGTCCGTCCCGGGCTCGACCTCGAGATCGAGGTCGACGTGCACGAGATCGGGGCCGAGATGCACCGTGCGCGACCCCATGTTGCGCACACCCGGCTCGGCGCACGCGATCGCGCGGATGCTGTTGACGACCTCGGACGACGCGCTCTCGCCGATCAACAGGCTCCAGGTCTCGCGGCCGAGGATGACACCGACCCCGATGAGCAGCGCGCCGATCAGGATCGACGCCGCGGCGTCGTAGGCCGGCTGATCGAGCAGGTGGGCGAGCGCGATCCCGGCCGCCGCCAGCGCGATGCCGATCAGCGCGGCCGAGTCCTCGAGGACGACCGCGAACGAGGTCGGGTCCTTGCTGGCGCGGATCGCATCCCACATTCCGCGCGCGCCGTGGATCCGCCGGAACCCGCGCACCGAGATCAGCCACGAGATCCCCTCGAACACGAACGCGGCGCCGAGCGTGCCGTAGCTCCAGATCAGCGCGCCCGGCGCGCGCGGCTCGACCAGGTGCAGGATGCCCTCGTAGATCGACAACCCGCCGCCGATCCCGAAGATGCTCATCGCGACGATCATCGACCAGAAGTAGACCTCGCCGTTGTGACCGTACGGGTGGCGGCGCGTCGGCGGCCTGTGGCTCAGGTGCATGCCGAGCAGCAGCAACAGGCCGTCGCCGGTATCGACCATCGAGTGGAGGCCTTCGGAGAACAGCGCCGAGCTGCCGCTCAGCGAGGCGGCGACAAACTTGGTGATCGCGATCGCCACGTTGGCTGCGATCGCCGCGTACACGACCGTCCGACGCTCACTCACGCGGGCTCCAGCGCGCGGCACATGTGCGGAGGCGATGCAGCAAGCATTCCGCAGGCCGGCGCAGAGAATTCCTCGGACCGGCGATGCGCGCCCACGGACACAGCGCCAGCGGCGCAGGGTGAGCGGGCTGCGCGCGATCGCTACTGGTTGCGGCTCGCCGGCGGGACGATGCCGTTCATCCGCAGGTACTCGACCATCTGGCCGTAGTGATCGTAGCTGTGCCACACGGCGAGGCTGGCGCCGCCCAGGCGGGTCGGCCCGGGCTTGCCATCCGGCCCGGTGACGCGCTCGGTGAGGTTGGCCTCGGACAGCGTGGCCATCGCGCGGTGCCCCATCGCGAACGAGTCCTTGAGGAACTTGAGGATGTCGGCCTTGGACGTCAGCTTGTCCGACCCGTTCTCCGCCTTGGGGTCGGCGCCGGGCGGCAGCTTCTCGCCGAGCAGGGCCGAGAACAGCAGCGAGTTGGTGTTCGCGACGTGCCTGACCTCGAGCGCGAACGTGCGCACGCCCTTGAACTCGCCCTGGGTCGGCGCGAAGTTGAACTTGTCGTCGGGCATCGCCTCGGCCGCGGGCACGAACTCCTTCTCGAGGACGGTCAGCTGGCGATCCATGATCTGCGCGACCGTCAGCTTCGGCGGTGGCTGATCGGACGGCGCCGCCGGCTTGGCGGGCGCGGCGGGCTTGCTCGGGGCGGACCAGGCCGGTCCGACGGCGAGCGTGGCGAGACCGAGACACAAGGCAGCGAGCAGATGGCGCATCGGAGTCCTCCCAGGGAAACAGACACCACGTTCGCACCCTGCCTATCACGGCCGCGCCCCACCACTCGATGACCCGTGCTGGCCGCAGCGCGAACCGGCCGCTGCGCGCGACACGAGAGCCACGCGCTCGCTGTCGCAGCACACCGGCGCGCGGTCGCACCCCGACGCAGCCGTCCGGGGAATGTCAGCGCAGCTGGGCGATCTCGGCGTCGGAGAACCCGTACTCGGCGAGGACCTCGCGGGTGTGCTCGCCGTGGCGCGGCGGCGGGCGCGGCGCCTTCGGGATGCCGAGCGGCGTGCGGGTCTGCTGGATCGGGCCGACGCCGGACCCGCCGTCGATGGTGAAGAACACCTCGCGGGCGCGGTGCAGCGGATGGTCGGGCAGCTCGTCGAGCTCGGTGACCAGCTCGACGCAGCAGTCGTGCTCGGCGAGGATCTGGGTCCACTCGGCGGCGGTCCGGGTCGCGAAGATCGCGGCGAGCTCGGCGCGGATCGCGGTCTGGTCGGCGGCGAGCAGCTCGGAGACATCGGGCCGCCGGCCGACGCCCTGGTTGAGCGCGATCCAGAACTTGGGCTCAAGCGCGCCGACCGCGAGGTAGCGGCTGTCCCGGGTGCGGTAGATCCCGTAGCAGGCGAAGCCGCCGTTGAGCCGCGCCATGCCGCGGGTGGCGCGCAGGCCGCAGTCGAGGTTGCCGAGCTCGGCCGCGAGCAGGGCGAGCGCGCCCTCGGTCATCGAGATGTCGAGGTGGGCGCCCTTGCCGGTGCGGTGGCGGCCGACCAGCGCGCCGAGGATCGCGGTGGCGCCCCACAGCGCGCCGCCGGCGAGGTCGGCGATCTGGACGCCCGGCATCATCGGCGCGCCGTCGCGCTCGCCGCCCATCGCCAGCACGCCGGCGATCGCGAGGTAGCCGATGTCGTGGCCGGCGCGGTGGACGTACGGCCCGGTCTGGCCGAACCCGCTGATCGAGCACAGGATGATCTTCGGGTTGACCTGGGCGAGCTGGGCGTGACCGAGGCCGAGCTTGTCCATCACGCCGGGGCGGAAGCTCTCGACGACGACGTCGGCGTGGGCGGCCATGCGCAGCATCGCCGCGTGGCCGGACGGCTGCTTGAGGTCGAGCACCGTCGAGCGCTTGCCGCGGTTGACCGCGAGGAACCGGCCCGAGATGCCGCCCTTGCCCGGCACCAGCTCGTGCATCGGAATGTCGCCCATGGGCGGCGGGACCTCCCGCATGTAGTCGCCGGCCCTGGGGTCCTCGATCTTGACGACGTCCGCGCCCATGTCGGCGAGGATCATCGTGAGGAACGGGCCCGGCAGCAGCCGCGACATGTCGAGGACGCGCACGCCTTGCAGCGCGTCTGCCAGCGGGGAGATCGACGCAGGGAGCGTCACGCGGCGCCGGCTCTCACTTGGGACGGGCGATCTCGAACAGCTGCTGGAGCTTCATCGCCAGCATCGGATCGCCGGACACGCGGAGCTTGCCCTGGAAGTACAGCTGCATACCGGCGTTGGGGTCACCGAGCATGGTCTTGAAGTCGTCGTTGGAGACCTCGACGGTGCACTGGGCCTTGCCGCTGTCGCCCTTGGTGCACGTCGGCGGGTTGGCGGTGCAATCGACCGTCCACTCGCCACCGCCATCGCCGGTGATCTTGAAGCAGTAGATGGCGTTCAGCTCGCGCGCCTTGTCCGGGAACTGCCTGAGGCCTTCCGGGACCAGGTTGTCGAACAGCTCCTGCGCATCCTTGGGCAACGTAGCCATGTGTGTCTCCTCCGCGGGCGTGTTACCGCGGGCGAAGTTTGCAGTCAACGCTGACTGCCGAAAACGGGGGACGGCCCCGCCGAGGGGGCCGTGCGCATGGGCGACATGCCGTTGCGCGCGCCAGGTCAGTGAGCGAGGGGCAGGTCCTGGGTCGCGAACGCACACGAGGACTCGGCGCCCTCGGGCGGTGAGAAGTTGTTCGAGTCCTGGTAGTACACGCGGCCGAACGAGGTGCTCCAGCACTCCGACGCGGTGACCTGCACGCTGCCGAGATCGCCGCCGGTGACCCGGGCGTCGGTGCGGCCGGCACCGGTGCCGAGCCAGCGCGACCGCAGGGTCAGAGTTTCCAGCGCCGCCGAGCCGCCGGCGTTGGCGTTGACGTCGAACGTCATGTTGCCGCCGCCGTCCTGGGCCGCGTTGTAGGAGTAGTCGGCGGTGGGCGTGCCCGGCTGGTCGCTCGACATCAGGGTGAGATCGATGTGGGCCTTGCCGAGATCGTAGTTCACGTCCATCGAGCCCCGGGCGTCGCCGCTCGAGATCGGGTTGACGTCCCTGCCATGGTCGAAGTCGACCAGGAAGTGGCCGGTGCCCTTGCCGTCGCCCGGCCGCGGGTCGGCCACGCCGTCGATCAGGTCCTCGAACACGGCGTTGGCGACGGTCTTGGACTTGCCCGACAGCGTGTACGAGAACGTGCCGTCGGCGTTCGCGGTGACCACGAGCTTGTAGTCGGCCGGGTCGAGCGCGTTGCTGCCCGGGCCCCAGGTGTAGATGTTACCCTGGGTCGAGGTCGGCGGGGTCTGCACGATCGCGTGGATCAGGGTCAGCACCCAGGCGGTGCCGGTGTTGAACGTGGTGGTCACGCCGAGCGTGATCACGTAGTACCCCGAGAGCTGGCCCAGGGCCTCGCTGTCGACGCGCGCGCTGGCGTTGCTCCTGGGCATCTTGATCGAGACCTGGTCGGAGGTCGGCAGCGACTTGTCGATGTTCGGCGAATCGTCCTGCTTGACGCAGGCGACGAGGCTCAGGGTGGCGGTGGCGGCGAGAAGGGTCTTGAACATGGGGGTAGCGGCTCCTTGTTGAGGACCGCTAGAGCAGCCGCCGTACCAGCTCGCGATGAGTGATCTCGAAGGCTTACGGTGTCGGATTTTGCGACGGCGGCCGCGGCGCGCCAGGCGCCGTA
This sequence comes from Kofleriaceae bacterium, assembly GCA_036265355.1. Classification (GTDB taxonomy): domain Bacteria; phylum Myxococcota_A; class Polyangia; order Haliangiales; family Haliangiaceae; genus JABFXX01. The sequence continues at coordinate 11,397 of DATAPF010000464.1, read as the reverse complement.
GGAGGCGACGACAGCTCCGGCAACACTGTGAACGTATCGCCATCATGGAACACCAGGACGGCGTCGGAGGCGACCGCGACGCCGACCGGCTCCGCGCGCGGGATCTCGGGCAGCGGGTAGACGTACATCAGCAGCGCGTTGGCGGCGTAGCCGACCACGAAGTCGTGGCGCAGCGAGCTGTCCATGCGGACCGCGATCGCGGTGTCGCCGACCGCGTCGACCGCGTGGCCGAGCGCGCTGATCGCCGGCACCGGGAACGCGGCCTGGCCGTGCAGCGAGCCGGTCGCGTCGATGTCGAGCAGGTTGAGCTCGGCCCAGCCGCCGAACACGCCGACGTTGGCGACCCGGATCATCGGCGGGAGGTCGGCGAGGTACACCGCACCGAGCAGGGCGGTGTACGGCCGGCGGGTCTGCCACGCGACCTTGCCGCGCTCGCGCGCGACGATCGCGTGCTCGGTCCGCGAGATCTCCCAGGTGTGCGTGCGATAGCTCACGCGCAGCGGCGGCGGCGCGGCGGTGGCCGGGGTCGCGACGCCGGTGATCAGATCGACCGACACCGCCTGGTCGCCGCGCCGCCAGCGCACCGCGCGCTCGCCGTCGAGCCACACGTCCTGGCTGCCGGGCGAGCCGGCGAACGCCGCGACGCGCTTGCCGTGGATCGCGGCATAGCCCTGATCGATGCCGGACCGGCTGACCACCCGGATGCAGCCGAGCAGCGCATCGTCGACCTGCACCGGCGTGGTGCAGTCGCTGATCAGGATCACGCCCTGCGGGCTGTCGATCGGCGGTGCGACGTGCAGCCCGCCCGGCCGGGTCCACACCAGCGCGCCGCGCCGCCAGTCGACCGCGGCGAACCCGAGCTGCGACGAGCTGACGATCGCGACGTCGCCGGCGATCGCCGGGCCGCCGACGTCGAACCGCGGCACGTCGGGGCGGGCCGGCAGCGCGATCACGCGGACCGGATCGACGATCGGGAACCTCGCGAGGCTGGGCCAGGGCCCGGAGGCCGCGTCGTCCGGTGCATCCCCCGGCGCGGCGTCGCGGACCGGCGCGGCGTCGGCGGCGGGCCCCGGGGCAGGGGCGGCGTGCGGTGCGCGGTCCTTGCAGCCGGCGACCAGGACCGGGACCAGGACCGAGACGAGCGCGAGCCGCCCTGCGGCGGGCCGGGCGGTGGCGCGGAGCATCAGTGCTCGTCGCCCGACTTCTTGCGCTTGCCCTGGGCCTCGCGGAACCGCTCGGCCCAGCCCTCGACGTTGACCTGCTTGACGCGGGTCAACGCGAGCGAGCCGCGCGGGACGTCCTTGGTCACGGTGGTGCCCGCGCCGACGTACGCGTCGCGTCCGACCGTGACCGGCGCGACCAGCTGGGTGTCCGAGCCGATGAACGCGCCGGCCTCGATCTTGGTCTGGAACTTGTTGAAGCCGTCGTAGTTGCACGTGATCGTGCCGGCGCCGATGTTGGCCTTGGCGCCGACCGAGGCGTCGCCGAGGTACGCCAGGTGGTTGGCCTTCGCGCCCGCCATCAGGTGGGTCTTCTTGGTCTCGACGAAGTTGCCGAGCTTGGCGTCCTCGTCGATCCGGCTGCCGGGGCGACAGTGCGTGAACGGGCCGATCTCGGCGCGCGGGCCGATCGCGGTGTCGGTCAGCACCGAGTACGGCTTGAGGTAGGCGTGGTCGGCGACCTGGACGCTGGTGAGCACCGAGCCGGTGTCGACGCGCGCGGCGTCGCCGATCGACGTCTTGCCGCGCAGCGCGACGTTGGGGCCGAGCCAGACGTCACGGCCGATCGGGCCGGCGTCGGCGTCGATGTACGCCGTCGCCGGGTCGGCCATCGTGACGCCGGCCCGCATCCACGCCTCGTTGATCTGGCGGCGCGCGACCGTCTCGCTGGCGGCGAGGTCGACGCGATCGTTGATCCCGGCGACCTCGGTGAACGGCGCGTCGATCGCGGTCGCACCGCCGCGCGCGGCCGCGTGGGCCACGAGGTCGGTCAGGTACAGCTCGCCCTTGGCGTTGTCGGCGCGCAGCCGCGCGAGGTCGCGGCGCAGGTGGCCGAGCCGGATCGCATAGAACCCGGCGTTGGTGTCGCGGATCTTGCGCTGGTCCTCGGTGGCATCGGCGTGCTCGACGATCCGCAGCAGCTTGCCGCCGGTCTCGCGGACCAGCCGGCCGTACGGCATCGGGTACGGCGGCACGGTCGACAGCAGCGCCAGGCCGGCGGGCGACGCCTCGCAGGCGAGAACCAGCTCGGCGATCCGCTCGCTGCCGAGCAGCGGCGCGTCGCCGCTCAGGATCACGACGATCCGATCGTCGGGCTCGGCGGCGACCGCCGGCAGCGCGCACTGCACCGCGTGGCCGGTGCCGCGCTGCTCGGGCTGGAGCGCGACCTCGACGGCGCCGGCGCCAAACGCCGCGTCGAGCGAGCTCTGTACCGCGTCCGCCCGGTGGCCGAGGATCGCGATCACGCGACCCGCTCCCGCGGCCCGCGCCGCGGTCACGACCCAGTGGATCAGCGGCCGGCCGGCGATGCGGTGCAAGACCTTGGGAAGGTCGCTCTTCATCCGCGTCCCGAGACCAGCAGCCATGACGAACACCAGCGGTGCGGTTCGGCTCATGTACGGCAGAACGGTAGCATTCCTGAACGTGTGGATCGCCGCTCCCGCGGCGCATGCACCGGGCGGCAGCGCACATGCGCAGGGGAGGTCGCTGGCGCGCGCGGCAGACGCGCGGCACCCAGGTGTGTTACACAGGGCTGTCGATACGTTCAGGAAGCCGACAGCTGCACAGATGCCTGGAGCGCCATGCGCGCCTGGGGAGGCTCATGCGCCGCGCATGCGCGGACTCGTCCCCATCGCCGCTTCCGGGCCCGCGGGGAGTGATCAGATCGTGTGGGACAGGGTAGCGCCATGAGGGTGTCATGAGGGTGATCGATACGTGGCAGACCGCACCTCCGTCGGATGATTCCGAGCAGGGCGGTCTCGAGCTGACCCAGAGCGCGCACCTGCGCATCCTCGCCGGGACCTGCGCCCAGCCGGTGTATCCGGTCGAGATGCAAGGCCTGAGCATCGGCCGCGAGGAATGCGACGTGGTCATCGCGGACGACCCCCGGATCTCGCGCAAACACGCGCGGATCGATCGCAGCTTCGCGGGCTGGCAGTTCCAGGATCTCGGGAGCCGCAACGGGTTCTACGTCAACGGCCGCGGGTTCGGCCGCGGCCAGCGCACGCCGCTCCCGGATGGCAGCGTGATCCGGATCGGCGACAGCGTGATGGTGTTCCGGACCACGGCGCCGCCGACCGATCTGCGGATCGACTCGCAGGTGTTCCCGGGAGTATCGCCGGAGGCCGCCAACGTGCGCCGGCGGATCGACGAGCTCGCGGCGTCGGTCGGCCACGTGCTGGTGCTCGGCGAGACCGGGACCGGCAAGGAGAGCGTTGCCAAGGCGATCGGCGCCCAGCGCGCGCCGCATCCGTTCGTGACCCTCAACTGCGCCCAGCTCAACCGCGAGATGGCGCGCTCGGAGCTGTTCGGCCACGTCCGCGGTGCGTTCACCAACGCGGTCAGCACCCGGCCCGGCCTGGTCGACCTCGCCGGTGAGGGCGCGCTGTTCCTCGACGAGATCGGCGATCTGCCGCTCGACGTCCAGGCCGAGCTGCTGCGGTTCCTCGAGGACGGCTCGTACCGCGCGCTCGGGTCGACCGACCTGCGAAGGAGCTCGGCGCGCGTGGTCGCCGCGACCAACATCGATCTCGACAAGGCGGTCAACCAGGGCCGGTTTCGCCGCGACCTGCTGGCGCGGCTGCGCGCGACCAACACGCCGCTCTCGCTGCCGCCGCTGTGCGAGCGGCGCGAGGACATCCTGGGCTGGACCCAGCTGTTCTTCCGCCTGCGCGGCCGCGATCCCGGGCTCCGGCCGTGGACCGCGGGCGCGCTCGAGTGCCTGCTGCTGTACCCGTGGGCGGAGAACCTGCGCGAGCTGCTCGCCGCCGTGAACTTCGCCGCGGGCCAGACCTCCGAGTTCCCGTGCACGCGCGCGCACCTGCTGCCCCAGGTTCGCGCGCATCGCAGCGGGCTGCGGATGCCGGCCGATTCGCGGCCCGACGATCCGACGCCCGCGCCGCGGATGCCGCCGCCGCCACCGCCCGAGGAGGATCTGCCGCCGCGCCCGGATCCGACCCGCGACGAGATCATCGAGGTGCTGCGGCAGACCCGGGGCCGGATGCGGACCACGGCGCAGCAGCTCAAGATCGATCGCCGCCGGCTCTACCGGCTGTGCAAGACATACGACATCAACCCAGACCACTATCGCGATCGCGACCGGCCCGAGCCCGAGCCCGAGCCCGAGAACGACTGACCACCGCGCTCGTCCGCGAGGGGCGCACGCGTTGGCATCGCTCTTGAAACCTCTCCGCGGTTCGGAGGATTCGATGCCCGTTCAAGAGCTGTGTAACTATGCCATGGTACCGCAGGTGACGATCGCGTCGGCGGACGCTCAGAACGTCAGTTTCTGGACACGTAGTGACAGTAAGACCGGTGACCCGAGCGAGCGCCGGCGCCGCTTGTTCTCGGTTGCAATGAGCGAGGTGTGGACTGCGCCCATTCCTGGTCAGCTGGCGCCGGTCGCGATGAAGCCAGGCGCCACAGGTCCGCTGTACCTGTCGCGGGATGGCTGGCAAACCACGACACCGGATGGATTCCAGATCCTCGGGGCCGGCACCGACGCAGTGGTGTTCAAATTTCCGGAATGCCTCGGCGCCGGTCCACTCCAGGCCAACCTGGTCGTGATTCCCAGCCAGCTGGTCGTGAAGGGCTACGAGGAAGGCAAGGACGACCTGCTCCAGATCGACCTGCTCGGCCCGCAGGCCGCGGAGTCACAAGATCTGGAATGGAACGGTGTCGACTACCTCGAGATCCGGCTGGCCGGGGATGCAGCGAATGGCGCCAACGGTGCGCCGCACGACACCGTGAGGCTGTGGCCGACCGAGATCGTCGTCACCGGATGCGCCAAGAGCGCGCCGATGCTGTCGGGGCAGATCGATCTGCTCGATGGCGAGCTCGCGGGTCACGACCAGCACATCCAGTTCGAGCGGCGCGGCGGCGAGATCTCGCTGGTCCTGACCCAGGACGGCTTCGGCGAGTTCCACGTCGTGCCGGGGATGTAGTCCGGGACGTCAACCGGCGGCGCTCGTCGGCGCGCACAGTGCGCGGAGCGCCGTGTCCAGGCAGCGCAGCATCCCGGTGAGCGCCGCGACCAGCGCCGGGCTGCGGTCGATCACGTAGCACACGTCGTCGATCTTCAGGTACCGGCCACCGCCGACCAGCTGCGCGGGCCCCTGGTCGGTCTCCACCGCCAGCTCGGGCAGCGCGGACATCGGCGCGGCGGACGTGACGTACTGGCAGGTGACGTGGATCGGGGACGGCAGCACGACCGGCTCCTGCGTGGTGAGCAGCGGCAGCATCGCGGTCCGGACCGCCCGGATCTCGATCTCCACCGGCTTGCCGTCGCGGGCGGCCGGCTTGCGATTGCGCGGCAGCGGATCGGTGCCGGGGTCGGTCCACAGCGGCGGCGAGGCGTCGCTCCACCGCCAGCCCTTGGGCCGGCGATGGGACGGCGCCGGCGCGTACCAGCCCTGCTCGTCGTACTCGTCGGGTGCGACGTCGTCGTCGGCGCCGCACACCTTGCAGCGCAGCAGCTCGGCCAGCGTGTAGGTCAGCGTGCGGCCGTTGATCGCGTGGCCGAACGACGTGGTCGACCCGACGTGGCACCCGACGAGCATCACCTCTGACAGCTTGCCGGCGTACTTGGCCAGCAGTCCGAGCGCGACCGGGTTGGTGTCGAGCACCAGGAACGGGAACGCGAACGCGGCGGGGTCGTGGATGCCGGTGTCGGTCCACCTCGCGCCCAGGCAGATCGAGCCGGGGATCGCATGTCCGATGATCTGCAGCCGCACGGTGCCCTTGAACGACGCGGTCACGACGCTGCCGAGCGCGACATCGATGTCGCTGACGCTCGCCACCCGGCTGATCTGGTGATTGCGGAGCCCGCGGGCCGACAGCAGCTGGAACGCCTGGTCCAGGCCGCCGTTGTCGGTCTCCGGCGGCGGGTTCGCCACCAGCGTCACGGTCTTGGGCTGATCGCTGAATATCATGGTGTGATCTCCGGGTCGACGACGCATCGCACGCCATTGGAATAATTGAGCGCCCGCGGGTCCCGGTGATTGCGAAAGATCGTCGTGGTCATGTCGCTGTCGGGTGGGCAATCGGTGGAGCCGCCGCGCAGGGCGTGAAGCGGATTGTCGCGGTCGGTCTGCCCCTCCCGCGAGATCCACTCCTGCACGTTTCCGACCAGCTGCAGGATGCCGTACGGGCTGGCACCGCACGGCAGCGCATCGACCGGACGGGTCCATGCCAGCTGGGTGACCGCGTAGTCCTGATTGGCACACTCCGGTCTGGGCGCGTCCCCCCACGGATACAGCCGGCGCGGGTAGGGATTGGGTTTGCCGTTCACCATCAGCCCGCCGCGCGCCGCCTTGGTCCACTCGGCGTCGCTCGGCAGCCGCTTGCCCATGTACCGGCAGTACGCACTGGCCTCGAAGGCGTCGATATCGCTCACCGGATACGCCGGCTCGCCGTCGTGGAGGTGCACGGTGGTCGTGGCGTAGAGCGGCCGCAGGTAGCCGGTGAGCTTGTCCAGCCGGGCAAATGGCTCGAACGCCGCGTTGGACACCTCGGTCCGGTCCATGGCAAACGCCGGCAAATCGATCAGCCGCTCGGGCTCGGTGTAGTCGGGCTCGCCATAATGCTTCGCAGGCGGATCGCCGGGGCCGCCATACCAGACGGGGCCGGCCTCGATCTTCACGGTGTCCGCCAGGGTGGCCTGGCAGGTCGGCACCGGCAGCTCGATGCGCTTGATGTCGTCGATCCGGTAGCCGGGGAACGCCTGGACGCGGATCCACGAGGGCGGGCAGTGCTCGCCGGGCCCGCCGCGGTCGTCGAGCCGCAGCCACACCGTGCCACCGGGAGCGCTGATCCGCTGGACGCGCGGGTTGCCGGCGCCTCCGCTAGCCACGATGCGGACAAGTTTGTCCGGAATCGGGTCTCCCGGTTCATTGGGATCGTCGGGCCTCGCGCCGTACACCGTCACGCTGAGGTCCGGCATCGGATCGCCGGCCGCTGCGACCACCGCGCCATCGCGCCAGTCGAACGGAGCGATGGTGTAGACCACCGTCCCGAGGTTGTTCCGGATCAGCTGATCTCGCCAGCGGTCCTGGACGAGCTTGAGCAGGAGCAACACGCCCACTGCGCTTGCCACTGCGAATGTGATGCCAATGCGGATCCAGCGCCGTCGCCGCGCCAGCCGGTTGCGCTGATCGCCGGCGGTGAAGAACTCCTGGATCCGCGGCGGCAGCGCGAGGTCGAGCTGTGCCGCCCGATGCCGGGCCGTCGCGATGTCGCGCTCGGACCAGGTGTGCTCGCTGCGCTTGCCCCGCCGCTCCCACAGCCGGGCCGCGTCGGTCAGCTCCTCGAGCAGCCGGAGCTCCTCGCGCGACTCGTCGAGCCAGCGCGCGAGCTGCGACCAGTTCTGGACCAGCGACTCGTGGGCGATCTCGACCAGCGGCGACTCGCCGTCGCCGACGTTGCGCTGGACCAGCAGCCGCGCCGCGAGCAGCCGGTCGAGCACGCGACCGGCGTCGGTGCCGGCGCCGGCGGCCAGCTGATCGCGCGCGACCGAGCGCCGCGTCGTGCCGACCACGAGCTGGAGCAGCAGCTGGCGCGCCGTGCGGTGCTCGTCGGGCGACAGCTCGGCGAGCGCATGATCGGCGTGCCGGCCCAGCGCGCCCGCCAGGCCGCCCATCTCGCGGTAGGTCGCGCGCTGGAGGCACCGCCGCGTGGTGTCCCGGCCGTCCCACAGCGTGCGGCAGGCGAACTGCAGCAGCGGCAGGTTGGCCGCCGCGGCGCTGCCGACCTCGGCGATCAGGTCGTCGACGGTCGCCGGATCGTCGAACTGGTAGTCGTAGCGCGCGAGCGGGCCGGTGATCGTGCGGCGGATGTCGTCGACCGCGAGCTGCTTGACCACGAACAGCGAGCGCAGCCCCGGCAGCTTGCCGACGAAGTCGTCGCGCACGGTGACCACGACGCGCAGCGGATCCGCCGGGTCGTCGGCCGCCGACACCAGCATCTGCAGGAACCGCTGGCGCTCGGCGTCGCCGGCGCCCTGGGTGAACGCCTCCTCGAGCTGGTCGACCGCGAGCAGCACGCGGCCGCCGGTCACCCCGGCGATCGTCGCCAGCCGCGCGGCGAGCAAGGTCGGGGTCTCGAGCAGCTCGGCGCGAAACGCCTGGACCTGCGCCTTGAGCTGGGCCTCGGCCGGCCGCTGCGCCGCCGGCCGGTCGTCGCGGATCGCGGCGAGCACGTGGCGCGCCAGCGCGCTGACCGGATCGGCGCCGGGCCGGAACGCGATCACCGTCCACGGCTCGCGCGCGCGCAGCCGCGGGATCACCCCGGCGTGGAGGAACGACGACTTGCCGGCACCCGACGGTCCGACGATCGGCAGGTGCGGCGTGTCGCGCAGCCGCTCGAGGAACGCGTCGATCTCGAGCTCGCGTCCGAAGTAGAACCGCGCGTGCTTCTCGTCGAACGCCGCCAGCCCGCGGTACGGGCCGTCCTCGACCGCCGCATCGCCGGTGCCGTCGCGCAGCGCGGCGTCGAGCGCGCGCGACCACTCGGCGGCGCTCGGCCGCAGCGTCGGCTCGCGCTCGAGCGACCGGGTGACGAGCTCGATCACCGCCGGCGGCACGTCGCGCCGGTCCGGCGCCCACGCGGCGACGCGCGTCGGGTCCTGGGCGGCCTCGCGGCGCACGGCCGGTGCATCGCCCAGCGGGTGGCGCCCGGTCAACAGCTGCGCGGTCACGATGCCGAGCGACCACGAGTCGACCCGATCGGTCACCCGCCCGCCGGTCCACTGCTCCGGCGCCATCCAGTCCGGTGTGCCGGACGACGCGCTCGACGCGCTGTCGCCGGTGCGCGCGATCCCGAAGTCGACCACGCGGACCCGCCCGTCCTTGCCGACCATCACGTTGCTCGGCTTGAGATCGCAGTGGTACACGCCGTGGTCGTGGGCGTGGCACAGGCCGTCGGCGATCGCGCGGGCGTGGCGCAGCGCCTCGTAGAGCGCCATCGTGCCGGCGCGCACCCGCTCGCGCAGCGTGTCGCCCTCGACGTACTCGAGCGCGAGGTAGAACCCGCCCTTGTACTCGCCGAAGTCGTACAGCTGCACGATGTTCGGGTGGTTGAGCCGGGCGATCGCCCGCGCCTCGTGGAGGAACTGCTCGGTCGAGACCTCGACGCTGCGGCTTCCGCCCACGACCTTCAGCGCGACCGACCGGCCGAGCACGACGTCGCGCGCGAGGTAGACCTGGCCCATGCCGCCGCTGCCGAGCTGGCGCCGCACCTGGTACCGCCCGACCGTCTCGCCCAGCGTGACCTCGATCCGTGCCGTCGGAGCGGCCGGCTCCGAGGAGGTCACGACGAGCGAGAGCGTCGGCTGATCCGCCACCTGGTCCTCGATACCCGTACCGTCGTCGCCCACCGTCTTGTCCCCGCAGAAGCTACGGACTGTTCTGCGATCGCGCAAGCCGCGGCGCGACGGTACCGTCGCCTGTAAGCAACGTAAGCCAGACAGAACATCTGACCCCTGCGTCGGGTGCGTCAGGTGTCTGACGCAGCTGTTCCGGGTACGCTGGTGTAGCGCGTCCGCGCTGGCGTGACGACGCGGCGCGGAACCGATCGGCGCGATCGGCTGCGCGTGCCCCGGCGCTCTCCCACCGCGCACGACGAACGAGCGCTAGAAGCTGCGGCCCTGGCCGCCGTCGACCGGGATGCAGGCGCCGGTGATCCAGCGCGCCCGCGCCGACGCGAGGAACGCGACGACATCGGCGACCTCGTCGGGCGTGCCGAACCGGCCCATCGGGATCTCGCGCTCGACGAACGCGGCGATGCCGTCGGGATCGGCGGTCCGCCGCCGGTCCCAGCCGCCGCCCGGGAACAGGATCGAGCCCGGCGCGATCGAGTTGACGCGGATCGCGTGGCGCGCGTAGTCGCGGGCGAGCGCCTTGGCGAGCGCGATCACCGCCGCCTTGGCGGTGTTGTAGCCGGGCGCGCCGCCGGCCTCGCGGCCCCAGATCGATGCGAGCATCGTGATCGAGCCGCCGCCGCGCGCGATCAGCTGCGGCACCGCGCGCTGGGCGACCCGCGCCGCGCTCCACAGGTTGGCGTCGAGCGAGCTCGCCAGGTCGGCGTCGTCCATCGCCGACGCGGTGCGGGCGAACGACTTGCCGACCACGCAGACCACGACGTCGATCCCGCCGAGCTCGGCGACGCAGCCGTCGACCGCCGCGCTGGCGCCCTCCTCGCTGGCGGCGTCGGCGACGATCGCCGTGTGCCCCGCCCCGGGCAGCTCGGCGACCAGCGCGTCGAGGTCGTGGCGGCTGCGCGCCACCGCCGCGATCCGGCCGCCCTCGCGAGCCAGCGCCAGGGCGATCGCCCGCCCGATGCCGCGGCTCGCGCCGCTGACCAGACACAGCTTGCCGGTGAGCTCGAGGTCCACGCGCCCAGTATCCACCACACCCGGCCCGGCGTCAGCTGCGGCGCTTCTTCGTGCGCAGCGCGTCCCGCAGCGCGCGTACGGCCTTGCTCTGCGGCGTCAGCTCGGCGAACGATAGCAGCCACGCGATGTCGAGCCTGGGGAGCAGCTTGCTCCGGGTGTGCTCGGCCCATTCCCCCTTCTCCAGGATGCGGATGAGGAGGCGACCATTGTTCTTCAACGTCCAGAGCTCGCGCACTCCGAGGCGGCGGTAGATCTCCGGCTTGGACAGGCCCGTCGTGCGCGACCACTCGACCTCGATCGCGAGGTCGGGCACGTCCTTCTCGGTGGCATCGCCGACGATGTAGCACTCGTCGGGCTCGGCCCCGGTCTCCCGGATCTCGTTCTTGAGCGTCCACGATCCGAAGCCGTTCAGCGCGACGTCGGACTCCATCGCCCAGATCTCCAGCAGCCGGGCGAGCGTCTTCTTGCGTCCCTCGTGGATCCGGGTCGAGCTGGTGAGCTCGATCTCCCCATCGAGGTAATACATCCGGACGCCGGACCGTTCACCTCGGATGGCGAGCAGCGCCTCGAAGTCCTGCCACGCCATGGTGCGCAACACGACGTGCTGGTCTTCCTCGACGTTCGAAGTGAATGGAACCATGGCGACGGACGGCTACGGGATCTCCCAGCTGTGGCCCCACAGGGACTGGCCGCCGTCGAGGCGGAGCGTGGCGCCGGTGATGAACTGGGCGGCGGGCGAGGCGAGGAACACGATCGCGGCGGCGACCTCCTCGCAGGTGCCGGCGCGCTTGA
>DATAPF010000463.1:0-12617 GCA_036265355.1 Kofleriaceae bacterium | reverse complement strand
CGTGATCGCGATCGGCGATCTCGTCGGGGCAACCGTCGGCGTCTTGGTAGCCGTTGACGGTCTCTGGGTTGTTTGGACACTTGTCCTTCTCGTCGGGGATGCCGTCCTTGTCGTTGTCGGGATCGGGACAGCCGTCGGCGTCCTCGAAGCCGTCGAAGTCCTCCGGGGCGTCGGGGCACCTGTCGAGGTCGTCCTTGATGCCGTCGCCGTCGCGATCGCCGACGCTGGGCTCGAACACGATGCCGATGAACGCGCGCAGCGCGGGATTGCCGTCGCGATCGGCGAGCAGGCCGCGGCCGGCGCCCAGCGTCAGGAACGAGTTGCGCGCCAGGTAGAGCTTGACCCCGGCGAGCGCCTCGAGCGGCTGGTAGCTCTGGTGGGCGCCCAGCGGCACGGCGCCGAACACCTCGCCGACGACGTCGAACCGCTGCGGCGCGAGCGCGTAGGCGACGCCGAGCCCGACCGGCAGCTCGCTGCCGACCGTGATCGACCGGCCGGTCACCGGGGCCATCGTCGGTCCGGGGTCGCTGTTGGTGAACGTCGTCGTGCGGCGCAGCCGGATCCCGGCGTTGAGCGACAGCCGCAGCCGGCGCTCGCGGCCGAGCTCCTTGTCGACCACGCCGACCAGCTGCGGGACCCACTGGTCCTCGCCGAGGAAGCGATCGCGCGGCGCGATCGTCGGCAGGTACACACTCGCGATCGCGGCCAGCCCGATGCGCGGGCCGCGGCTGGTGCTGGCCAGCCGCGCCTTGAGGTGGAGCCCGATGTTGCCGATGCCCTGGCCGTCGACGGCGAACGGGTTGCCGCCCGCGCCGCCGACCATGCCCGGCCCGCGCGTCCCGCTCATGATCGTGAGCGGCAGCGATCCGCCGAGCTCGAGCTCGGCCGGCCCGGCGTGGAAGCCGACCGCGGCGATCAGCGTCGCGGTGATCATGTCGTCGATCGAGTACGACTTGCCGCCGGCGTCGAGCGACAGCAGGCGGTGGCCCCAGTCGAGCGAGCCCAGCCCGAACGACAGCTCGCGGTCGCCGAGCACCTGCGACGCGTTGACCGTGAGGTAGCCGCGCGAGTCGATCGCCGGGCGGAACCCGTCGAGCGGCAGGTTGCCGGCCGGCTGGGCGGCGGCGAGCCGCTCGAGCAGCATGGGCGGCCCGAGCGACAGCGAGGCGAGCAGCAACACGAAAGGCAGACGGCGGCCATGAGCCAGGCGTGGCATGACGGTCCTTCGCCGGCTCCGGGAAACGCGCCGCCGGAGTCAGCCAGACCCACTGTGCGCGGCTTCGGCTCGCCGGTTACATCGCGCGCGCCGGGCCCGCAACTCGCCGCTGGCCGGGCGATCTCGCGATCCCGAGCTCACCACCCCGATGTCCGTTGCCGACGCTGCCGCCCCACCCCACGACGCCCTCGACCACCAACCCTCCCCGCAGCGCCGGCAACGGACTCCCCTTCAAAGCAACCAGCTCAATGAACGCCCCCCAAGACTCACGACAGCAGAACCCTCATCAGCAGAGCGATGTATGCCAGACTGGAGATCAGCGCCGCGATCAACCACCGCCGGCTCGCCGCGCGATGGGCCGGCTCCGGCCGCCGCATCGCCGCGAATCCGACGACCAACCCGACCACCGGCACGACGAGGGCGAGCGCGTACACGGCACACGCGACCGCCTCGCACTCGACCGGCTCGCGCCGCGCCGCGATGTGATCTCTGGCAAACGGAAATCCGCAGTAAGCACAGATCAGATTCATCGAGGCATTCTCGTTACCGCACTCGTAGCAAACCACACGCGCTCCTGTTCCGTGCGACGGGGTACCTCGCTCCTTTGCCCAGATAGGGCGCGCTCCGCGCCGGATGTGAACCCGCGGAGCAATTTTTTTTTGCGGTTGCTGCCGGCCGCGCGATCGGCCGCGATCGGCCGCCCCCTGCGAAAAACGCTGACCCTGCGCCGCGCTGGCGGCCGGCAGGACCTGGTCGGCTCCGGCACAGAGCCGCGCGCGCCGCGGAGCGGCGGACGGCGGCCGACGGAGATTTGTCTGATGAACCCGGCTTGGTATCCTACCGTCCGGTCCCAGGTGCCGGTCAGCAACGATCTAGATCACCGAGCCCACGAGCTCCTGCGCACCACCGGGGACACCCGCGAGGCGGCGACGCTGGTGCTGCGCGAGCTCGGGCCCGAGGTCCTGGGGTTCCTGTCCGGGGTGCTCGGCGACGTCGACGCCGACGAGGTGTTCTCGGCGTGGAGCGAGCGGCTGTGGAAGTCGCTCAAGGGCTTCGAGGGCCGCTGCTCGCTGCGCACCTGGACCTACGTCCTGGCGCGCCGCGAGATCAGCCGGTTCCGCAAGGGCGTGCGGCGGCACGCCGAGGGCCGGGTCCCGCTGTCCGAGCTGCAGTCCGTGCTCGCGGCCTTCCGGTCCGGAACCGGCACCACGATGGCGACCGCCAAGCAGCGCCAGCTCACCGCGCTGCGCGAGGAGCTGCCGATCGAGGACCGCACGCTGCTGATCCTGCGGGTCGACCGCAAGCTCAGCTTCGACGAGATCGCGCTGGTGTTTGCCGAGAGCCTCGAGTCGGGGACCGAGGTCGAGCGCAGCGAGGCGGGTGGGCACGCCGACGGCTCCCCCGACGGGGCGGAAGGCAGCGCCGCCCGTGCGATCGACCGCCGCCGCGAGGCCGCCCGGCTGCGCAAGCGGTTCCAGCTGGTCAAGCAGCGCCTGGTCGCCCGGGCCCGCCGCCACGCCGCCGCGAGCTGATGCTGAAATAACCACGAGAACCCTTACTTCAGGGCGCCTCGCGGGCCGCGCATTTCAGACGGTTGGCGGGAAGCGTCAAAAATCGTACCCTGGGACCTTCACATTGTTGCCTCCGAGGGTTCTGACTGGGAGAGCCAGGCCACGGGGACCACGATGAGCCGCGGGGGGTTGGTGTTTCAGGGGGCCGAGCACGGAATGCCGAACGAGAAGCCGTCACAACCGAGCGAGCCGGCGGTAGATCGAGACGAGCCGCGCGATGCGACGTACCGCGCGGGCACGGTCGACTCGACCGAGCCGTTCGAGGCCGCCGATCCGACCGAGCTGCCGACCACCGACCTCGATGGCGAGCCCGAGTTCGAGGCCGATCAGCTGCTGCGCGCGATCGCGTACTCGCCGCCGCGCCAGCCGCGGATCGCGATGTCGTCCGGCACGCGGTGGGGCGACGGCGATCGCTACACCGTCGAGCGCCGGCTCGGCCGCGGCGGGATGGGCACGGTGTACGCCGCCACCGATACCGTGCTCCAGCGCGTGGTGGCGCTCAAGGTGCTCGACGCGGTCGACTCCTCGCAGCAGGCGACCCACTACGCGCGGCTGCTGCGCGAGGCCCAGCTCGCGGCCCGGGTCGAGCACGAGCGGGTCGCGCGGGTCTACGACGTCGGCACGCACGACGGGTTCGCGTTCGTCGCGATGGAGTACGTGCCCGGCGGCACGCTGCGGCAGTGGATCACCGGGCGCGCGGTGCCGTGGACGCAGGTCATCGACATCGCGACCCAGATCGCCGAGGGCCTCGCCGAGCTGCACAGCCGCGGCATCGTCCACCGCGATCTCAAGCCCGAGAACGCAATGCTGACGGCACAAGGCGGGGTCAAGCTGCTCGACTTCGGGCTCGCCCGCCACGCCGTGATCCCGCTCGACGAGCCGTCCGGCACACCGGTGCGCCCGGACGCCGCCGACGGGACGACCGTCGCGACCTGCGGCACGCCGGGCTACATGGCGCCCGAGCAGTACGGCAACCAGCCACTCGACGCGCGGATCGACGTGTTCGCGCTCGGCGTGATCATCTACGAGCTCGCCACCGGCCAGCGGCTGTTCCGCGGCACCACGCCGCGCGAGATCATGAACGCGACCCTCGCCGGCGCGCCGCCGCTGGCCGGCGGGGTGTGGGCGACCGCCCCCGAGCGGCTGCGCGAGCACGCCGGCCGGATGCTCGCGGTCGATCCGAAGCAGCGGTTCGCCGACGGGATCAAGGTCCTCGCCGCGCTCCGCGAGCTCGCGCCCGCGCTGGCACCGTCGCGCACGGAGCTGCCGGCCGCGACCCTGACCGGCCGCGACCTGACGCAGCCCGACCTGCGTCCCGGCGGTGCGCAGCGCCGGCTGTGGTCGGTCCGGTTCGTCGCGCGCGCCTCGGTGGTCGCCGCCGCCGCGGCGCTGTTCGGGCTGCAGGCCGTGCGGTGGTGGCACCACCCGGCGGCGCTGCTCAGCCCGCCCGGCATGGTCCGGATCGACGCCGGCACGATCGACGTCGGCCGCAGCCCGGACGAGATCGATCGCGAGTGCCGCGAGATCGGCTCGGGCTGCGATCGAGCGCTGATGCAGCGCGAGATCCCGCGCACCCGGGTCACGGTCCCGGCGTTCTTCCTCGACGATCACGAGGTCACCAACGAGCAGTTCGCGCAGCTGCTCCACAACCTGGCCTCGGTGCTCACGGTCGATGAAGACAGCGACGATCACTATCCGCGGTACGTCCACCGCAACCGCGGGACCGGCGACAGCGACGTCCTGTACGACCTGTACCCCGAGCACACCGGGATCGAGTACGTCGAGGGCCGCGACTTCCGCGCCCGTCCAGGCCGCGAGAAGCTGCCCGCCGTGCAGGTCAGCTGGCACGGCGCCAAGCTGTACTGCGAGGCCGCCGGCAAGCGACTGCCCACCGAGGACGAGTGGGAGGCGGCGGCGCGAGGGCGCGACAATCGCCGGTTCCCGTGGGGCCGTGAGCTGCCGCGCTGCGGGGACGTCGTGATCGGCGTCGACGGAAAGGTCCCGATGCAGGGCGACTGCACGCAGGGCGACGCCCCCGAGCGTCCGGTCGGGTCCTCGCGCCAGGACGTCACGCCGGACGGGATCCACGATCTCGGCGGCAGCGTCGCGGAGTGGACGTCGTCGCCGTACTTCGAGGGCACACGCCAGTTCGGGGCCGATGTCCCGAAGGACATCCAGCGGGTCATCCGCGGTGGGTCGTGGGCGGCGTCGCTGATGGTGCGCACCAGCGGCCGCAGCCGGCGCCCCCCGGTGACCATGGCGACCAACATCGGTTTTCGTTGCGCAGTGAACGCGCAGGATGCGCACCCTTAGTCAGGGAGGACCCCCATGCCGAAGAGAACCTCAGCTGTCTCGCACAAGCCCACGCTGGCGATCGCGAGCGAGCCCCGGGCCGGGGCCGGCGCCAGGCCGGCGTCGCTGCTGTCCCCGGTCGTCACCCGGATCACCCGTGACCTCGAGGTGATCGCCCCGCACGGCTGCCGCGCCAGCGTGCTGTTCAAGCTGGTCGATCGCGACGACGGCCACCGCTACTACGACTGGTGGCTGGTCGTCGGCCGCCGCGGCGCGGAGACGATGTCCGTCAAGTACAAGGCGGACGGCGCGGACACGATCCGCGTCGACGTTCCCGACGGCATGCGGATGTCGGCGGACGCGTTGCAGCCCCACGTCGCCGCGTTCCTCAAGAGCGAGGGCACCCTCCCCGCGGCCCCGCCCACCGTACGCGACTGACACGGCGGCCCGGAGCTGCATGAGCGCTGCGACCTGGAATCTCGTGATCTATGCGATCGCCGGTGATGCGGCCGAGCACCAGGCCGTGCTCCACGCGATCGACGACATGCGCGCGGCGCTGACCACCGATCAGTGCCACATCGCCGTGCAGGTCATGGCCAAGGGCCAGACGACCCGGTACTGGATCTCGTCGCAAGACAAGGACCACACCGAGGTCCTCCCGGACGTCGTCGACGCCAGCCACCAGGCATCGCTGACCGGCTTTCTCAACCTCGCCGCCCGGCGGCTCCCCGCCGGGGCGACCGCGCTCACCCTGTGGGCCCACGGCAGCGGGCTCGATCACCTCCACGACTATCGCAAGAAGCCCGGCGGCCCCGGCGGCGGCGGGCTCGGCGGCGCGCCGACCGAGCAGCCGCACGGCCTGCTCGCCACCGACCAGGCCGCCCGGCTGCGCACGCCGTACGGCCGCGCCCTGTCGCCGCGGGGCCGGCTCACCGCGTGGCTGCCCCGCCACCCCGGCTACGGCTGCCGCTGGGGCCCCGACCCCAACACCGGCCGGTTCTTGACCAACGTCACGATGAAGAAGGCGATCGCGGCGAGCCTGGGCGGCCACGTCGACCTGCTCGCGATCAACGCGTGCTGGATGGCCACGCTCGAGGTCGAGTACGAGCTGCGCGACGCCGCCCCGGCGATCGTCGCGTCCCAGGTCTACGCCAAGCCGTGGCCGTACCGCGCGATCGTCGAGGCCCTGTCGCGGCGGCCGGTGCAGACCGCCGAGCAGCTGGCGCAGACCATCGTCGCCGCGATCAGCGCCGAGATCGCCGCCGGCCAGCGCGACGACGCGGTCTCGGCATTCCGGGCCGGCGCGGCGCTCGACGACCTCGCCGCCGCGTTCGATGCCTACGCCGAGCTGGCCACCCACCTGATCGACACCGACTGGCAGGCGGTGCACGACGCCGTGATGACCGGCGTCCAGCGGCTCGACGATCCGTACCAGGCCGACCTGGTGTCGCTGGTCAAGCGGCTCGGCAAGCACGATCACCACGCCCACGCCGCCGGCGAAGCGGTGGCCCAGCAGCTCGAGGCGATGCGGATCGGCCACGCGGCGCACCCCCAGCACCCCGGCCTCCACGGCCTGTCGATCTTCTGCCCCAGGAGCACCGAGGTCGACCTCGCCGACGCCTATGCCGGCACCGAGTTCCGGACCAACGCCTGGTCCGGCTTCCTCGCCAAGTTCCAGCCCCGGCTCGCCGCGTCGTAGCCACGGATGACCGCTGTGGACTCGTAACGCAAAGGCCAGCGCCGCCTGCCGGTACATCGCCGCACCCCAGCGCGCGACCAGAGCGAGTGCCGGCGCTGAACAGGTCGCACCTGTTGGTTTCTTCCGGTGCAGCCAGGCGGTCCATCCCGAATCGATGCAGCAATTCGCTGCACGAATCACTGAGCCGGAGCGAGTCCCTGGTCGGCGCAGCCCCGGGAGGTACCGGCCGCAACTCCATGGTCAAGACGAGTGATCGCGATGGACTGGCATGAGATCATCGGCTCGTCTCGTGCACAGAGTCGCATGCGACCTGGAGTGATGATTGTGGCCAGCCGAAACATGACACTCGAGACAATCAGCGTTTGGCAAACGAAGCAGCGCGTGAGGCTGGGCGCCGGATCATCGAATGTCAACGTTCCGGTCGCACGAGACTCGACCTTGGCAGATTGCAGCTATCGAGCATCCCGTATGCCGTCCGCCACCTGACGCACCTCGACGTGCTGGAGCTCGCAGATAACCGCATCGAGGAGATCCCTGCATGGATCAGTGAGCTCTCACAGCTTCGACAGTTACTCGTATATGCAAACCCGTTGAAGGTGTTGCCTTCTTCCATAGGCGAACTGCGTTATCTTCAAGTACTGGCGATCACAGGTGGTACATCGAAAGTAGCCATCCCGGCGATTGGAAAATTGAGCCACTTGCAAGTGCTTGCGCTCCCATCCATCGGCCTGCGCACAGTCCCGACTTGGATCCGGCAGCTCCAGAAGCTCAATGCCCTGATTTTATCCAACAACCCGCTGACGGAGATCCCCGATTGGATCGGGGAACTTGTCGAGCTGGATACGTTATTTCTGGATAGTACCAAAATACGAGAACTACCCTCTTCGCTGAGAAAGCTGAATAAGCTCGACAAATTAACCTTCTGGGCAATCCCGCCTTACCCATCCCAGTGGAGATTATAACTTCATCTGTAAATCGAATCTTCGACTACTATTTCCGTACCCGTGATCCATCGGCCCGGCAGCCGCTGAACGAGTTCAAGCTCATTCTCGTCGGCCGGGGTGGCGTCGGCAAGACGACCTTGGTGCATCGACTCCAGCATGGCCAGTACAGGACATTCCGACGTACGCGGGGAGTCCGGATCACGAAGTGGCCGATGGAGCTCGACGGCGAACCGGTCTATGCTCATATCTGGGATTTCGGTGGTCAGGAGATCATGCACGGGACCCACCGGTTCTTCATGACGGAACGAGCGCTCTACCTGATCCTGCTGTCCGGGCGCGAAGGGACCGAGGATCAGGATGCCGAGTACTGGCTGTCCCTCGTCCGGTCGTTTGCCGGGGACGTCCCGATCATCGTGCTCCTCCACAAGTGGAGCGACTATCCGTTCGAACTCAACCGAGCGCTCCTGCGCGCGAAATACGGGGACATCTCGTTCCTGGAAACGGACAGCGCTACCGACCATGGTCTTGTCAGCTTGAGACAGCAGATCGCCAAGCTCGCGAGCGGCCTGCCTGGGGTCAAGGCATCGTGGCCGGCTGCCTGGCAGGAGATCAAGGACGATCTACCCCGACAGCGGAGGAACTGGCTGACGTTCGAGGTCTTCTGCCAGTTCTGTAGCAAGCGCGGCGTCGTGGCGCTCGGCGATCAGGAGGCGCTAGCTGGTTACCTGCACGATCTCGGGATGATGCTGTCGTATCGGCGCGATGAAGCGCTTCGCAAGTTCGGCGTCCTGAACCCGCAGTGGGTCACTAAGGGGATCTACGAGATGCTCAACGCGTCACAGATCCGCGACGCAGGTGGAAGATTCACGCTGCGGTCGTTTGGCGAGGTGCTTCGCCCGAAGGCGTACCCGGAAGCACTGCATCCGTACCTGCTCGCGCTCATGCTCCGCTTCCGGCTGTGTCATCCACTCGACACCAGAGGGGGCAAGTATCTGATCCCGGAGAGCCTGAGCAAGGAGGAGCCAGCGCTGGACTCGGAGTTTCCACCCGCCGAGTGTCTCAACTTCGAGTACCACTACGCCTCGGTTCTCCCGGAAGGATTGTTGCCGCGGTTCATCGTCGAGAGCTATGTCCACAGAGAGCCCAGGCACGCCTGGCGCAGCGGCGTGGTGCTGGAACGAGCGAACTGCCGCGCCATGGTGCGAGGCGATCTGCAAGCGCGCACCGTGACGATTCGTGTGGCAGGTGTCGGGAATGGCCGGCGAGAATTGCTCGGCATCATTCGCGAGCACTTCGAGCGCATCCACAGCAGCTACGAAAAGCTGCCTGTCGTCGCCAGGGTCCCCATCCCCGGCCACCCCGACGTGCGGGTCGACCACGACCTCCTCCTGACGTACGAACGGGAGGGCGAACGCGAGATCCCCGTTCCGGTGGGTACACGCCTGCAGCGCTTCAATGTCATCAAGCTCCTGGATGGTGTCGACCTTCCCGGTGTCACTCGATCAGTGCGTGCAACTCGATCAGGTGCAAGTGGATCTCCCGTCGCGCGGACGCTGCAGCTTGGCTACACGTTGCACGAAGACGAATTGCGCCAGGCGCTCTCTGCTGCCGGGTTCCAGGAAGTATGGCCCGGCGTGCGTGTCTTCGTTACCTACTCACAAAGAGACGCGGTGTTTCTGGACCAGCTCCGGGCCGCGCTGGTTCCCCACGAGCGGCTGGGCGAGCTGAAGCTATGGTGCGATGCGCTCCTCGAGGCAGGGCAGCTCTGGGAGCGCGAAATCCTCGGCCGCCTGGAGCGTGCCCAGATCGTGATCTTGCTGCTCAGCAACGACTTCTTGCGGTCGTCGTACTGCATGGACCAGGAGCTGCCCCGCGCGCTGGAGCGCCAGGCTCGCGGCCAGTGCGAGATCGTGCCGATCCTGGTGCGCGCCTGCCGATACGAAAAGCTGGAGCTCGGCAAGATCCAGACGATCCGGCCGGGTGACAAGTCAATCGACGAGCACGACAAGAAGGATCCTGCGTGGGTGGTTGTCACCCATGAGATCGACCGCGTGATGGAGCGGATCAAGAAGCGGCAGCACGACGAAGGGACGAGCAGCAATGCATTGCTGCTCGCCGGTTCCACCGCTCCGACGTGACCGGCTACGACTTCGCCGGCCTGGGCATCTTCGCGCCGGTCAGCCAGGCCCGGACCTCGGGCTCGAGCTGCTGGCGGCGCGCGATGCACTGATCCATCTGCTCGAGGTTCTGCGCGATGATCCGCCGGGCGCCGGGCAGCTTGGCGAACGTCTTCTTCACGTAGTCGGTGATCGCCTCGCGCTGGTCGGCGCGGCAGGTCGCGGTGAACAGCCCGCTCAGCCGGGCGAACGGGCCGGAGGTGCCGTCCTGCGGCATGGTGGCCATGATCTCGGCCTGGTGCTCGCGGAAGAACGTCTGCGACACGACGAGGTTGGCGTCGCCCTCGGCGCCCGCCGCGCCGCCACCGCCGCGGCCACCACCGCCGCCGGCGAACAGCATGCCCAGGGTCTCGCGCGGATCGAGCTTCTTGTCGAGCATCAGGCCGAGCGCGGTGGCGTGGCGCCTGGGATCGCGCACGCTGGCCAGCGCGCGCAGCATCTCCTGGCGCTTGCCGCGATCGGTCTCGGTCCGGACATCCTGCAGCGTGCGCTCGAAGATCTCGGGCCTGGCGTCGACGGCGATCCGCAGCGCCGCGCCGCGCACCGACTGCGGCAGGTCGCGCCAGTGCTCGGCGAGCTTGACCGCCTCGGCGACCAGCCTGGGGTCGCGGCCGCGCCAGGCGACCGCCTCGATCAGCTCGCCGCGCATGACCTCGACGTCGAGCGGGTCGTTATCGCGCGGCATCAGGCCGGCCTTGGCGGCGCCGGGGCCGAAGGTCTCGCGCAGCCAGGCCTCGTAGCGGCGCTGCAGGTCGTCGGGCACCCAGCGGCCGAGGCCGGTCGCGAGCTGGATCGCGGGGCCGACGGTGAACCGGTCGTTGCCGGCGAGCAGCTTGGGAGCGAGCGACAGCGCGAGCTGGAGCGGCAGCTTGCCGGTGCCGACCGCGTCGCGGACATCGCGGAACAGCGCGCGGCGCTCGACCCACGACAGCTGCGCCCAGGCCTCGTCGCGCAGCGCGCCGACCTGGGCCGGGGTGTAGACGCTGCGGTAGTAGCCGCGGCCGTTGACGTTGGGCATCACCCAGCGCGGGCAGGACTTCCCCGGCAGCAAAGCCGAGAGCTCGATCGAACCGGTCGGCTGCTCGAGCATCGTGCACGTCTCGCCGCGCTGGCCGCCGCCCTTGTCGAACGCGACGCAGACCGGGACGATCCACGGCCGGGTCGCCGGCGGGGTCGGCGCGCCGGGCGGCAGGTAGCGCTGCTGGGACAGCGCGACGCTGGCCTTGCCGCCCTCGCACGTCACGGTCGCGGTGATCTCCGGCGTGCCGGGCTGCTCGAGGAAGGTCGCGAACGCCGGGCCGACGTCCTTGCCCGCGGCCTTGCTGATCGCGGCGACGAAGTCGGTCGAGGTCGCGTTGCCCCACGCGCGCGCCGCGATGTAGTCGCGCACGCCGCGCTGGAACGTGTCGGCGCCGAGGTAGCTCTCGAACATGTTGAGGATGCTGGCGCCCTTGTCGTAGGTGATGCGGTCGAACGCGGTGAAGATGTCGTCCTGCCGCTTGATCGGCTGGCGGATCTGGCGGGCGTTGACCAGGCTGTCGCTGTCGAGCGCGGCGTCGCGGGTGTTGAGCTCGGACTGATCGTCGCGCCACGCCGGCTCGAACCGGGCGACGATCTTGCGCGCCATCCAGCTCGCGAACCCCTCGTTGAGCCAGATGTCGTCCCAGTACGCCATCGTGACCAGGTCGCCGAACCACTGATGGGCGAGCTCGTGCGACGCGACCGAGATCCAGCCGAGCTGGCGCTGCTTGGACGCCTTGGCGTCGCGCAGGATCGCGGTCTCGGTGTAGGTGATCAGGCCCGCGTTCTCCATCGCGCCGAACCCGACGGTGATCGGGATGGTCAGCATGTCGATCTTCGGGTACGGGTACGGCGAGCCGAAGTAGCCCTCGAGCAGGTCGATGATCTTCGCGCTGGTCTTGGCGGCGAACGCGGCGTCGGCGGCGCGGTGCGCGAGCGCGACGATGCGGACCGGCGTGCCGCGCTGGGTCTTGCCGGCGTCGACGAACTCGAACGGGCCGACGCCGAACGCGACCAGGTACGACGGCAGCGGCTTGGTCGGCGCGAACTCGACGCGCTTCTTGCCGCCGGACAGCGGCGACTCCGCGGTCTGCGGCGCGTTGGCGACCGCGGACAGCTGCGCCGGCACGTCGAGCGTGAGCTGCCACGGCACCTTGTTGTCGGGCTCGTCGAAGCACGGGAACGCGCGGCGGGCGTACACCGCCTCGAACTGGCTGTAGACGTACGACGCTCCGGCGACCGTCTGCTTGAACGCGCCGGTCGTGTTGAGCGTGTCGAACTTGCCGGCGTAGTCGATCGCCAGCGTCCAGGCGCCGGCGTCGAGCGGCTCGGCCGCGCGCAGCTCGAGGAAGTCCTCGTTCTTCGGCGTCGCGGTCAGCGCGACGTCGGGCTGCCCGGCGCGGTGCGCGACCGCCTTGTGCACCGTGAGCCCGCGCGCGTTGAGCCAGATCACCAGCGACTTCTCGCCGAGGTTGCCGGTGATCTGGATCGCGCCCTCGAACTCCGAGGCCGCCGGATCGAGCTCGAGCCGCGCGGCGTAGCCGGTCGGCAGGAAGTTGCGCGGCAGGCGCAGCGTCGGCACCGGCGGATCGAAGCCAGGCCCCGGCGGCGCGGGCGGCGCGACCTCGGCGGTTCTGGCGATCGCGACGGGCGCGGCGGCCGG
Organism: Kofleriaceae bacterium; assembly: GCA_036265355.1. Classification (GTDB taxonomy): domain Bacteria; phylum Myxococcota_A; class Polyangia; order Haliangiales; family Haliangiaceae; genus JABFXX01. Next base: position 35 of record DATAPF010000463.1, on the reverse strand, counting down.
CGGCGGACAACAGCTCGCGGCGAGGAGCACCGCCA
>DATAPF010000462.1:0-27845 GCA_036265355.1 Kofleriaceae bacterium | reverse complement strand
TGTACTGGTTCGGCGTGAACGTGACGGGTTGGTGGACGACTGCGCAGGGTAACGGGGCCATCGAGGCCATGAGCAGGTCGTCGCGAGGAGCGAACAGGGCCGCGGTCGACGCCGCACGCGGCTTGGCTGTCGCCGGAGTGGCGTGCGGGCTCGGAGCGGCGGCTGCGTTGCCGCCGTCACACTCGCCACATCCCGGTGCAACAGGATGTAGGTCGCGCGCGTTGGATCGGCATGCTGACTCGCCGGACACCACAACGGATCGCGCTGGTCGTGATCGCCGGCCTCGCCGTGCTCGCCGCGTTCTGCCTGCACGGGCTGGCCTCGAACCGTGCGCGCCCCGGCGAGCCGGCGCGGAGCTCGTGAGCCCTCCCTAGGGTACGCCAGCGGCGCTGTACAGCTCGTCGACAGTGAACTGGATCCCGAGCGACGGGAGGTCCACGATCTGCCCGGCTCGTTGGACGGAACGCTGCCAGATGCCACCCGTGGGACGCGCGTACACCTCGATCTCGCGCTTGTCCTGCGCGACCAGCATGTACTCGCGAAGGGACGCGATCTGCTGGTAGTGCTCGCGCTTCTCCCCGCGATCGTAGGCTTCCGTGCTCTGGCTGAGCACCTCGACGATGACGATCGGGTTCGTCACATGGGTCGGCGAAGCCGGATCGCGGCTCGGATCCCCACAGATCACCGCCGCGTCCGCGTAGGTCGCGAGGCCCGTCGCGACCACGCGGATCCGCAGATCGGCGCTGTAGGTCCGGCACGGCCGGCCTTCGAGCCGACGCCCGAGAACGAGCACGGCGGCTGCCGACAAGGCCGCATGCTCCGGCGTCCCTCCGGCCATCGCGAAGATCTCGCCGTTGAGGAATTCGTGACGGACGGCGCTCATCTCCTCGACGCTGAGGTAGTCCTCGAACGTGTAGTGGCGCGACGGAGCGACCATGCGCTAGCACTGTACCACCGCCGCCGGGAACAGCCCGCCTGGGATCGCGCGCCGCCACGGAACGATCCACGGGCGCACCGACCTGCGCGCAGTTCATTACGGCCGAGGTGCTGTTTGTCAAGGACTTCTCGCTCATCGACCGCACGAACCGCGAAGAGCTGGCCCGGCTCCATGCCGAGGCACTGGTGAAGCGCTACACCGGCCAGGCGAATGCCTGGATGCGCCTCTGCGACAGCAACGACTCAGGTTCCGCCGGCGGCGCATTCATCCTCTCCGGCGACGATGCGATCCCCGCGCTCGTGCCCCGGTCGACGATGGGACGACCAATCCAACCTGTGTCGTTGCGTTCGTCGAGCGCGTCCTGCACTTCCTGACCCAATATCCAGACTCGCCCCTCTTGACTGCCCTCCAACTGCACGCAGCCTCCGCGAATGGTTTTGTCGACTCTCAGTTCTTGCACGCCTGGATCGCGACCGAGACACTGTGCACGTGGGGGATCGCGAGTAAGCGATTGCGCGACGATCCCGCGCGCGTCACCAGCATCACGATCACCAACACGGGGTCGAGCACGATGAGGTGTACCTCGCCGGTCGCACCTGGTTGTCCTGCAGCACCACGTACACCGCGGTGCCGACCCCGCGACACCCGCGGCCGTAGACCTCGCAGCGCGGGGCGCGCCAGGGACGGCGGCTCGAGCTGCCGCTCAGGTCGCAGCGGCGCCGCTCACGCGGGGCCGTCCGCGCTCCAGCGCTGCCGGCCGAGCTCGTCGATGAACCGCTCGGTCAGCTGCGGCCCGTCCAGCTCCAGCAGGTAGAAGCCGTTGAGCGCGCGGCCGGGCTCGAGTGCATCGTTCGCGGACCCACCCTCGGCCCACAGGTACGACCCCTGCTCGTCCGCGGTGAACGGCGTGTACGGGATACCACCGTGGCCGACGCACCGTCCGGACACCTGCTGCTGGGGCCAGTGCGCGATCCCGGCATGGAGATGGCCCCAGATCCACAGCATGGGCCGGTTCACCGTGCTCACGACCTGGGACCACAGCGCGGTCGGCAGATCGTCGAGTCCGAGCCCGTTGTGATGCGTCAGCAGGATGACCTTCCGGTCTCCCGCGCCCGCAGCGAGCTGGCGCAGGAACGCCAGCTGCACGTCGTCGAGCTTGCCTCGATCGTACAGGAACGTGGTGTCGTGGTACGCGGAGTCGAGCCCGATGATCACGAAGTGCTGGTTGCGCAGCGCGAAGTAGCTGAGCCCCCGCTGCAGCGCGAACTTGGCGTGCGCCAGGGCGACCCCGAAGTACCCGTGGCCACCACCGTACATCTCGTGGTTCGAGTTGAGCGTCAGCGATCGCCCCGGATCTCCCGGCCAGCGCTCGACGTAGCGGCGCTCCTCGTCCGGCGTCCCCGCGTAGTAGACGTCGCCGAGGTGGATCATGTAGTCGGGCCGGGCGCGGGCCATCTGCGCGCCCACCAGATCGGACTCGGGCAGTCCGGTCCCCCAGTCACCGGCGATCGCGAGCTTCACCCGGTCGGGGATCTGGATCACCTCGGGAGTCCCCCGCGGGAACTCGACGGGCGTGGTCTCGAGGCGGTGAACCAGGGCACTCAGCCACCGTGCATCGAGGTCCTCGTACCTCCCGGCCCCGAGCCTCGAGTGCTCGAACAGCCGGTCGACCACGCGCCGGTACCAGGAATCGTGTGCGGCAGGCCCCCTCGGCGCGGCCGAGGCCAGCGCATCGCCGACCGCGGAGCGCGCCGCGGCGTGCGCGCTGGCGACGATCGCGGCGTTCCGCTCGACTCGCGGATCCTTCGTCCTCTGGCGGCTCAGCGGCTGCTCGATCATCCCGGCAGCGTGCTGCTGGGCATGCGTCAGAACCTCTCGGACCTTGGCCTCCAGCTCAGGCGGCACTCGCCCGGCGAGCCGATCGATCTCGCTGGCGTACCACTGGTGGTGATTCGGGACTGTGCTGTTGGGCGACATGGTTCCCTCCCGTGAGAGAGGCGACCGAGATCACGAGATCACGACAACGAACCTGCGACCGCGCAGCCATCGCGCCGCCGAGCGGTCCAGCGAGCGTGAATTTCCGTGAGCGTGAATTTCCGTGAGTGTAAAATGCGGCTACGCGCTGCGCGCAGCGCCACGCGGCGCGCGGCGGGCGACCGGGAACAGCGTCCAGCCGAAGCGATCGCGGACGAAGCCGGCGATCCCGCGCGGCGCTACCAGCATCACGATCACCGACACAGCGCCGAGCACGATGAGGTGGACCTCGCCGGTCGCGCCGAGCTCATCCTGCAGGACCACATAGACCGCGGCGCCGATCAGCGGGCCTTCCACGGTGCCCAGACCGCCGACCACCGCCATGAAGCTGACCTCCGCCGACCACCGGATCGAAAATTCGTCGTTGGGCTGGATGAACAGTGTATGCATCGCGATCAGCGCGGCAACCAGGCCAGTGCCCGTAGCGGCGACCACGAATACGAGCAGCTTGAGCCGCCAGACGTGGACGCCCAGGCCAGCGGCGGCATCCTCGGCGTCGCGGATCGCCATCAGCGCGAGGCCCGCGCGCGAGCGCAGCGTGACGACGACGAGCGCGACCATCGCGACGAGCAGGCCGACGGCGAGGTAGTAGATCGTCCAGGGGTCGACGCTGCGCGCCGGCCGGATGAACATGCCCGAGGCATGGCCGAGGTATGCCGAGTTGCCGACCGCCAGCCGGAAGACCTCGGCGACCAGCCAGCTGCCGACCGCGAAGTAGCCGCCCTTGAGGCGGAACGTCAGCGCGCCAACGGGCACCGCGAGAGCGGCGGCGACCACCGCGGCGAGCGCGAACGACGGCCACACGCCCAGGCCGAGCCGCTCGGCGCCGACCGCCAGGGTGTAACCGCCCACGCCGATGAACAGCTGCTGGCCGAACGTGACCAGCCCGGCGTAGCCGGCGAGAAGGTTCCACATCTGGGCCAGCCCCGCGTAGTACGCGAACACGATCAGCGTCGTGCGCGCCCCGCCGCTACCCCACGCCGGACAGGCGACGAGAACGATCACGAGCGCGGCGGCGATCGCGGCGCGCAGCCAGCCGTTCGGGGCGGCGGTCTTCCCGGCCGTCATGGCGCGGTCCTCGGCAGCAGGCCCTGCGGGCGGAACACCAGCACGCCGAGCACGACGGCGTGTCCGGAGAGCAACGCGTAGCTCGGGCCCAGGAAGTGCGCGCCGAGCAGCTGCGCGCTCGCCAGCAGCAGGCCGCCGAGGAAGGTGCCGACCAGGCTACCGAGGCCACCGACCACGACGACCTCGAAGGCGACCAGCAGCTCCTCGGAGCCGGTCGACGGGTAGAACGTCGAGGTTGCGGCGAGCAGCACGCCGGCGACGCCGCCGGTCGCCGCCGAGATCCCGGCCGCCAGGGCGAACATCCGCCGCGGGTCGATGCCGAGCAGGCGCGCGGTGTCGAGGTCATCGGAGGTCGCGCGCAGCGCGCGGCCGAGCGCGGTGCGGCCGACGCCGAGGAGCAACAGACCCAGGCAGCCCAGACCGACGCCGAAGTCGACCAGGCGCACCGTCGGGATCGCGACGCCACCCAGGGTCACGCCCGACGACGCGAGCGAGCTCTGCAGCGTGCGCGCGTCGGCGGTCGCGTAGTGCAGCAGCACGTTCCGCAGCACGATCGAGATGCCGAACGTGACGATCAGCGGGGGCAGCACGCCGCGGCCGAGCGCGCGGTCGAGCTGGCGCCCGAGGCTGTACTGGACGATCCCGTGCTGCAGCGCCCAGCCGACGCCGAACATCACCGGCACGACGATCGCCGCGGCGGCCAGCGGCGGGATCCCGGCCGGCACCAGCACGACGACGAGCAAGTACGCCGCGAGCACGATCAGGTCGCCGTGCGCGAGGTGGACGACCCGCATCGTGCCGAAGTTGATCGACAGCCCGAGCCCGATCACGCCGTACAGGCCGCCGAGCAGGCATCCGTTGATCAGGGTCTCGACCAGCTGCATCGTCAGCCGAAGTAGGCCCGGCGGACCTCGTCGAGCGAGCGCCCGCGCGACGCACCGGACAGCCGTACGGTGCCCTTGTGGAGGCAGACCAGGTGATCGGAGAACGCGAGCGCGCGGTGGACGTCCTGCTCGACGAACACCAGGGTCACGCCGTCGCCGCGGATCCGGGCGAGCGCCTGGTACAGCAGCTTGATCACCACCGGCGAGAGCCCGAGCGAGATCTCGTCGAGCAGCAGCAGGCGGGGCTCGGACAGCAGCGCGCGGCCGATCGCGAGCATCTGCTGCTGCCCGCCGGAGATCTGGTGGCCGCCGCGGCGGCTCGCCGGGGCGAGGTCGGGGAACAGCTCGTAGACCCGGTCGCGCGTCCAGCGCCGCGCGGCCGGCCGGCGCGCCCGGCGGTGCTGATCCTCGGCGACCCGGAGGTTCTCGTCGACGGTCAGGCTGGGGAAGATCCGGCGGCCCTCGGGCACCAGCGCGATGCCGCGGCGGACGATCGCGTGCGCCGGCGCGCCGAGCAGCCGCTCGCCGCCGAACACGACGTCGCCGGTCGCCGCGCCGTGCAGACCGCACAGGCTGTGGAACACCGTGGTCTTGCCGGCGCCGTTCTCGCCGATCACCGCCAGCGCCTCGCCGGCGCCGACCTCGAACGACACGCCGCGCACCGCCTGGAGCTGGCCGTAGGACGCGATCAGGCCGTCGACGCGCAGCAGCGGCTCGGTCACGACGGGGCCTCGCCCGGCGGCTCGGCGCCGGCCTCGGCGCTGGCTTCGGCCGCGGTCCCGGCGAGCCGGGCGGCGCCGTCGCCGAGGTAGGTCCGCTGGACCTCGGGATCGGCGAGCACGTCGTCGGGGCGGCCGACCGCGACGACCCGGCCGCGGTCGAGCGCGAGCAGGCGGTCGACGAACCCGGCGAGCGAGGTCACGCCGTGCTCGACCCAGACCAGCGCGACGCCGGCGGCGCGGATCGCGTCGAGCACGGCGCACAGCTCGCCGGTCTCGGCCTCGGTCAGTCCGCCGGCGACCTCGTCGAGCAGCAGCACGACCGGATCGGCGGCGAGCGCGCGCGCGAGCTCGAGCCGCTTGCGCGCGAGCAGCCCGAGCGTGCTGGCCGGCCGCTCGGCGAGCTCGGCGAGCCCCGCGCGGGCCAGGGCATGCATCGCCCGCTCGGCCGCGTGCGGCGCCGTGTGGCTGCGGCCGAAGTGCGCTCCGACCAGCGCGTTCTCGTAGACCGTCAGATCGCCGAACGGCTGCGGGATCTGCTGGGTGCGCGCCAGCCCGCGCCGGCACCGGCGGTGCGGCGGCTCGCGGCTGACGTCCGCCCCGTCGAGCTCGACCCGACCGGCGTCGGCCGGCAGGCTGCCGGCGAGCAGGTGGAACAGCGTGGTCTTGCCGGCGCCGTTGGGGCCGATGATGCCGAGCGCCTCGCCGCCGCGCGCCTCCAGCGATACGCCATCGGCGACGACCACGCTGCCGAACGACTTGCGCAGGCCGTGAGCGGCGAGCCGGACCGGTCCCACGGGCGCCGCCTGGGCCGCCGGGTCCGTCGCACTCGTGCCGGCCATCAGGGGATGGCCTTGAGCTCCGCGGTCTTGCCGATCGCCGGCGCGGTCTGGTTGAACACCACGTGCAGGTCCCACGGATACTTCTGGCCCTTGGTCCACTGGCCGCCGACCAGCGGCGTGCGGCCGACGTGCTTGTCGTCAAACTGGACCGTCCCGACCATCGAGTCGAGCTTGGTGGCGGCGATCGCCTGCCGCACCTTCTGCTTGTCGGTGCTCTGGGCGCGGAGCAGCGCGTTGCCGGCGACCTCGAACAGCGCGTACACGAACCCGAGCGGCTGCGACCACTGCTTGGGATACGCAGCCGCGAGGTCCGCCGCGGACTCTCCGGTCAGCGACGACTTGAACGGGTGCGCCGGGCTCCACCAGACCTCCGACGACAGCCCCTCGGCGAGGCCGTCGCCGAGCGCCTCGACCGCGGCGGGGAACAGGATCGCCTTGCCGATGCTGGCGATCTTGGGCTTGAAGCCTTGCTGCGCGCACTGCCGCCAGCACGCCGCCCAGTCGGGCGGAATCGGCACGCCGGTGAGGATCTCGACGCCGGCTTCCTTCCACTTCTGGATGAACACGGTGTAGTCGGTCGTCAGGTTGGGATAGCGCCCGGGGTCGATCACCTTGTAGCCCTTGTCGGTGAGCGCCTTGGTGAACGCCGGCGCCCACGCCGAGCCGTCGGGATCGTTGGGCCACAGCGCGCCGACGACCTTGTTGGTCGGCAGCGTGTCCCACATGCCGGTGAACACGCTGATGATATCCGACAGGTCCCAGAAGAAGTGATACGTCCACTCGTACGGCGCACCGGCCAGCCACGGGCCGATCGGCGCCAGGCTGGAGATGCACGGCGTCTTGGTCGCCTCGCACACCGCGCCGACCGGGTTGGTCGTGTCGGGCGTGTGGCCGACGACCATCAGGTCGACCTTGTCGCCCGAGATCAGGCCCTGGGCGACCTCGCCGGCCTTGGTCGGATTGGACTGGCTGTCGGCCCGCTTGACCGTGAACCGCGCCTTCTTGCCGTCGACCACGATGCCCTTGGCGTCGAGCGCCTTGGTGACCCGCTCGATGATGAACGCATCGGCCTCGGCGAACGCGGCCAGCGGGCCGGTCTGCGGGCTGACGTAGCCGATCACCACCTCGCGGGTGTCGCCGGTGCTGGCGCCGGTGCCGGTACCGGTGTCCGGCGATTTCTTGCAGCCGGGCAGCGCGAGGCCCAGGGCGCCGCCCATCGACCAGCCGAGCAAGGTTCGTCGATCGATACCGCCGTGTTTGCGACGCATGATGTCCCGGTTACTGCCACGCGCTCCGGTGTGTCAACCAGGTTCCGCTCGCGGCGCTGGTCAACAGTGTTCCCGGCATGGGAAGTAGAGTCGAGCCCATGCCCACCGCCAGTGCAGCCTTCCTCGACGCGTTGACCTCCGCCGGGGTCTCCTACCTGTTCGCCAACTTCGGCAGCGATCATCCGGCGATGCTCGAGGCGCTCGCCGCGGCCGCCGCGACCGGCCGCCCCGCGCCCCGGCTGATCACCGCCCCCGCCGAGATGGTCGGGCTGTCCGCCGCGCAGGGCATCGCGCAGGTCACCGGGCGCGCCCAGGCCGTGCTCGTCCACGTCGAGTGCGGCACCCAGGCGCTCGGCGGCGCGATCCACAACGTCGCCCGGGCGCGCACGCCGGTCCTGATCTTCGCCGGCGCGTCGCCGTTCACCCAGGCCGGCGAGCTCCCGGGCAGCCGCAACGAGTTCATCCACTGGCTGCAGGACGTCCGCGATCAGCGCGGCATCGTCCGCGGCTACGTCAAGTACGACAACGAGATCCGCACCGGCAAGAACCTCGACCAGATCGTGTTCCGCGCGCTCCAGATCGCCCAGAGCGATCCGACCGGCCCGGTCTACCTGGTCGCGCCGCGCGAGGTCCTCGAGGAGACCGTCCCGCCGCCGCGCGCCGCCGCCACCGACTACCCGCCGCTCGCCCCGCAGGCGCTCGCCGCCGACGACGTCCGCCTGCTCGCCGACGCGCTCGCCCGCGCCCGCCGCCCGCTGGTCGTCACCTCGTACCTCGGGCGCAACCACGCCGCGCCCGCCGCGCTCGCCCGGGTGTGCCGGCGGCTCGGCATCGGCGTCCTCGAGTCGGTCCCGAGCCACGTCAACTATCCCACCGACGATCCGCTCTACCAGGGCAGCCAGTGGAACGCGCAGCGCCCCAACCCGATCCTCGCCGACGCCGATCTGCTGCTCGTCGTCGACAGCGACATTCCGTGGATCCCGCTGGTCAACCCGCCGCGGCCCGACGCCGCCATCTTCCACATCGACGTCGATCCGCTGAAGCCGCACATGCCGCTGTGGCAGATCCCCGCGCGTCGCTCGATGTGCGCCGACGCCGCCACCGCGCTCGGCCAGCTCGCCGACCACCTCGATCACGCCCCGGATCGCACCCCGGTCGACGCCGCCGCCGCCGCCGAGCGCACCGCGCACTACGCCGCGCTCCACGACCAGCGCCGCCGCGCCCTGGCCGCCCGCGAGCACCCCGACGGCGACGCGATCACCCCCGAGTACCTCACCGCGTGCGTGCGCCGCCGCCTCGACGACCGCACCATCGTGCTCAACGAGGGCATCTCGAGCTACCAGACCATCGGCGACCACCTCCTGCTCACCCGCCCCGGCAGCATGATCACCAGCGGTGGCAGCTCGCTGGGCTGGAACGGCGGCGCCGCGATCGGCGTCAAGCTTGCGCGCCCCGAGCACACCGTGATCAGCCTGACCGGCGACGGCTCCTACCTGTTCTCGCAGCCCTCGGTCGTGCACTGGATGGCGCGCCGCTACGCCACCCCGTTCCTCCAGGTCATCTACAACAACGGCGGCTGGAAGTCGCCCAAGCTATCCATGCTCGCCCTGCACCCGAGCGGCCACGGCAGCGCCGCCGCCGACGTCGGCGTCAGCTTCTCGCCCGCCCCCGATCACGCCGGCATCGCCGCGGCCGCCGGCGGCGCGTTCGCCGCCACCGTCCGCCGCCCGGACGAGCTCGACGCCGCGCTCGACGCCGCGCTCGACGCCGTCCACCGCGAGCGCCGCGCGGCCGTGCTCGACGTCCAGCTACCCGCGCTGTGAACCCCGGCCGCGCGGCCGCGCCATGCGCTCAGACCTGACAGGCCAGACAGCGCGTCGGCTGCCGCGTGATCCCTCCGATCGTGTCGTTGCCGCCGGCGACGTCGGCGAGCTCGGACTCGCCGACCTGCCGGATCGTCTCCCGGGTCACCCGCAGCGCCGTCTTCTGCTTCTTCACGTCTCGCTTCATGTTTCCTCCATGCAACAGCGGAATCGCTGATACCGAGCGCACGATTGCGCCGGCCCCAGTGCCTGGAGTACGACGCTCGATCGCGCGCGGATCGGCGACGCACGCACGGTCGCAGTCTTCGGCGACGCATGCACGACCTCGCACCGAGGCTGCTGGTCTGGTCCCACTGCCCTGATCTTCGACGTAGGCACTGCGGGAAGGTTCCCGCAGCAGGTGGCGTATAACGCAGACCTCGTCCACGGAACACCCTCCAGCCTCACCGCTGGATGTTGCTCGCACAGCATCCGGGGAAGGTCGGGCGCGCTCGACGAACACGACGGCCCGGGACGTTGAAGTCCGGCAACAGCACGGCTCGCTGCCGAGCGCGACAGCAGCCGGCGAAGGTCGGGAGATCCAGTGCTGCCTGTGGACGGTGGCTCGGCCCGTGACCTGCGCGCCGCAGCCGCAGGGCGCCGAACCGGAGCAACTCGCGCTGTGGAAGAAGCGCGGAGGCAAGCGGCGGGGTGCTGGTCGCCCGCCGAGGGGCGCTCGATCCGGATCACCGCACAAGGAACGGCCGTATCTCCACGCGCGGTACCCCGTCCACGTCACGCTCCGGGTTGTGGTCGCCGTCGGCAACCTACGCCGCCGGTGCGTGTACCAGGCGATCCGCGAGGCGACCCTGACCACTGCCCGACGCGAGAACTTCCGCATCATCCATCTCAGCGTCCAGCGCACGCACGTCCACCTGCTGGTCGAGGCCCATGACAAGACGGCGCTGGCGAGTGGGATGCAAGGCTTCCAGATCTCCGCTGCCAGGCACCTCAACGCCGCGATCAGCAAAGGAAAGCCTGGGGCGCGCCGCCGGGGCGCCGTGTTTCCTGACCGCTACCACGCGGAGATCATCACCTCACCGCGACAGGCGCGACACGCTCTGTCCTACGTCATGAACAACTGGCGCCGCCACCAGGAGGACCTCCGGGCGCCGATGTCCAGCTGGACGATCGACTGGTTCTCCAGCGCAGCGATGTTTCCGGGCTGGGTGGAGTACGGTGAGGAGTCATTCCTGCGGCGCGGTCCTGCCACCTACGATCCGCTCGTGGTTTATCAACCCAGGACGTGGCTACTGAGAGAGGGCTGGAAGAAGGCCGGATCGATCTCGTATCACGAGGTTCCCGCAACGAAGCGATGATCGGTGTGCTGGCGGCATTCACCGCGATGGCCTCCGCTCGGTTCCGCGCGGCAGTGCCGCTGTTCGCCCCCCCGGATGCAAGGTTTTCCTGGGTCCTCATCGCGTTCGACTCCAGCAACGAGGAGGAGTTCCGGATGCGATCGCCGCCCCTGTTCGCAGCCAGGTTCAAATGCCCCACTCGTCTGTACGTGGGCGGCCAGGAGAACTTCTCGTCGACAGCACACGCGAGACTGCGCGCCGAGCCAAGGCAACCGGGCGTGACGTCGAGGCCGTCATCGTCCCCGGCAACCATCTCTCGATGACGCAGGCGGCGATCTCACTCGCGATCGCCTTCTTCCAGCAACAGCGCTGACCGGTGCTTGCGGCGGGGCACGTCATGGCCGCAGTACTGCCCCGGCACCATCCGGCTCCCATGCCGCTCAGCCGACGCGGATCACGACCTTGCCGAAGTGCTGGCCGCTGGCGAGGTGCCCGTACGCGGCGCGGGCCTCGGTGAAGCCGAACGCTGGTAGGCGGTCAGGCCGGTGCATGCATCGTGATACTCGCGTGATGGCGAGAAGCCGGATGCCACGAGTCCATGCCCGGACAATTCGTAGGAGTCGGAGTGTAGAGCGCGCAGGCTCTTGAAATGCGCTGCAGCCAGCTTGGCGAGGCGACCCTCACGCGGAGGGTCACTGGTCTCATGTCGTGGCGAGGTCTCGCCTGTCGCCAGCACATCCACACGGAGCTCACCCCATGGCGATGCATCGCGATATCAACCCTTCTCCCCCTCCAGGCACCACCGATGGTCTCGGCCGGAACGTGATCGCGGTCATCGGGATCGATGGCTATCACCACTGGCCACCACTCGCAAATGCAGTCAATGACGCAACCCGCGCGGCTGCGGTGTTTCAGCAGCTCGGCTTCGCTCCGATCGCGACGCTGCTCAACGGCGACGCGACCCGCACAGCCGTCCAATCCCTCGTGACGACGGATCTGCAAAGACTCGGTCCTCGTGACAGCCTCATCTTGTTCTACGCTGGTCATGGCATCACGCAGGAGCACCGGCCCGGAGGCGACCCTGTCAGAACCGGATATCTGGTTCCTGTCGATGCAACCGGTCCATCAGCCGACACCTCGATGTGGATCCGGCTCGAGGATTGGCTACGCGCCATCGCGCTGCTGCCGGCGCGGCACATCCTGGTGATCCTCGATGCCTGCTACAGCGGGATCGCGCTCGGGCGGTCGGTGACTGTGCATCGTGGCGCAGGCGTGGCGAGCATGGAATCGTTCGCCGCACATCAGGCACGCCGCAGCAGAGTCATCATCACATCCACTCACGACGATCAGGCTGCCGTCGACGGTGGGCCGAGGCTCGGACACTCGCTGTTCGCCGGATTTCTGTTTGACGAGCTCGAGCGGGAGATCGGTCGACGAGATACTCCAGCCATCACTGGATCAGAGCTCGGGATCTTCGTGCAAAGGAAGGTGCGCGCGTACACAGATTCTCGACAGACACCGATGCTGGGCCGCTTCGAGCTCGATGATGGAGGCGAGATCGCAATCCCACTCGGTCCCGATCGGTTTGACCACATCGCCATCCATCCTCCGCAGGATCGCGTTGCACATGCTTCACCACATCATGCGCCCGTGCCACCGCGCGCGGTGCCGGTCACCCGTGGCGTCCCCGGCCAGCGCTACCTGGGCAGTGCAGTGTTCTTTTCGATTCCCGACCTGACGCTGATGGATGGCCCGACGTCCCACGCCGCCATGACCGCGCTGCATCGCGTACTTCGCGAAACCTTCCTGGAAAATCCGAGCCTGGGGATCCGGGTCCTCAGCTCGCTGTCCGGCGCGATCGTGGTGGTGCCGGACAAGGCTCGGATCAACCTGCTCACGGAGCTTATCCGGGCGGCACAGCGAATCACCGACGCGGGCGTGGCGTTCCGCGCCGGCCTGTCGCGCGGCGAACTCGCCATGCTGGTCGATGCGGATGGTGCCGAGACGGCCGTTTCGCCGGTCGTCAACGTGGCAGCGCGGCTGGCTTACGCAGATGGCAATGACGGAATCCTCGTCGATCGGAGCTACCAGCAGCACGTCGGGGATTCCTGCGCGCTGGATCACTACCTGCACCCCGCCAATTGCGAGAAGCACCTGCGCATCGTGAAGGGAAAGCGACAAGAATCGTTCGAGGTATTCGCCGTTCCGGAACACACCGTCCAGGCGCTCCTCCAGAGCAGGATCGCAGCAAGCATCGCTCCGCCGACCGCGAACGCAGTGATGCTCGCGTACGATCTGGCGAACTTCTCGGACGGCGGTGCCTCGCGGCTCGGCGCGCGGTTCCGCGCTGTCGTGCATCACGTACGTGGCACCATGCGCATCGATCCCGAAACGCTGCTGTTCTCCCCGGGCGGGGACGGTGCAGTCCTGGTACTCCCCGATGCCGATCTCGAGTTCACCTATCCGAGCGTCGAGCGGCTGGTGTTGGCGCTCGCGGACGAGTCGATGAACATGAGCCCGCAGGCAGAGGTGATCGCGCGCCTGGGACTGCACTACGGGGTGGTCCTGCTCTACGAGAGTGCCGAGGGGGTGCAACGGCCCACCGGGCCGGCGCTGTTCGACACCGAAGAGATCGCGGGCGACGAGACGGCTCGTGAGTACCCCGGCTGGGTGATCATCTCGCAACCGCTACTCGAGTTCGTCAAGACCCGCACGGAAGCCGCGTTCCAGGCGATCAAGCCGCTCACGCGAGCCGGGCGACAGATCGCTCGCAGCGCGCGCAAGATCCAGCGCATGGCGATGCCTGCAGCCGCGCCGTCGCTTCGCGTCGCGACGGAGGCGGTCATCAAGACCATGCGACGCGAGGATCTACCCTTCATCGATGACGCCCTGGAGCTGACGCCGTTCGAATCGAGGGGACTCAGCTTCGAAGCTGTGGTCGAGCATCCATACTCCACCAAATACGAGGTCCCGGGAGACTTTACCCCGAAGCTCTTGCAACGAGTCCGGAGCACCTGGCTCACCGGCTATGACAAGGCCGCAGAGCATTATCTGAGCGAGCAACTCGAAGTCGCTGCCAAAGCCAATGAAAAAGATCATGAATGCAAGATCGGGTTCACCGCCTTTGACAAAGCGCGCGAGGCCCGGGGCACTGACACACCGCCGATTGGAATTCGGCCAGTGAACAACCTCGTCTGTCAGTACTTCAACATCGCGATCGGCGGCGCCCGTGTCGAGCCATCTCTTCGCGCCCAGGTGGACGCACGCTGGACACAATGGCTGGAGAATCTCCTGCAAGGGGCATTTCGAATGCCATGCCCGAGCCAGCTGTTCCTGGAGCTCGTCGTGATCACGGCCGATGGTGCGATCCCGCGGCCGGTCAAGCTCAGCACGACCTCGGTCTATGCCAGGCGCAACGCCCACGCGGGCGTTCATACCTGTGGCCTGGAGGACGGCGCGCGCTGGAGCAATGTGGTCGTTCACAGCGAGGCATCTCGCGCGCGGGTCGATTTCAGCGATGCCCTCCTGCATGGGCTCGCACGGGAGTACCGCATTCTGGCCGCGCCGACGGACAGCCGCGGCCGTCCGGTGGGTGAAAAGCTCATCGAGAGAGGCAGCCGGTTGCTCGCGTGCAGGACGCCCCCTCGCGCGGGCCTGTTCAACCTCGTGGTCCAGGGACTGCATCTGAACACGGCCGTGCTCGGCTACTGCGTCCTGCCCATCACGCGAGACGCTCTCGCAGAGCATCTCGCCGCGACCGGGAAATCGGGCGGGCTCAACTTCACAAATCTCACATTCATCACGCTCGATGACTGCGCGAGCGTGGTCGCGGACTTCGAGCGCGAGATCCGGGAAGGCAAGCCGGCGACGGAGTGGCACGGCACGGCGATCATGCGCCTGCACCTGGCGACGAAGCATCGCGCGACCATCGATGCTGACCTCGACGCGATCCGTCGATAGCCGGCGAGCCAACCACGTATCCAGCCCACCGCGCCGACGCCGCGTGAACCTCGCTCTCAGCCGACCCGGATCACGACCTTGCCGAAGTGCTGGCCGCTGGCGAGGTGCTCGTACGCGGCGCGGGCCTCGGCGAAGCCGAACGTGCGGTCGATGACCGGCTCGATCTGGCGGGCCTCGAGCGCGCGGATCAGGCCCTCGAACATCGCGACCGAGCCGACGTAGACGCCGGCGATCCGGAGGCCCTTGTGGAAGATGCCGTACGTGTTGACCTCGCCCCGGGTGCCAGTCAGCACGCCGAGCAGGCTCATCGTGCCGCCGTAGCGCAGCGCCGCGACCGACTGATCGAACGTGCCGGGGCCGCCGACCTCGATGACGACGTCGACCCCGCGCCCGCCGGTCCACGCCCGGGCCGCATCGCCCCACTTTGCTTCCGCCTTGTAGTCGATGACGTGGTCGGCGCCCATCGCGAGTGCACGCTCGCGCTTGGCCGCGCTCGACGACGTGACGATCACGCGGGCGCCCGCGGCCCTGGCGAGCTGGAGGCCGAAGATCGAGACGCCGCCGGTGCCCTGGACCAGCACGGTGTCGCCGGGACGGAGCTGGGCGGCCTCGAACAGGGCGTGGTAGGCGGTGACGCCCGCGCACGGCAGCGTGGCCGCGGCCTCGAACGACAGCCGCGCCGGCAGCTGGACCCAGGCGGTCTCGGGCAGCACGACCTCCTCGGCGAGCATGCCGTCGTGGCTGCCGCCGAGCGCCGCCGAGTGGACGTGCTCGGATATCGCGCCGTCGATCCATCGGGGGAAGAACGACGCGGCGACTCGATCGCCGACCTTGTGGCGGGTGACCGCCGCGCCGACCTCGATCACCTCGCCGGCGCCGTCCGACGTCGGGATCACCGGCGCCTTGCGCTTCGCCGCGCCGCGCACGATGGTGAGATCGCGATAGTTGAGGGAGACCGCGCGCACGCGGACGCGGACGTCGCTCGGTCCGAGCGCGGGCGCCGCGCGGTCGACCAGCGCGATGGCGTCGAAGCCCTCGCGGGGCTGGATCTCGTAGGCTCGCATCGTCAGCCCTCCTCGGCCCGCCGGGCGGACCGGAGCGAAATGGACGTGTGCATCATCGGCATGGCGCCGGATGTACCACGCCCCGATCCGGCGACATGCGTTTCATCCGACCGGCCGGGTGGCGGCCCGACCACTGCGCGCAGCACCGTCCGCGATGCGCCCGCGCTCGCTCCCTGATCACCAGCTCGCCTGCTGATCGTGAGCTCGCATACGGGACATCGTGCAGGAGCTGGTGTCGGGACCGGCCGGCATGGCGCAATCGCGAACACGGAGTTCCGTCATACGCAGCGAGTGTGTGCTTCCCAAAGCGTTTTTCGAGCGCCTATGCTGCGCGCCATCCCACATCGGCATCCTGCGGTGTTTTCAAAGGAGGGAACGATGAGACGAGCCCTGTTTGGCCTCGCGGCAACCCTGGCGATCGCCGCCTTCGTACGACTTGCGCCGGCCGACGATCGCGACGACGGCGACCACCACGGCAACGATCAGCTCCAGCTCGTCGAGGCGACGATTCCCCAGCTCGACCAGGCGCTGCGCTCGCACCTGATCACGTCCAAGCAGCTGGTCGAGATGTACCAGGCGCGGATCGCGGCGTACGACAAGGTCGGCCCCACGCTCAACGCGTTCATCCACCTCAACGCCAATGCGGCTGCCGAGGGCGCCGCGCGCGATCGCGAGCACGGCCACGAGGGCGATCGCAGCCCGATGTTCGGGATCCCGATCCTGCTCAAGGACAACATCGATACCAGCGACCAGCCGACCACCGCGGGGTCGATCGCGTTCGCCGGCTCGGTGCCGCCGCACGACGCGTTCATCACCCGGCGGCTGCGCGACGCCGGCGCGATCATCCTGGGCAAGGCCACGCTGACCGAGTTCGCGAACTTCATCGCGAACGGCATGCCGTCGGGCTACAGCTCGCTCGGCGGCTACGGGCTCAACCCGTTCGACCCGCGCCCGCTGCCCGGCGGCGACGGGCGCCCGGCGCTGACGCCGGGCGGCTCGAGCTCGGGGCCCGGCATCGCGGTGTCGGCCAACCTGGTGACGATCGCGATCGGCACCGAGACCTCGGGCTCGATCCTCAGCCCGAGCACGGCCAACGGCGACGCGGGGATCAAGCCGACGCTGGGCCTGGTCAGCCGGACCGGCATCCTGCCGATCACCGCCAACCAGGACACCGCCGGCCCGATCGCGCGCACCGTCACCGACGCGGCGATCCTGCTCGGCGTGATCGCCGGCTTCGATCGCGACGACCCGGCGACGCTGCCGTGCCTGATCCCGGGCAACTGCTTCCGCGACTACACGCGGTTCCTCGACAAGCACGCGCTCAAGCACGCGCGGATCGCCGTGCCGCACGTGCCGTACTGGACCGGGTTCACCGACGACCAGACCGCGATCATGAACGAGGTGATCGGCGAGCTGCGCGCGGCGGGCGCATTCGTCGACGATCCGCACGAGCTCCCCAACCAGGCCGACATCTCGGCATTCGGGATCTGCACGTCGACGCCGGCGCCGCTGACCTGCTCGACCGTGCTGCTGTACGGCCAGAAGCACGACCTCAACGCCTACCTGACCCGGCGGCCCAACGCGCCGGTGCACACGATCGACGACATCATCGCGTTCAACAACGCCAACCCGATCGCCGGGCTCAAGTACGGCCAGGCGCTGTTCCTCGCCGCCGCCACGCTCGATACCGGCCCCGACAGCGCGGACACCCAGCGCGTCAACGCCGACCGCGCCAAGGACATCCAGCTGACCCGGGGCGGGATCGACGCCGTGCTCAACGGCCCCGACGGCATTCCCGGCACCGCCGACGACTTCGACGCGGTCCTGTTCCCGCAGAACCGCGGCGCCGCCGCGCCCGCCAAGGCCGGCTACCCCAGCGTCGCGGTCCCGACCCGGTTCCAGGTGCCGACCGCCACGGTGGTCAACCCGTTCCCGTTCGGCGTCGCGTTCACCGGCCGGGCGTTCAGCGAGCCGCGGCTGATCGCGCTGGCGTTCGCCTACGAGCAGGCGACCCATCACCGGGTCGCGCCGGCGAGCGCCCCGCCGCTGCCCAGCGACACCGTGACCCGGCACGGCCACGGCCACGACGGCCACGACGGCCACGACGGCCATGGCGACGGCGATCACGGCGACAACTGAAACGCTCGACGCGGCCGCGGTTATCCGTTATAACGGACACAGGCCATGGCCGCGACCCACCCGCGACGAAGCACCGCCCCGGTCCCCCAGCTGTCCGGGACGACCTTCGTCTGCGAGCCACCGCGGCAGCTCGAGCTCGACGACGGCTTCGAGTTCCAGCACGGCCAGCGGATCGCGCCGTTCACGATCGTCTACGAGACGTTCGGCCGGCTGTCCGCCGCGCGCGACAACGCGATCCTGGTCTGCCACGCGCTGTCGCCGGGTGCCCACGCCGCCGGCAAGTACGCGCCCACCGATCCGGCCGCCGGGTGGTGGGACGGCCTCGTCGGCTACGGCAAGGGCATCGACCTGTCCGATCACTTCGTGGTGTGCGTGAACTTCCCGGGCTCGCCGTGGGGGACGACGGGGCCGGCGACGATCGACCCCGAGATCGGCGCGCCGTACGGCTCGCGCTACCCGTGGGTCACCGTCGAGGACATGATCGAGTCGCAGCGCCGGATCGCCGATCACCTCGGGATCGCGCGCTGGAAGTCGGTGATCGGCGGCTCGCTCGGCGGCATGCAGGTGCTGATGTGGGCGGCACTGTACCCCGAGCGCGTCGGCTCGCTGGTCTGCATGGCCGCGGCGGCTGCGGTGCCGGTCGCGAGCGTCGGCTGGCACCTGATCGGCCGCAAGCTGATCCAGAGCGATCCGGCGTTCCGCGGCGGCGATTACTACGGCACCGGCGAGGTCCAGCGCGGGCTGCAGCTCGCCCGCATGGTCGGTCACATGACGTACCTGTCCGAGGCCGCGCTCGAGCAGAAGTTCGGGCGGCGCCGGCGCGGCGGGACCCGGCAGTTCGAGGTCGACTCGTACCTCGAGTACCAGGCCGCGAAGTTCGCCACCGCGTACGACGCCAACTCGTACCTCCGCGTGCAGGCCGCGATGGACGAGATGGATCTCGAGGAGAAGTTCGGCGCGCTGACCGCCGCGTTCCGCGCGCTGCGCGCCCCGGCGCTGCTGGTGTCGTTCGACACCGACTGGCTGTTCCCGCCCGAGGAGACCCGGCGGATCCACGCCGCGATGCGCGCGGCCGACGTCGCGGTGACCCACCTCGAGATCGCGACCCCGAACGGCCACGACGCGTTCCTGGTCGACTACCCGCTGATCACGCCGCCGGTTGCGGACTTCCTCGCAGCGCTGTGATCAGCGGCCGGTGACCGCGGTGTAGATCGACTGGCGGGGCTGGGCCAGGACCCGGCGGACCATTGGCTCGAAGAACGCCAGCGGCCGGGTCTCGCCCCGGGCATCGAACGCCGGCGCGTCGTACTTCGCGCAGAACTCCTCGGTGCGCGCGAAGTATGGATGGCCGCGGAACGCCTCGCGCATGTTGCGGTCCATGCCGATGTGGTGAAAGAAGTAGTAGCCCTGGAAGATGCCGTGCTTCTCGACCATCCAGAGGTTGTCCTCGGATACGAACGGCCGGAGGATCGCCGCGGCGATGTCGGGATGGTTGAACGTGCCCAGCGTGTCGCCGATATCGTGGAGCAGCGCGCACACCACGTACTCCTCGTCGCGGCCGTCGGCGTGGGCCCGGGTCGCGGTCTGCAGCGAGTGGGTCAGCCGGTCGACCGGGAACCCGCCGTAGTCGCCGTCGAGCAGCGCGAGGTGCTTGAGCACGCGGTCGGCCAGCCCGCCGGCGAACCGGACGAACTCGGCGCCGATCATCCGCCAGTCGTCCTGGGTGCTGGCAGCCATGTCGGAGAACGCGGCGCGCGCCGCGTCGTGCTGAGGGGTGGTCATCTCGCGGTGACCTTACCACCGGGACCCGCCGCGCCGCGGGCAAAGGCTTGACCCGGGCACGCCGACCGCCGAAAACCGGTTGCATGTCGCAGGAGCCGAGCGCCGAGCTGGACAGCCACCTGGAGCGGATGAAGCGCGACGGCTACACGATCGTCGAGCGCGTGATCGACGCCGACACCGTCGCCGCGCTGCGCGACGACGTGCGCCGGCTCGAGCGCGAGCTCGCCACCCGGCCGGCCGCGAACCTGTTCGAGGGCGTGCGCACGCTGCGGATCTACAACCTGCTGGTGCACGGCGCGATCTACCACCCGATCTCGATCCACGAGCGGGTGCTGCCGATCATCGAGGGCGTGCTCGACCGCGGCTGCCTGGTGTCGTCGCTGTCGTCGATCGACATCGGGCCGGGCGAGGTCGACCAGCCGCTGCACGCCGACGATCAGCTGATCCCGCTGCCCAAGCCGCACGTCTCGATCATCTGCAACACGATGTGGGCGCTGACCGACTTCACCGCGGCCAACGGCGCGACCCGACTGGTGCCCGGCACCCACCAGGCCGATCGCTCGCCGCAGCCGTTCGGCGAGCGGGTCAAGCCGATCGCCGCCGAGATGGCGGCCGGCAGCGTGCTGGTGTTCGACGGCTCGATCTGGCACGGCGGCGGCGGCAACCAGACCGACGAGCCCCGGCTCGGCATCGCGATGAACTACTGCGCCGGCTGGCTGCGCCAGCAGGAGAACCAGCAGCTCGGCATCCCGGCCGAGATCGCGCGCGAGTTCCCGCCGCGGCTGCGCAAGCTGGTCGGCTACGGCCTGTACAAGGGCCTGATCGGCCACATCGACAAGGCGACGCCCGACTACCTGCTCGACGGCGGCCCGCCCACGCCGGTCGTCGGATTCACGAAGTAAGGAGAAAGCCCGATGACCAAGACCGCCCAGAAGACGCTCGGAGATATCGCGGCCAAGCTCGCCCAGCTGACCGACGACGTGCTGTTCGGCGACGTCTGGGAGCGCCCGCAGCTGTCGAAGCGCGACCGCAGCCTGATCACGTGCGCGGCGCTGATCGCGACCGGCAAGACCGAGCAGATGAGCTTTCACTTCCCGCGCGCGATCGAGAATGGCGTCACCCAGGACGAGCTCGTCGAGCTGATCACGCACCTGGCGTTCTACGTCGGCTGGCCCAGCGCGGTGTCGGCGATCACCCGGGTCCGCGAGCTGCTCGCCGCCAAGCCGGGCTGACCGGCCGGCCGCTCACGCCCTCGACCGGCGCTACTTCTTGCGGTGAAACAGGCCGCGCTTCTCGGCGCGCACGGTCTCGCCGAGCTCGGTGGCGAGCTCGCGCATCAGCTCTTCCTGGCGCGGCGTGAGCTTCCTGGGGATGTCGACCTTGAACTGCAGGACGTGGTCGCCGCGCCCGCTCTCGCCGACCCGCGGGATGCCCTGGCCGCGGCGCACGATCACCTCGTCGGGCTGGATCCCAGGCTTGAGCTCGACGGTCGCCGAGCCGGTGCAGCGCTCCTCGAGCGTGTGGACCTCGACCTCACCGCCGAGCGCCGCCTTGACGAAGCTGATCGGCACCTC
Organism: Kofleriaceae bacterium; assembly: GCA_036265355.1. Classification (GTDB taxonomy): domain Bacteria; phylum Myxococcota_A; class Polyangia; order Haliangiales; family Haliangiaceae; genus JABFXX01. The sequence goes on along the minus strand of DATAPF010000462.1, from coordinate 6,414 downwards.
GGTCAGCACGTCCTCGCCGTCGCGCTTGAACCGCTCGTCGCCCTGGACGTGGAGCACGACGTAGAGATGGCCGGTGGTGCCACCCGGTGCGGTCTCGCCCTTGCCGGCGAGCCGCAGGGTCTGGCCGTCGTCGACGCCGGCCGGCACGGTGACGTTGAGCGTCGAGGTCTCGGGCCGCAGGCCGCGGCCGTGGCAGTCGTCGCACGGGTCCTTGATCGACTTGCCGGCGCCGCGGCAGTGCGGACACGTGGTCTGCACCATGAAGAAGCCCTGGGCGTGGACGACCTGGCCCTTGCCCTGGCAGGTCCGGCAGATCTCGGGCTTGCTGCCCGGGCGCGCGCCGTTGCCGCCGCACGTCGCGCAGGCGATCTCGCGGGCGACCTTGACGTCCTTGGTGACGCCCCACACCGCCTCGGCGAAGGTCAGTTGCAGATCGACGCGCAGATCGGCGCCGCGCGGCTGGCGGCGGCCGCCGCCGCGACCGCCGAAGAAATCTCCGAAGATGTCGCCGAACGCCGACAGGATGTCCTCGACGTTGGTGTACCCGCCGGCCTGGCCGTTGACGCTGCGGATGCCGTCGAACCCGAACCGGTCGTAGCGCTGGCGCTGGTCGTCGTCGGAGAGGATCGAGTACGCGTTGGACGCTTCCTTGAATTTGTCCTCGGCCTCCTTGTCCCCCGGGTTGTGATCGGGGTGGTACTTCTTGGCGAGGCGGTAGTACGCCTTCTTGAGCTCGGAAGGGTTCGCCTGCCGATCGACTTCAAGGACTTCGTAGAGATCGCGCATGGCGTGGAGAATCAAGACCTTAGGTAATTCGGGATGTGCCGGGTGTCAAGGTATGGTGGGCCGGTGATCCGTCCCGCGGACCTGGCGCGCGGCGCCCCCGACGCCGCCGACGCGCTCCGCCGCGCCGAGCGGCTGTTCGATGCCGCGGCGCAAACCGCGCTGGATCTCGCTGGGTTGGGCGATCCGGCGCAGCGGATCGCCACGCTGTGCTGCCAGTCGGCACCCTACCTCGCCACGCTGCTGACCCGGGATCCCCACCGTCTGGGGAGGGTGGCGTCTGATCCGTACCTGCGCCGGGAAAAGCCGCGCGAGGTTCTCGTGGCGGAGGTCACAGCGCGCGCCGCGCCGGCCCGGACCCCGGCCGATCTGCAGGCCGCGCTCCGGAGCGTCCGGGCGGACGAGCTGGTCCGGCTCGGGGTCCGCGAGCTCGAGCTCGGGCTCGACACCGAGGTCGGCCGCGAGCTGGCCCGGCTGGCCGACGCCTGCTTCGATGCCGCGATCCGGTTCTGGGACGGCGCGCTGCGGGCGCGCTACGGGGCGCCGCGCTACGTCGACGACGACGGCAGCGAACGCGACGCGCACCTGGTGGTCATCGGGATGGGCAAGCTCGGCGGCGAGGAGCTCAACTTCTCGTCCGACGTCGACGTGATCTACGTCTATTCGTCGGACAGCGGCGAGGTCGGCCCGCTGTCGCTCCACGAGTACTTCGCCAAGCTGTGCACCTGCATCACCGCGGCGCTGTCGGAGGTCACCGAGGGCGACACGGTGTTTCGCGTCGACCTCCGGCTGCGGCCCGAGGGCGCGCGCGGCGCGATCGCCAACTCGCTGGCCCAGGCCGAGCGCTACTACGAGACGTTCGGGCGGCCGTGGGAGCGCCAGGCCTGGCTCAAGGCCCGGGTCAGCGCGGGCGACGCTGCGCTCGGCGCCGAGCTGCTCCGCACGCTGCGGCCGTTCGTGTTCCCCCGGCTGACCTCGGCGACGGTGATCGACGACGTCCGCGACCTCAACCGCCGGATCAAGCGCGAGCTGGTCCGGCCGCACAAGCGCGGCGACAGCGGCGGCTTCGACCTCAAGAACGGCGAGGGCGGGATCCGCGAGATCGAGTTCTTCGTCCAGGCGCTCCAGCTGATCCACGCCGGCAAGCGCCCCGGGCTGCGGGTGCGCGGCACGCTGGCGGCGCTCGACGCCCTGCTGTTCGCCGGGCTGATCGCCGACCACGAGCACCTCGCGCTGTGGCGGGCGTACCGCTGGCTGCGCCACACCGAGCACGTGCTGCAGCTCGAGGGCGGGCTGCAGACCCAGATCGTGCCCGACGACAACGCCCGCCGGCTGGTGCTCGCGCGGCGGCTCGGCTACGCGAGCGACGTCGGGTTCGCGATCGAGCTGGTCAAGTACACCGCCGCGGTGTCGCGGCTGTTCGCGACGCTCGGCGATCCCGGCGACGGGCGCGCCGAGGTCACCGCGATCCTGCACGGCGAGCTGACCGAGGACGAGGAGGCCGACACGCTGGCCGGCCTGGGATTCCACGACATCGCGGCGGCGCGCGCCGAGCTCGCCCGCGCCCGGCGCAGCAGCGACTCGCCGCTGTCGCCGGCGGCGTCCGAGCGGACCGCCCGGATCGGCGCGGCGCTGCTCGGCGAGATCGCGGCGAGCGCCGACCCCGATCAGGCGCTGCGCGCGGTCGGCGATCTGATCGCGCGGCGCGGCGCGGCGTGGTCGATCTGGCGGCTGCTCGACGAGAACCCGGCGATCATCCGGCTGCTCGGCTCGATCCTGGGCGCCAGCACGTACCTCGCCCGCACCCTGGTCGACACCCCGGAGCTGATCGACCTCCTGATCGAGCTCGGCCAGACCGCGCCGTCGCGCTCGGTCGCCCAGGTCGCCGCCGACCTCGACGCCCGGCTCGCGGCGGTCGACGCGGGCGATCCCGAGCAGGGGTGGAGCGCGATCGCCGAGGTCAAGAACGGCCACGTGCTGCGGGTCGGGCTCGCCGACTTCGCGGGTGCGCTCGATCCGCTCGCCGTGTGCGCCGAGCTCACCGCGATCGCCGAGGCCTGCCTCGAGCGCGCGCTCGCGATCATCGCCGGCCAGCTCGCCGCGCGCCACGGCCGGCCGCCGGGTGACGCGCGGCTCGCCGTGCTGGGCCTGGGCAAGCTCGGCGGCCACGAGCTCGGCTATGCCGCCGATCTCGATGTGGTGTTCGTGTACACCGGCGACGACGGTGAGTCCGACGGCGCGGTGCCGCTCGCCGCGGTCGAGTGGTTCTCGCGCTGCGCCCAGCGCCTGCTCGGCGCGCTGCGCCAGCGCACCCCGCGCGGCCGGCTCTACGAGATCGACACCCGGCTGCGGCCGTCGGGCTCGGCCGGCCTGCTGGTCACCTCGCTCGCCGGCTGGCGGCGCTACCACGCCGAGGACGCCCGGCTGTGGGAGCGCCAGGCGCTGATCAAGCTGCGCCCGGTGGCGGGCGATCGCGCGCTCGGCGATCAGGTCGCCCGGCTCGCGGCCGACACGGTGTACGGCCAGCCGCCCGACGCCGCCGGCGGGGTGCTCGCGATCGGCGAGGCGATCCGCCAGATGCGCGAGCGGATCGAGCGCGAGCTCGGCGGTCCGGGCAGCCGGCGCGACCTCAAGCTCGGCGCCGGTGGCATCGTCGACATCGAGTTCGCGGCGCAGTATCTGCAGCTGGTCCACGGCCACGCCCACCCGGCGCTGCGCACCACCGGCACGGTCGCGGCGCTGGAGGCCGCGGCGGCGGCCGGGATCGCCCCGGCGCGCGATCTCGAGCTGCTCGCCCAGGGCTACCGCTTCCTGCGCAAGATCGAGCACCGGCTGCGCGTGGTTCACGATCAACCGATCCACCGCCTGCCCGAGGCCCGGGACGAGCTCGACAAGCTCGCGCGGCGCTCCGGGTTCCCCGACGGAGGTGTGTTGCTCGAGCACGTCGAGCGCTGGCAGCACGACGTCCGGTCCGCGTACCTCCGGCTGGTCACCGCGCAGCCGATCGCCGCCGCGTAGCAGCGTTCGCAGCCGCGCCGCGTCGTCTGTACCGACCGCCAGGTCGGAGAACTATCGCTTGTGATTGCGGCGGTGCGTTGCTACGAAGCGGGCATGGGCATCAAGAAGCTCGACACGATCTGGATCGATGGTTCGCTCGTACCATGGGACCAGGCGACCGAGCACCTGCTCGCCCACACGATGCACTACGGCGTCGGCGCGTTCGAGGGGATCCGCGCCTACCAGCGCGCCGATGGTCGCTCGGCGATCTTCCGCCTGCGCGAGCACGTCGAGCGGCTGCTCGACTCGTGCCTGATCTGCACGATCGACTGCCCGTACACGCGCGATCAGATCATGGCGGCGTGCACCGAGGTCGTGCGCGCCAACCGGATCTCGGCGTGCTACCTGCGGCCGCTGGTGTACCTCGGCTACGGCGCGCTCGGCCTGGGCTCGCTGGAGTCGCCGGTGCGCACGATGGTCGCGTGCTACGAGTGGGGCGCCTACCTCGGCGACGAGGGCCTCAAGCGCGGGATCCGCTGCATGATCTCGGGCTTCACCCGCGCCAACAGCAACGCGGTGATGAACAAGGGCAAGATCTGCGGCCAGTACGTGCCGTCGGTGCTCGCCAAGCGGATGGCCAACCGGAGCGGGTTCGAGGAGGCGCTGATGCTCGACCCGCAGGGCCATGTCGCCGAGGGCACCGGCGAGAACATCTTCCTGGTCAAGCACGGCGTGGTGCGCACGCCGCCGACGTCGAGCGCGATCCTGGCCGGGATCACGCGCGACACCACGATCCAGCTGCTGCGCGAGCAAGGCGTGGACGTCCGCGAGGAGCCGATCTCGCGCGACGAGCTCTACATCGCCGAGGAAGTGTTCCTGACCGGAACTGCGGCCGAGATCACGCCGGTCCGCGAGATCGACCATCGCCGGATCGGCCGCGGCGAGGCGGGCCCGGTGACGCGCCGGCTCCAGGAAGCGTTCTTCTCGATCGTCAAGGGCTCGGATTCCCGGCACGATCACTGGCTGACGACCCTGTAGCCCGCAGCGTTTTGCGCCCGGGCGTCGATCACGTCGATCACACCGCGGCGGGGGCCCCGGCGGCGAGCACCCTCGGCCGCTCCGGGCGGGCTGGGGGCCCTCGGGCGGACCGCGCCGGCTGGCGCCCTGGGTTGTGGCGCAGTTGCGACGGACCGGGCGCGGCGAGCTGCTACATTCCCCGGGGTGGACCTGGCGCCAGGGACCCTCCTGCTGGGCAAGTACCGGATCGACGGTCTGATCGGGACCGGCGGGATGGGTCACGTCGTGCGCGCCTCGCACCTCTATCTCCACCAGCCGGTCGCGATCAAGGTGCTGCTCCCCGAGCTGACCCAGAGCGACTCGACGGTGCAGCGCTTCCTGCGCGAGGCCCAGGCGACGGTCAAGCTGCGCAGCGAGCACAGCGCGCGGGTCATGGACGTCGGCACGACCGAAGAGGGCGTGCCGTTCATGGTGATGGAGTTCCTCGACGGCAACGACCTCAACCAGATCCTGCGCCACCACGGGCCGCAGCAGCCGGCGATCGTCGTCGACCTGCTGCTCCAGGCGTGCGAGGGCATCGCCGAGGCCCACGCGCTCGGCATCGTCCACCGCGACGTCAAGCCGTCGAACTTCTTCATCACCCGGCGGCCCGACGGCTCGATGCTGCTCAAGATCCTCGACTTCGGGATCTCCAAGACGCCGGTCGGCTACGACGAGCTCACCGGCACCCAGACCGTGATCGGCACGCCGAGCTACATGGCGCCCGAGCAGATGAAGAGCGGCCGCGCCGCGGATCCGCGCAGCGACATCTGGTCGCTCGGCGTGGTGACGTACCAGCTGATCACGGGGCGCCTGCCGTTCTCCGGCGAGAGCTACGCCGAGCTCGTGCTCAAGGTCGGCCTCGAGCCGCCGGCGCCGATCCCGGTGCCGGTGCCGACCGGGCTCGACACCGTGATCATGCGCTGTCTGGAGAAGGACCCCAGCCAGCGCCACCAGAACGTCGGCGAGCTCGCGCGCATGCTGGCGCCGTTCGCGACCGATCCGATCTCGGCGGCGCAGTCGGCGTCGCGGGCGATGCGCACGCTGCAGCAGCGCAGCTCGCTGCAGGGCATGGGCTCGCCGCTGACCGCCGGCGGCGGGCTGGCGACCCCGATCCCGATCTCGCCCGCGCAGCTCACCCCGCGCAGCTGGCCGCCGTCGCAGGGCACCAGCGTGTCGCGCGGCGCCGGCCAGGTCACCCACCGGAGCCGCGCGAACCGCGGCTGGCTGATCGCCGGCGTCGCCTCCCTGTGCGTGGCGGCCGGCGGCGGCGGGTATGCGATCAGCCAGCTGTCGCGCGGCGGCGACGGCCCGCACGAGCCCCACGTCCCGCCACCACCGGCGCGTACCGAGCCGGCGGCCGCCGCGTCGCCCTCGGGAACTCCGCCGGCCACGCCCGCGGCTCCGCCCGCACCGGCCGGGCCCCCGGCACCGCCGGTTGCCGCGCCCACGGCCGAGAAGCCCGCGGCACCTGCCGAGGCAAAGCCCGTGGCCGCCGACGCAAAGCCCGTGACCGCTCCTGGCGATGACAGGCCCGCGGGCCGCCTGATCGACGCCAAGCACCCCGTGGCGCCCTCG
>DATAPF010000461.1:0-3495 GCA_036265355.1 Kofleriaceae bacterium | reverse complement strand
CGACGCGGTCGGCGGAACGCTCGGCGACCGCGACAGCCCGGTCCACGCGTCGACCTCGAGCTCGTGGTGCTCGGTGCCGCGCCGCAGCCGGGCGTCGATCGTGCCGCCGGTGCTCGCGCGATCGCGCGCCGAGAACCCGCCGGCGCTGACCCAGATCCCGTCGAGGAACTGGATCGGCACCAGCGTGTCGGCCGCGCCGGTGCGGAGGTTGTCGGCCGGCGCGCCGTCGATCGTCCAGCGGTTCTCGAGCCCGGTCGCCCCGCCGATCACCACCCCGGCCTCGTCGCGGAACGCGCCGAGCGCGTAGCTGGCCACGAGGTCCTGGGTCGCATCCGCGACCGGCAGCCGCCGCAGGTAGTCGCGCGACAGCCAGGTCGACAGCGCGTACGGCGTGGCCGGATCGAGCCGATCGGTCGCGATCGCACAGCCGAACGCCAGCCCATCGTCGCACGACGGCGCGGACGGGGTCCGGGGCAGGCCGAACACGTCGCGCGGATTCTCCGCGCCGGCCGCCGCCCGGGGCAGACCGAACACGTCGCGCGGGTTCTCGGCGCGGGTCGTCGGCGGCCTGGCCGCCGGGGGATCGCCGACGCCGGTGGCGGGCGGATCGCTGGCCCCGGCGGCGGGCGGATCGTCGGCCCGGGCAACCGCACCGGCGGCGCCGATCCCGCAGATCGCGATCAGCGCGCACCGGAACTGCACGCTTGACCGTAACACGGCGCACCCGGTTCATCGCGCAGGCGGCCACCGCGATGTGACGGACGCAATCGACGGCGCGGCGCCGACCGAGCGCCCGCGCGCGGCTACTTCGAGCCTTCGCCGGCGCGCAGGATCAGCTCGACCGCGCGCAGCACGTCGTAGCGAGCCTCCTTGGGCCGGCCGGCGAGCACGTCGTTGATGTGCTTGGCCTCGGCGCCGATGTCCTCATCGATGCCGAACATCAGCGACGCGAGCTTGATGTCGAAGCCCTTGTGCGCGATCGCCACCAGGGTCTCCCAGCTCGGTGACTTCTGCCCGCGCTCGAGCTCGCTCAGGTACTTCTGCGAGATGCCGATTCGATCGGCGACCGCTTCCTGCGTGAGCTCGCGATCGGCACGAAGCGCCTGCATGCGCGCCCCCAGGCGATGCTGAACAACTCGGGCGGCACCTTTGGCCATCGGTCGCCAGCGTAGGTTTGCTCGCTCCATCTCTGTAACACGCTGGTAGCTCTGCTATGCGTTATCTATACCCACCGAGAGCAGTGAAGCCCACAGTTTCTGGCAGCATCGGGCCTCTCAGAGATCCTCTTGCTCCATCTCGCCGCGCGTCTCCGCGGCATGCTCGCATACGGTACGCGGCCGTTTTTCGCGCCGAAATCGGAAGCGATTCCGGTCAGATCGCATCTTGGCGACGCGAGGGCTGCCGCGCGGATCGGAGCTCTGCGGCCACGACCGTCCCGGATTTGCGTTCACCTTCCGCCGGGACCGCAGCCGCATCGCCGGAAGACGTCGACCTTGACCTTGACCTCGCTCGTTGACGTTTGACGTGGCCGTAGACGTCGAGCCCATCGTCGACCTCGACGTGAACCCTCCGTGGCCAGGGTATCGCCGACGGCCACGAGCGGTTCCGTCAGTGCTCGCGGTCTCCGCCGTCGGCATCCTCGCCGACGGCGTCCTCATCGTCGTCGGCCTCGCCGTGTTCGTGGTTGCAGTCCGGACCGTGCTCGTGCTGGTGGGCCGCGATCTCGGCGCGGACCTTCTCCATGTCGAGCGCGCGGGCCCGGGCGACCAGCTGCTCCATCTCCGCGGGCCGCAGCGTCCCGGAGTGCCGGAACAGCGGCACGCCGTCGCGGAACAGCATCAGCGTCGGGATCGCCGTGATCTCGAACGCCCCGGCGAGCTGGTGCTGGGCGTCGGTGTCGATCTTGCCGAACGTGATGTCCTGGTGCGTCTCGGACGCGCCCTCGAACACCGGAGCAAATGCCTTGCACGGACCGCACCACGAGGCCCAGAAGTCGAGCAGGACGATCCCCGGCTTCTCGATCGTCTGCTGAAAGTTATCGACCGTGATCTCGACTGTCGCCATCGATCGACCATGGCCTGTTGCGCGAAACACCGCAAGAGCGCTGATCGAGGTTGCGAGCGGCTGCGCGCGGCGTGCGGCAGCCGCCGCCCGCTGCACCACTCCCCGTCATCCCGTCCGGCGGGGTCAGCCGTGGCACGAGCGTTGCTGCGCTCGCGACCATGAGCTTGCCGATCAGTCCGGTCGTCGTCGGCTACGACTTCAGCCAGAGCGGCCGCGCCGCCCTCCACCGCGCGGTAACGCTCGCCGGGCGTGCGCCGTTTCATGTCCTGCACGTCGTGTGCGTCGTCGACCCCCGCGAGGCAATCCCTGCCCTGCCGTCGTACAACGGCGTCGACTATATGTACGCCGCCCGCGTCCAGGAGGCCCTCGCCGCCGAGACCCAGCACGAGCTCGACCAGGCCGACGTCCACGGCAGCGTGCACTTCTTCGTCCACGCGCGGATCGGCAAGCCCGCGCCGGAGATCCTGGCGCTCGCCGAGGAGATCGGCGCAGACCTGATCATCGTCGGCAGCAAGCGGCTCACCCCGCTGGAGCGGCTGATCCTCGGCTCGACGTCCGAGCACATCATGCGCGAGGCCGGTTGCACCGTCGAGATCGCCCGGGCCAAGCGGTATCCGGATGTGATGCTCATCCCGGTCGAGCCGGTCGATCCGGTGCATACCTACGTGCCGCCACACCGCTACACCTACGAGGATCACCGCGTGAACTTGCGCCCGGCGGAGTGGCCGCTGTACTAGCCCATTGCCGTGACGGTTTCGCGGGGGTGGCCCGGGGGCGCACCGCGGTCTACATTGGTAGGATGGTGGAACAACCGCGCTTGCCAGGGTCGCCTCGGCGCCAGGCGTCGCGCCAGGCTGCGATCGCTCTGATCGGCAGCGTCGCGATCACCCTCGCGATGTTTCTGATCCCCAGTCCGGAGCATACCTGGTGGCTCCTGGCGCCGTTCCGCTGGCTACATATCTACGTCCACGAGTTCGGCCACGGGGTCGCGGCGCTGCTCGTGGGCGGGCGGTTCGAGAAGTTCGAGATGTGGACCTACTCGGGCGTCGCCACGATCACGGGTGTGGGCACCGGCGCTTCGGGCAACTTCGCCGCGGCGTTCGTGAGCGCCGGTGGGCTGTGCGGCCCGGCCGTGGTCGGCGGCCTGTTCCTGGCGACCGGCCGCCGTCCCGGGCTCGCGCGGATCGCGCTCGCCGCGTTCGGCGCGTTCATGGCGGTGTCGCTCGTGCTGTGGACCCGCACGCCGTTCGGCTGGGGCTTCGGCGCCGCGGTCGCCGCCCTCAGCCTGCTGGTCGCGATCGGCGCGCGCCCCGCGCACGCCCAGGCCGTGCTGGTGTTCCTCGGTGTCCAGCTCGCGCTGAGCGTCTATACCGGAGGTGGCTACCTGTTCACGCAGTACGTGACGATCCAGAACGGCCAGTACACGCCGTC
>DATAPF010000460.1:0-8620 GCA_036265355.1 Kofleriaceae bacterium | reverse complement strand
TCGCCGACCAGCTCGGCGACCGCGCGGTCCTTGGCCGCGGTGATCGCCGCGATCCGGCTCTCGGCCTCCTGGCGGACGTAGGCGAGCTCGCCGGTCAGCTCGTCGCGCACCCGGGTCAGCTGCAGCGCGGCGTCGTCGCGGACCTGCGCGAGCTCGGCGGCGCGCTCGCCCTGCAGCCGCGCGATCACCTCGTGGTGCTCGTCCTCGACCGCAGCGACCGCTGCCTCGCGCTCGCTCGCCACCTGCGCGATCGCCTGATCGCGCTCCTCGGTCAACCGGGCCAGCGCCGCGAGCTGCTCGGCCTTGTGCTCGGCGAGCTCGGCGGCGTGCGCCGCGTCGCGCTGGCTCGCAGCGCGCTCGGCCCAGCCGGTCAGCTCGGCGTGGACCGCGGCCACCGCCGCGTGGACCGCGTCCTCGTGTTCGGCGGTGAGCTCGTCGCGCAGCGCGGCGAGCGCGGCGTCGCGGGCGGCGGCGGCCTCGCCGCGCAGCGCGGACAGCTCGGCCTGGTGGCGCGCGACCAGCTGCTCGCGCTCGAGCCGCAGCGCGCGCTCGGCGTCCGACGCGTGGGCCGCGCGCAGCGCGCGCTCGCCGGCGAGCTCGCGGTCGAGCTGGACCCGGGTGGCCTCGGCGGTGGTCGCCGCCTGGGTCCTGGCCTCGAGCTCCTGGTGCAGCATGGCGAGCTGGTTGGCGGTGGCCCGCTCGCGGGCCTCCAGCGCCGCGGCGCGGCTGGCGTCGGCGGCGCCGCGCTGCTCGAGCGCCGCGGTCCGCGCGTCGAGCTGCGCGCGCGCCTGGTGGGCCTCGCGCAGCCGGTCCGCGAGCTCGGCGAGCTCGCGATCGCGGGTCCGGACGTCGTCGCGGGCGCGCTGCAGGTCGCGGTCCTTCGCGGTGATCTGCTCGCGCAGGTTGAGGAACTCGCGCTCGCGGTTGGCGCCGCGGGCCGATGCGTCGGCGGTGGCGCGCGCGCGATCGAGCTCGGTCTTGAGCTGCGCGATCGTGCGCTCGAGCTCGCCGATCTTGCGCAGCGCGCGGCGATCGAACACGCCCGAGTGATCGGTCGGTGCCTCGGCGCGCGCGATCTCGTCGAGCCCGAGGTCGGGGACCGGCGCGGTGTTGTAGCTGCCGGTCTGGGTCTCTCTCGCGCGCAGGGCCGGGGCGGGCGCCTCGACCACGGTCGATGCCTCGATGAACTTGCGCCGGGCCTCGGCCTCGGCGGTGGGCGCGCCCGGGGGCGCGGGCGACGGCGCGGGCGCGGGCGACGGCGCCGGGGCGAGCGGCGCCGGCTCGTCCTCGACGTGCTCCAGATCCTCGACGTCGAGCGGGATCGACATGCCGGCCGACGGCCGCGCCGCTTGCTGCCGGCGGATCTCGTCCTCGCGCTCCTGGCGCGCCCGCGCGATCAGCTCGACCGGCGGGCGCATCGACTCGCGGCTGAACGAGTCGAAGTCGATCCCACCGCTGTCCGCTGGCAGGCCGGTGTCGTGGATCGGCGCGGGCACCGCGGTCACCGCGCTGGTCTCGTCGTCCGGCCTCGTCGTGCGCTCCGGCGGTAGCGCCGCCGGCGGCTCGGCAGGCGCCGGTGGCTCGGCAGGCGCCGCCGGCCCGGCAAGCACGGGCGGCCCGGCGACCGTGGTCGCGACCGGCGCCGCGAACGGGTCGTCGCCGAGCAGCGCGGCGAACGCGGCGTCGGTCTCGGCGTCGACCATCGAGTCGACCTGGTGGCCGTCGGCTCCGGGCATGGCGTCGCCGTCGTCCTCGCCGACGGTCTCCTCGAGCACCATGTCGTCGCTCGACAGCGAGATCTCGTCGACCTCGAGCGACATGTCGATCGCCTCGGCCGGGTCGTCGGCGGGCTCGCCCAGGCCGACCAGGCCGTCGATCTTGCCGAGTAGCTCGCCGCCGGCGAGCGAGCGCTTGTCGAGGTAGTCGTCGGCGTGGATCTTCAGGCTGCGGTGCTTGGCGAAGCTCTCGGGGGCGACGCTCGAGGTCACCAGCATGATCGGCACGTTGCCGAGCGCGCCCTTCTTGCAGCGCTGGAACACCTTGAACCCGGCCTTGTCGGGCTCCTCGACCGCGACCATCACCAGCGCGGGCGGCGCGGTCTGGGCGAGCGCGAACGCGCGATCGGCGTCGGGCTCGACCGCGACGTCGAACCGATAGCGCCCGAGCTGCTCCGCGAGCGAGGCGCGAAACCCGGGATCGGCGTCGATCAACAGGATGCGGCGGTTCACCGCACGCGATCATACTCGACTGGCGCCCGACCGGGGCCGCCCCGGGGCTGGACTGTCTGCCGGCCGCGCCCGCCGGCCGCGCGGCTACCGGGTCTGCTGCGCCCGCTCGATCAGGTCCGTCGCGACCACCAGGCGGAGCAGCTCACCGGCGGTCATGTGCTCGGATGCGAACACGTAGCCGACATGGTCGACCGGGTCGATGTAGGTCACCGCGGGCATCCCGTTGACGTCGTGGATCCGCAGCATCAACCCGCCTACCTGGTAGCCCTCGCCATCGGCGAACTCGTTGCCCCGCAGGTCCTTGAGCACGACCGCGGTCAGGGTCAGCCGCTCCGACCCCAGCGCCACGAGGTACTGGAGCAGCGCGGCATCGTGGTTGGCGATGCCGTTGGGCAGCAGCCGGGCCCCGAGCAGGGCGATGCCGGGCTGGGTGAACTGCGGGGGCTCGACCGGGGCGAAGTTGGCGCGCAGCCACGGCCCGGTGCTCGAGCCCTGGACCTCGAGCGGCAGGCCCTGGCGCTTGACCACGGTCGCGACGTCCGAGCTCGCCGGCGAGTCCACCCGCCTGGGGCTGGCGAACACCACCAGCAGCGCGGCCGCCGCGGCGGCGATCGCCGAGCCGGGCAACAGCCAGCTCGACCACCGGCGGCGCCCGCTGCGCACCGCGGCGGCGTCCTCGGCGTCGAGCGCGCGCGCGATCCGCACCCTCAGCAGGGCGGGGGCGGGCGGCGCGACCAGTGCCTTGCGGATCAGCTCGAGGTCGGCGCGCTCGGCGTCGACGCGATGGCGGCAGCTCGCGCAGTCGAGCAGGTGCAGCTCCAGCTCGCGGCGCTCCTCGGCGACCAGCTCGTCGTCGAGGAACGCCATCGACAGGGTCTCGATGCTCTGGCACAGCGTCATGATTGCGAACCCTCACGTACCGAGCGCGCGGCGCGGTACTTCTCCAGATCGATCGTCTCGTCCCGGCGCTCGCCGGGCTCGGGCGACTCGCCGGCCGCCTCCGGGGTGTCCGGCCTGACGTAGCCCTCGGCGATCGCGAACTCGCGCAGCGCGGCGGCGAGCAGCTTGCGGCCGCGGAACAGCCGGCTCATCACCGTGCCGACCGGCGTCTGCATGATGTCCGCGATCTCCTTGTACGACAGGCCCTGGACGTCGCACAGCACCACCGCGGTGCGGAAGTCGTCGGGCAGGCTGTCGAGCGCGCGCTGAACGTCGTCGGACACGCTGCGCTCGAGCAGCGTCCGCTCGGGCGACTGGCGGTCGGTCGCCGCGGCGTGCATCAGCACGCCGTCGGTCGCGTCCTGCTCGGCGCTCGCCGCGTCGAGGACCTCGCGGCTGCGCTTGCGGCGCTGGTACTCGTTGATGAACGTGTTGGTCACGATCCGGAGCAACCAGGCCTTGCAGTTGGAGTCCTGCTCGAACGATCCCCAGAACCGGTACGCGCGCAGCAGCGAGTCCTGGACCAGGTCCTCGGCGTCGCGCGCGTTGCGGGTCAGGCGGTACGCGGCGCCGAACAGCGCGTCGGCATGGACGAGCGCCTGACGCTCGAACTCTGCGCGCTTCTCTCGTACGGCCAGCATCCGCAGGTCTCTACCGTCCGCCATACGGTAATTCTTCCCGAAAATCCTGGGAACCCCACCGGGGCAACAATCCGAGTGATTTCGGATTGTTGATCGGTCGCGGGGGGATCGCGTGCGGGATCGCCCGGGCGATCGCTCCGCGCGTCGCTGTCCTATGTCCGGAACGGAGTGTGCGGCACGCCGAGCGCCTCGGCGACCGCGGCGTGCGGGACGGTCCCGCGGTACGTGTTGATCCCGGTGATGATGTGCGGCACCGCACTCACCGCCTTCTCCAGGCCGTGATCGGCCAGCGTCACCACGTACCGGATCGTGGCGTTGGTCAGCGCGTAGGTCGAGGTCCGGGGCACCGCGCCGGGCATGTTCGCCACGCCGTAGTGGATGACGTCGTGCACGAGGTAGGTCGGGTTGTCGTGCGTGGTGGGCCGTGCGGTCTCGACGCAGCCGCCCTGGTCGATCGACACGTCGACGATCACCGAGCCGGCCTCCATGTCCTTGACCATCTGCTCGGTGACCAGCCGCGGGGCGCGGGCGCCGGCGATCAGCACCGCGCCGATCACCAGATCGCTCTCGTGAACGGCGCGCTCGATGCTGATCGGATCGGAGTACTGGGTCGAGATCCGGCCGGCGTAGATGTCGTCGAGGTAGGCCAGCGTCTTGAGGTTGACGTCGAGCACCGTGACGTTGGCGCCCAGGCCGACCGCGATCTTGGTCGCGTTGGATCCGACGACGCCGGCGCCGATCACGGTCACCCGGCCGCGCTTGACGCCCGGCACGCCGCCGAGCAGCACGCCCTTGCCGCCGCGCTCGCGCTCGAGGTACATCGCGCCGGCCTGGACCGCCATGCGCCCGGCGACCGCGCTCATCGGGGTCAGCAGCGGCAGGTCGCCCGGCGTCGGCTCGAGCGTCTCGTAGGCCACGCCGTTGACGCCGCGGGCCAGCAGCTCCTTGCCGAGCTCCTGCGCGGCGGCGAGGTGCAGGTAGGTGAACAGCAGCAGGTCCTTGCGCATCAGCGCGAACTCGGGCGCGATCGGCTCCTTGACCTTGACCACCATGTCGCAGCCCCAGACCTCGTCGCGGGTCGCGACGATCTTCGCTCCGGCCTTGACGTAGGCCTCGTCGGGGATCGAGCTGCCGAGGCCTGCGCCGTGCTCGATCAGCACGGTGTGGCCGTGTGACACCAGGATCGCCACGCCGGACGGGGTGAGGCCAACGCGAAACTCTTGCGTCTTGATCTCTTTGGGAACGCCGATGCGCATAGGGCTGCCGAGCATCCGACCTCGGTCGCACAAGATCAATCTCCGACGGTCACGAGATCGTGACGCGTCGCGCGAACGACCGGTCGGTCGATCGAAAGGGGACGTTCCCGTCCCCTCTGTCGCGGCGGAGCCGCGACATTCACCCCACCGCGCGTCGCGTCGCGCGGCTGATCACCGCGAGGGCAGTCTCGCTCACGCGGAGCGAGGCACTCGCTCGCTCACTCACTCGCTCGCTCACTCGCTGGCCGCGGCTTCCTCGTCCTTGCCGTGGCACTTCTTGTACTTCTTGCCCGAGCCGCACGGACACGGATCGTTGCGTCCGACCTTGGGTCGGTCGCGGCGCACCGGTTCGGCGCGCGCGCCATCGCCGTCGCTGCGCCCGGCCTGCGCCGTGCGCCCGCGCGCGCGCTTGTTCTGTGCTGCCGCCTGGCGCGCCGAACTGTCTTGCTCGACCGCGGCGGCGACCTCGTCGTCCGACTTGTTCGCGACCCCGTGCTCCTCCAGGTGGCGCTCCTTGTGCTGGAGCTGCGGCACCTGCACCTGCTCCTCCTCGCGCTGGATCTGGACCCGGAGCAGCTTGGTGACCGTGTTGGCCTGGATCCGGTCCATCATCTCGCGGAACATGTCGAATCCGATCTTCTTGTACTCCTTCTTCGGATCCTTCTGGCCGTAGCCCTGCAGGCCGATGCCCTCGCGCAGCGCATCCATGGTCTTGAGGTGCTCGATCCACTGCTCGTCGATCTCGGTCAGCCAGAACTGACGCTGGAAGTGCATCAGCCAGGCGCGCGACAGCTCCTTCTCGCGCTCGGCGAGCCGGTCCTCGATCACCGGCCAGATCTGGCCGGCGACCTCGTCGGGCGTGCCCGGCGACAGCTCGAACCGGGTCGCAAACTGCTCCTGGAGCGCGTCCTCGAGCTCGTCCCAGTCCCACTCGTCGTCCGCGACGTCGGGGGACAGCACGCGCTCGATCACCGCGGCCATCCGCGCATCGCACAGGTCGTACATCCGCTCGCGCTGCTGGATCAGCGACGCGGCGACGTCGCGGGTGATCGAGTCGAGCAGCTCGTCGCGCGGCAGGTCGTAGCGCTTCTCGAGCTGGAGCAGCACGCCGAACTGGCGCCAGATCTCGAACCGCAGCACGCGCCAGCCCGGCCGGCCGCCGACCAGTCGCTGCAGCCGCTCGGTCAGCGGCTCGCCGCGCGCGATCAGGTCGTCGCGCTCCTGGATCGCGCCCTTGACCAGGTCGATCAGGCCGCGCCGGGGCGCGATCGCGATCGCCATGCCCTTCTTGACGTCGTCCTTGCTGCGCGACAGCGCGAACGAGCCCGGCGCCGTGCCGACCACGTAGTAGGTCTCGCCGTCGACCAGCCGCTCGATCGGCGGATCGCCGCCGGCGCGGTAGACCACCGCGTCGCCGGTCGCCAGCGCGGCCAGCGCGGCCAGCGCGGGATGGTCCGGCAGCGTGAGCGCGCTGTCCTTGATCGCGGTCTGCGGGTTGAACGGCGGGACGCTGTCGTCCGCGGCGCCGGCCGGGACCAGCCGGTGGACCGCGGTCTGGCCGCCCAGGTACTGCTTGAGCTCGGGGGTCAGCGACTCGATCGTCCAGTCGCCGCTCGACGTCACCGGCTCGGGGACGATGCCCTGCTTGGCCTCGTCCTCGGTCGGCTCGCGGTGGTAGCGGCCCTCCAGGATCTGGCGGCGCAGCGCGTAGATCGTCTTGCGCTGCTGGTTCATCACGTCGTCGTACTCCAGCACGTTCTTGCGCTGGTCGAAGTTGCGGCCCTCGACCTTCTTCTGCGCGCCCTCGATCGATCGGGTCACCATCGGCGACTCGATCGGGACGTCCTCCTCGAGGCCGAGCCGCTCCATCAGGCCGGTCATCTTGTCGAGGCCGAAGATCCGCAGCAGGTCGTCCTGCAGTGACAGGTAGAACCGCGACCCCCCGGGGTCGCCCTGGCGGCCGGCGCGGCCGCGCAGCTGGTTGTCGATCCGGCGCGACTCGTGGCGCTCGGTGCCGACGATCTTGAGCCCGCCGGCCGCGAGCACCTCCTCGCGCTCGGCGTCGCACTGCACCTTGAACTTCGCGAGCAGCTCCTGGTACCGGGCCTCCTCGTCGACCCGGGGCTCGATCGAGCCGCGGTACGGCTCGGGTGCCTCTTCGCCGGCCGGCGGGACCGGCTGGGCGCCGTCGACGGTCTCGGCCAGCCCGGCGCGCTCCTCGGCGAGCGCGTCCTTGGCCATCGCCTCGGGGTTGCCGCCGAGCAGGATGTCGGTGCCGCGGCCGGCCATGTTGGTCGCGATCGTGATCGTGCCCTTGCGCCCGGCCTGGGCGACGATCGCCGCCTCGCGCTGGTGCTGCTTGGCGTTGAGCACGTTGAACGGCAGGCCCTTGGACTTGAGCAGATTGGCGACCACCTCGGACTTCTCGACCGACACCGTACCGACCAGCACCGGCTGGCCGCGCTGGTGGCAGTCCTCGACGTCGGCGACCACCGCGCGGAACTTGCCGGCCTCGTTCTTGTAGACCAGGTCGGGGTGGTCCTTGCGGATCATCGGCCGGTTGGTCGGGATCACGCTGACGTCGAGCTTGTAGATCTGGTGGAGCTCCTGGGCCTCGGTGTCGGCCGTGCCGGTCATCCCGGCGAGCTTCTGGTAGAGCCGGAAATAGTTCTGGAACGTCACCGTGGCCAGGGTCTGGTTCTCCTCCTCGACCGTGACGCCCTCCTTGGCCTCGATCGCCTGGTGCAGGCCGTCCGACCATCGCCGGCCCTCCATCTTGCGGCCGGTGTCCTCGCTGATGATGATGACCTTGTTGTTCTCGACCAGGTAGTTGACGTTGCGCTTGTACAGCGTGTGGGCGCGCAGCGCCTGGGTGACGTGGTGGACGAGCATGATGTTGCTCGCCGCGTACAGGTTCTCGACGCCGAGCAGCTTCTCGATCCGCTCGACGCCGTCGTCGGTCAGCATTGCCGAGTGGGCTTTTTCGTCGACGGTGTAGTCGACCTCGCGCTTGAGCCGCGGGATCAGCCGGTCGACCTTGACGTAGAGATCGGCCGACTGCTCGGCCGAGCCCGAGATGATGAGCGGCGTGCGCGCCTCGTCGATCAGGATCGAGTCGACCTCGTCGACGATCGCGTAGTTGAGCCCGCGCTGGACCATGCGGTCCGGCGAGTTCTTCATGTTGTCGCGCAGGTAGTCGAAGCCGAACTCGTTGTTCTGGCCGTACGTGATGTCGAAGTTGTAGTTGCGCTGGCGCTCGAAGTCGTCGAGGCCGTGGACCACGACGCCGGTCGACAGGCCCAGGAAGCCGTGGAGCCGGCCCATCCACTCGGCGTCGCGCTTGGCGAGATAGTCGTTGACCGTGACGACGTGGACGCCCTTGCCGTCGAGCGCGTTGAGGTACGTCGGCAACGTGGCGACGAGCGTCTTGCCCTCGCCGGTACGCATCTCGGCGATCTTGCCCGAGTGCAGCACCATGCCGCCGATCAGCTGCACGTCGTAGTGCCGCATGCCCGTCCGGCGGACGCTGGCCTCGCGGACCACCGCGAACGCCTCC
>DATAPF010000459.1:0-13263 GCA_036265355.1 Kofleriaceae bacterium | reverse complement strand
GATGGCACCTGCGCGTCTTGAGACCGTGCAGTAGCAAGCTGCCACGCTCAGGCCGGTGACCCAGATAACGCCTACGACACCCTCACCGACCCGAGCGTGGCCGAACGGATCCACGATCGTTGTTGCTGTGAGGCAATTTGCACCGGATGTGCCACGGCTGCGATCGGGAAGCGCGCGAGCGACGACACGGAGTTACCCGGCCTGCGCGGCGCGCACTGTCCGGGGATTCGCCACTCGCTCGCGCGGGAGTGGCCGGAATCCCGGACACGCGCGCGGAATGCACGGCGCACGGCCGCCCGGCCCGCGGATCCGCCCGCACGGCCTCCGTCGTGCATGACACGGCGGGATCGCCGATCACGGGGGGTGGGCGTATGATCCGTCTGGAGAATGATTGTGGAACGCTGATGGCGACCCGGAGATCGGCCTGGATCGTGTGGCTCGCGATCGGTGGGGCGTGCGGCGGACCGGCGCCGCCGACCCCGGCCTCGCCCAGCGGCAGCACGATCGCCACCGACCGTCTGGATGTGACGCCGCCGCTCGACGCGCCGTGCAGCGCACCGGCGCTGGGCGTCCCCGACTACCTGGTTGCACCCGCGAACATGCTCGACTGGTCGGCGACCTCGGCGCACTCGGATCTGATCGCCGGGTTCCGGCCCGGCGCGCAGCCGAAGCGCACGTCGTACGATGCGCCGCCCGCGAGCGGGATCGTCGGCGCGCCGGGCAGCACGCTGGGCGCCAACGAGGGCCGGGTCCGCCGCGAGCTGCGCGACGTCACCCGGCGCAAGGACGCAGGCCACGCACTGTGCCTGGCCGCGCGGCGGTTCACGCTGGATCGCGCGGGCTCGGCGACCGAGCCATCGGACGCTGCGTGGGGCAACGCGTTCGCCGATCTCGCGGTCACCGGCAAGGCCGCGTTTGCGAGCTTCGTCCAGCTGCATCCGACCGAGGACAGCCTGCGCCCGCTCGCGGACTGCAGCGGTGCGAGCGGGCCGGCGCTGAGCCGCGCGCTGGATCGCGCCTACCAGGTGGCCAGCGCGCTGCGCGGCCCGCACGCGGCAGCGGCGCGCCAGAGCCTGGGCTGGATCGCAGTGTCGGGCGAGGACGACCAGCCGTACCTGCCGGTCAACGTCCCATCGACGCCGGCGCCGCAGTTCCTGACCCGCGTCGAGCTCGCGCGGCCGCGCATCGCGATCCACACCCGGTACGCGATCGCCCACGCGCGGAATCCCCCGGCGTTCGCCCGGTCGGCGACACCTCTGGTCGACGGCGGCAGCCGCCGCGTCGCCGCGGATCCGCTGCCGGCGCTCGCGCCCGATGCGCAGGTCCTGGTGTTCATTCCGGGCATGGACTCGCGCGTCGAGGAGAGCGACGACCTCACGGCCGCGCTCGCCGCGCGCCAGGACCGGAACTGGACCGTGATCACCGTCGATCTGCCGACCAGCGGCTACGCCGACAACCTCGATCATATGCAGATCTCGCCGCTGTCAGCGGTTGCCTGTCACTCGACACCGCTGCTCGATTTCCTGGACGACTACCTGGTCGCGTTCGTCGACCAGCTGGACGCGGAGCTCGGCGGCCAGCTCAAGCCGCGGTTGCGCGCGGTGATCGGCGGCAGCCTGGGCGGCAACCTGGCGATGCGGCTCGGCCGCCGCGCTGGCCTGCCGTGGCTCACGGCGACCGTCGCGTGGTCACCGGCGTCGATCTGGCCGTCGTATGTCGATCGGCGAGACGCATTCGCGTCCGGCTGCGACACGCGCTGGAACCCGCTCAACGACAAGGCCGTGCACCAGTCGCTCGACTGGGCGGGTGGCGATCCGCAGTTCGCGGTGCCGGCCGGCGGCGAGGAGCCCGCCGCGCGCCGCCGCGAGCTGTTCTATGGCGGCTTCGACTGGTCGCCGGTATGGGGACTCGGCGGCCCGCCCCAGGCGCAGTGCTGGTACTCCGACCACTACCGCTGCAAGCAGACCATGATCCGCGCCGCGCGCCTCGACCGGCAGGAGACCTACGATGCCCGGTTCCGGACCTGGCACTGGCGACTCGGCGCCGAGCAGCTCGCGTTCAGCCAGCAGCAGCTCGCGCCCGGCACGTCGACGCCGCTCTACCTGCGCAACGACAAGGCCATGCTGCTGCTCAGCGGCTACGACGACGCCTGCGGCAAGCTCGGTGAGTGGACGCGCGCGGTCGCGGCGAAGATGATCGACACGCCGGGCTATGCGCGGTTCCTGAGAGCGACCGGCCATTCGCTCGACAACGAGCATCCGCAGTACGTGGCAGAGCAGATCGCCGCGTTCCTGCCCTGAGTGATGACCGTCGAGGTCAGTTGGTGCAGCTGCCGATCTCGTTCACGTAAAACGCAAGCTGATTGTAGATGAAGAACACATCGCCGTTGACCGCCGAGCTGGGGAACGGCTGGCCCACCCGCAACAAGCCAGTGCCCATTCCGGCTATGAAGCCCATGTCCCCGGCCGCGAACGGCAGCCGGTAGCTGGCGCTGTTGAAGCAGCCCGGTGTCGGGTGCGGTTGACCGAGGCAATCGGCAAGCTGGTTGGTCGCCAGTGTCATGGCGAGGACGCGTTGCGAGATCGGCTGGTTGGAATCCATCACGTAGCCGATGTCCCCATTCATCGCGGCCACCACGTTCCCGCAGCTCGCGGGATCCGCCTTGGCGGGCGTCGAGGGTGTGGTGAGCGTGATCGCGCCGAGCGCGAGGGCCAGGGCAACGCCGGTGGTGATCTTGAGTACTTTCATGGTTCTCCTTTTCGGGGTGCGCCGGTCCGGAGAGCAACGCCGGTGCCAGCCGGCCGGCCGCGCAACGCGCCGTCATCACGAATCAGATTGGCGGCCGGGGGCGCCGCTGGTTGTCTCGAAGTCAACCGCGGGTTGACGTGAAGCCACCGCGTTGACTTGAAGCCCGGGCCGTGCGGGCCCGATCCGTGAGCCCGGCTTCGGGACCGCTCCGGCGCCGGATCACGGGTTCTTGCAGACGGGCCGGCAGACCGGATCGGTGCACGGGCACGGATCGGCCTGCGGCGGGACCTCGGCCGGCGGCGGGACCTCGGCCGGCGGCGGAACCTCGGCCGGCGGCGGGACCTCGGTCGCGACGACCACCGAGTTCGTGCAGCCGGGCCTGCAGACCGGATTGATGCACGGGCACGGATCGAACGGCAGCGGGCCATGCGACGCGGCCGGTGTTGCGGCCTGCGCTGCGGCCAGGCCCGGATCGGTCGCAGCCGTCCCGTCGAGCGAGGTGGCGCTCTGCACCTCGTCGATCTCGGTGTCGGCGCCATCCGGCGGCGACGGGGTCAGACAGCCAGAGAACGCCAGCGCCATCGCTCCCAGGATCATGGTCCATCGAAGTCTCCGCATCGCAGTCACCTCCAGTTTCGGGGTCGCCGCGCGGCGCACATCACGGCGTCGCGCGTGCCGGCTCCTCGATCGCGAGGACGCCACGCGGCTGCAATATGCCCCGATCGATCCGGACTGCGCAACACACTCCCGGTCACATGGACATTGCATTGCGCGTGGTGAGATTCCCATCCATCACAGCGCAACTCGCCCGCATCGCCGATGACCAATTTCCACGACGTGTACCGGTACGCTGTGCCGAACGTTCTGCGACAGTCGCGATCGCACGCGTCGAGCCACACGGCCGGCTGCCTGGTCTAGCCGCGATCTCGGAACTGGATCTCGACCGGCGCGCGCCGCGCTCCGACGATGTCGTCCATGACCAAGCTCGCTTCCCTGCTCGCCGTCGCCGCCGCCTCGTGCGCGGTCGACGCCGCCGATCCGCCGTCCTCCGTCGCCACCGCCGTGCAGGCCGAGCACGACGCGGGTCCGGTCGCGTTCCCGCCCGGGGCCAGACCGCTCGGCCACGACCTCGTCGAGTGGTCGCAGCGCTGGTGGCGCTGGATCGATGCCCAGCCCGCGGACCACAATCCGATGTTCGACCTCACCGGCGCGGATTGCGAGGTCGGACAGCACGGCGACGTGTTCTTCCTGGCCAGCGTGGTCGACCCGGGTGGCGTCGCGACCGTCGCGCGGCGCTGCACGATCCCCGCGCACGAGCCGATCCTGGTCAGCCCGGGCGGCGCGCTCAACGACTTCCCGTGCCCCGATCCCAGCTTCGTCCCCGCGCCTGGACAGTCGCTGTACGACTTCCTGCGGCTCGGCATCGCGCCGATCGTCGATGCGGTCACGGCGATGACGGTGAGCGTCGACGGTCGCGCGGTGCCGGACCCGTTCGCGTACCGCACGACCAGCCGGCACGTGTTCACGTTCACCGGCGATCTCAGCCTGGTCCCGGTGTTCGACAGCTGCATCACGGGCACGCCGCAGCGCGCGGTCGCCGACGGCTACTTCATGATGCTGCACGGACTGGATCGCGGGACGCACCACCTCACGGTGCGATCGGCGGATGCCGGGGGCACGGACGTCACGATCGACTGGACGTTCGACGTCGCGGGCGTCCGGCGCGGGTACGACTGATCTCGCCCCGCGAGCCGGCACGGCCGAGCGCGCGCGCCATCCGCCGCACCGCCTCGGCGAGCTCGGGTTCGGACTGGAACGTGAACGACAGCCGGGTGTACGGCAGCGCGGCGCCGCCCAGATCGTAGTACCGCGCGCTGCGGAACGCGACGCCGTGCTCGAGGCCGGCGGCGGCCCAGGCGTCGATGTCGATCGCGTCGGCGACGCGCGCCCACAGCGCCATCCCTCCGGCGGGGACCTCCGCGTCGACCGCCCCGGCGAGCTCGCGGCGCAGCGCGGTCACCAGGGCATCGCGGCGCGCGTGGTAGATCTGGCGCATCCGGCGGACGTGGCGCTGCACCTCGCCGTCCTCGAACAGGTCCGCGACGGCGCACTCGATCGCCTGGTCGCCCTGGAGGTCCATCCCGACCCGCACGGCGACCAGCCGCTCGATCACCGGGGGCGGCGCGACCACGAATCCGAGGCGCAGCCCGGGCGCGAGGATCTTCGACAGCGTGCCGACGTAGATCACGACGCCTGCCTGATCCGCGCTCGCCAGCGGCGATACCGGCCGCGCCTCGAAGTGAAACTCGTGGTCGTAGTCGTCCTCGATGATGGCGAACCGGTGGGTCCGGGCCAGCGCCAGGAGCTCGCGCCGGCGCGCGGCCGGCATGACGGCGGTCGTCGGGAACTGATGGTGCGGCGTCACGTGGAGCGCGCGGATCGGCCGCACCGCCAGCGCGCGGGCGAGCGCAGCGACGTCGAGCCCGTCGCGGTCGACCGGCACCGGCACCAGCTCGGCCCCCGCGCGGCGCAGCGCCGCCCACACCAGCGGGTGGCCGATCGCCTCGACGGCGACCCGGTCGCCGGGGCCGACCAGCATGCGCGCGATGACGTCGATCGCCATTTGGCTGCCGCGCGTCACCAGCACTGTCTCGCGCCGCGCGGCGATCCCGCGGGTCTCGGCCAGCATCGTCGCAAGCGCCTCGCGCAGCCGCGGGTGGCCCTGCGCATCGCCGTAGAACAGCAGGCTCGAACCATGGCGGAGCAGGACGCGGCGATACGCGGCCGCCAGCTCGCGCGCCGGCAACAGGCGCACGTCGGGCGCCGCCCGCGCCAGGATCAGCGTCCCGGGCGGATAGCGCGACGGCGCGTGCGGATCGGCGAGCGCCGGCAGGTCATAGCCCGCGGCACCGGACACGGCCGCGCGCGGCGGCGCGAGGCTCGGCGGCGTGTCCGCGACCACCGTCGCCTGGGCGACGCGCGTCACGATCCAGCCCTCGGCCGCGAGCTCGCTGTACGCCGCGAGCACGGTGTTGCGATGCACGCCGAGCGAGCGCGCCAGCGTCCGGCTCCCCGGCAGCCGCTGCCCCGGGGTCAACCGCCCTCCGGTGATGTCGTCGGTGATCGCCCGCACGAGCTGGACGAACAGCGGCTGCGGAGCCGCTGGATCGAGGTCGCGGTGGAATTCCCAGCTCCTCATGCGCGCCACCGAGGCCCGGGTCGATCGTCGTGCGGCTCGAACGTGAACCATCGACGCGCCGGATCGACCATCCCGATGATTCTACCCGCTCCCGACCGTGGTCGACTTGCGGATCGTGAAGTTGCCGGAGTCGGCAACGTAGATGTCGCCTGCGCTGCCGGGCGCTTCCGGTTGTCGTGATGCCGGCAACCCAGCGGCCTGCAGCCTTCTGGCTACAGCGCGCCGCTCGATCCGCACCGTCGTCGACCCTATTGGGTGCCGAGATGGAGTAGAAGGATGGCGTTGGTATCGCTGAGAACGATGTGGTCATCGACGGCCGCGAGACTTTGTGGAAATGCGAATCGGGGCGCTGCACCCAGGAGGAGGCCCGCCATCCCAGCTGTTCCCGCGACCGTCGTTGTAGTGCCAGTAGGAGTAATCTTGCGGATGGTGGAGTTGCCTTGGTCGGCGACGTACACATTGCCCCTGTTGTCAACTGCCACGCCGGTAGGGCGGTTGAAGTGCGCCGCGGCGCCCGTGCCGTCCGTGCTCCCGAAAACTCCCGCAGTGCCGGCCAGTGTTGTCACGACCCCAGCGCCGGTCACCTTGCGGACGATGGTGCCTTGGTCGGTGACGTAGATGTCCCCGGCGCTGTCGATTGCCACGCCGACAGGACCGTTGAAGCGCGCCGCGGCGCCCGTGCCGTCCGTGCTGCCGAATATGCCTGCGGTGCCGGCCAGCGTTGTTACGACCCCAGCGGCGGTTACCTTGCGGATGGTGGAGCCCTGGTCGGTGACGCAGATGTTGCCGGCGCTGTCGACTGCCACGCCAATAGGAAAGTTGAAGCGCGCTGCGGCGCCTGTGTCGTCCGTGCTCCCCTGCATGCCCGCGCTACCGGCCAGCGTCGTCACCACCCCGGCGGCGGTCACCTTGCGGATGGTGTGGTTGCTCTGGTCGGCGACGTAGACGTTCCCGGCGCTGTCGACCGCCACGCCGGTAGGACTGTTGAAGCGCGCCGCGGCGCCCGTACCGTCCGTGCTCCCCTGTATGCCCGCGCTACCGGCCAGCGTCGTCACCACCCCGGTGGCGGTGACCTTGCGGATGGTGTGGTTGCTCTGGTCGGCGACGTAAATGTTCCCGATGCTGTCGACTGCCACGCCGTTCGCACCGTTGAAACGCGCGGTGGCGCCCGTGCCGTCCGCGCTGCCCCAACCTGCGGTGCCCGCCAACGTCGCCACGACCCCGGCGGCAGTGACCTTGCGGATCATGGAGTTACCATAGTCGGCGATGTAGATGTTGTCCGCGCTGTCGACCGCCACACCGCTAGGAAGGTAGAAGCCCGCGCCGGCGCCCGTACCGTCCTCCCTGCCCCCGCGTGCGGTGCCCGCCAACGTCGCCACGACCCCGGCGGCGGTGACCTTGCGGATCATGGAATTGCCATAATCGGCGACGTAGACGTTGCCGGTGCTGTCGACCGCCACGCCGTTGGGTGTGTAGAAGCGCGCCGCGGCGCCCGTGCCGTCCGCGCTGCCCGCCATGCCCGCGGTGCCGGCCAGTGTTGTCACCACTCCAGCGGCGGTCACCTTGCGGATGATAGAGTTGCCATAATCGGCGACGTAGACGTTGCCGGCGCTGTCGACCGCCACGCCGATGGGTTGGTTGAAGCGCGCCGCGGCGCCCATGCCATCCGCGCTGCCGGTCGTGCCCGCAGTGCCGGCCAGTGTTGTTACCGCCCCAGCGGCGGTCACCTTGCGGATGGTGTGGTTGCGCATGTCGGCGACGTAGACGTTGCCGGCGCTGTCGACCGCCACGCCGGTAGGTTCGTTGAAGCGCGCCGCGGCGCCCGTGCCGTCCGCGCTGCCGGCCATGCCTGCAGTGCCAGCCAGCGTTGTCACCACCCCAGCGGCGGTCACCTTGCGGATGGTGTAGTTGCCCGTGTCGGCGATGTAGATGTTGCCGGTGCTGTCGATCGCCACGCCGCTAGGTTCCTTGAAGCGCGCCGCGACGCCGGCGCCGTCCGTGCTGCCCGCCATGCCCGCGGTGCCGGCCAGCGTCGTCACGACCCCTGCGGCGGTGGCCTTGCGGATGGTGTGGTTGCCCAAGTCGGCCACGTAGACGTTGCCGGCGCTGTCGACCGCCACGCCGCCAGGGTGGTAGAAGTGCGCGTCGGCGCCAGATCCGTCCACATTTCCCGGACCGCCGATGTCGCCTGCAATCTGCTCGAGGTCGTCTGCAAGCTCCGGCAGTCGCGCAAAGTCACACGAAGCCGCTGCCAGGACAACGAGACACAGACCCAGCCACGCGCTTTGTATCTTGTTCATTATCGTCACCTCGTTGAAAGGTACTCTCGGCGCGTCATCGCAGCCTCAGACCTCAAGGACGAGACCAATGGCCGTCGGAATGACATGCACGCTCTCGTGGGTCGCAGCACCGTGCTCCCGGTTGTCGTGATGCAGGTACCCAGCGACCTGCAGCCCACCGGCCACAAAACACCGCTCGATCCGCACTGCCGTCGACATTATTGGGTGCCGGGACGGAGTAGGAGGATGGCGTCGGCATCGCTGAGGACGATGTAGTCACCGACGATCGCCAGACCGTGTGGAGACGCAAATCGGGGTATTGCGCCGAGAAGGATTCCGGCCATGCCAGCCATCCCCGCAACCGTCGTTGTGGTGCCGGTAGTAGTGACCTTGCGGATGGTAGAGTTGCCCTCGTCGGCGACGTAGACGTTGCCGGCGCTGTCGACCGCCACGCCGTGAGGACGGTAGAAGCGCGCCGCGGCGCCCGCGCCATCCGCGCTGCCCCCTTCGTTGCCGGCCAGCGTCGTCACCACCCCGGCGGCAGTGACCTTGCGGATCGTGGAGTTCCCCGCGTCCGCGACGTAGATGTTGCCGGCGCTGTCGATCGCTACGCCGCTAGGAAAGTTGAAGCGCGCCGCCGCGCCCGTGCCGTCCGTGCTGCCCACTAGGCCCGCGGTGCCGGCCAGCGTCGTCACCACTCCAGCAGCGGTCACCTTGCGAATGGTGTGGTTGTACAAGTCGGCAACGCAGACGTTACCCGCGCTGTCGACCGCTACGCCGCTAGGAAGGTAGAAGCGCGCGGCGGCGCCCGTGCCGTCCGCGCGGCCCGCCATGCCCGCGGTGCCGGCTAGCGTCGTCACCACCCCGGCGGCAGTGACCTTGCGGATGGTGGAGTTGTAATAGTCGGCGACGTAGGCATTGCCGCCGCTGTCGACCGCCACGCCGTTAGCACTGTTGAAGCGCGCGGCGGTACCCGTGCCATCCGCGCTCCCCCAACTTGCAGTGCCCGCTAGCGTCGCTACGATCCCGGCAGCGGTGACCTTGCGGATGTTGGAGTTGCCCTCGTCAGCGACGTAGACGTTCCCGACGCTGTCGACCGCCACGCCGGTAGGAAGGTAGAAGCGCGCGGTGGCGGCCATGCCGTCCGCGCTGCCCGCCATGCGCGCGGTGCCCGCCAGCGTCGTCACGACTCCCGCAGCGGTGACCTTGCGGATGGTGGAGTTGTCCTGGTCGGCGACGTAGACGTTGCCAGCGCTATCGACCGCCACGCCGGTAGGGAAGCTGAAACGCGCGGCGGCACCTGTACCGTCCGCACTGCCCCGTATGCTTGCGGTGCCCGCCAGCGTCGTTACCACCCCGGCGGCGGTGATCTTGCGTATGGTGGAGTTGCCGTCGTCAGCGACATAGATGTTGTCCGCGCTGTCGACCGCCACACCGAATGGTTCGTTGAAGCGCGCCGCGGGGCCCGTGCCATCTGCGCTGCCCGCCATGCCCGCGGTGCCGGCCAGTGTTGTCACCACCCCAGCGGCGGTGACCTTGCGGATGGTGTGGTTGCCCCCGTCGGCGACGTATACGTTGCCTGCGCTGTCGACTGCCACGCCGTTGGGATTGTTGAAGCGCGCCGCGGCGCCCGTGTCGTCCGTGCTGCCCAAAGTGCCTGCAGTGCCGGCCAGCGTTGTCACCACCTCAGCGGCAGTCACCTTGCGGATGGTGGAGTTGCCTCGGTCGGCGACGTAGATGTTGCCGGCGCTGTCGACCGCCACGCCGCTAGGGAAGCGGAAACTAGCGGCGGCGCCCGTGTCGTCCGTGCTGCCCAAAATGCCTGCGGTGCCAGCCAGCGTTGTCACCACCCCAGCGGCGGTGACCTTACGGATAGTGAAGTTGCTGAAGTCGGCAACGTAGACGCTGCCCACGCTGTCGACCGCCACGCCGGAGGGACCGTTGAAGTGCGCGTCGGCGCCAGATCCGTCCACATTCCCGGGTCCGCCGATGTCGCCGGCGAGCAGTTCGAGGCCATCTGCAAGCTCCGGCAGTCGCGGAAAGTCACACGAAGCCGCTACCAGAGCGACGAGACATAGACCCAACCACGGTCCTTGCATCTTGTTCATTATCGTCACCTCGTTGAAAGGCACTCTCGGGTGCGTCATCACAGCATCACTTCGTCGATTGGGTCTTCGGCGACACCGTCGCAAGCCTTAGAACTGCCCCAAGAGGGCGATGCCAGCTTCGATCGGCACAATGTGTATGCTCGTGGACGCGGGGCTGCGCTCGCGACTGCCGGCGCGCAGGTACAACCATACCGCGGCGGTAGCAGCGGCAAGACCGCCCGTGGCGAGCGCCTCGGCGGCATGGCGATTCGTGTTGGCGGAGTTGTACAAGGAGTCGCGACGTTGCTGACTGGCCATCTCGGCATGCGCCGCGCCGTATCTCGACTCGGCCCAGAGTTCGAAGCCAAGGCCGCCACCGAGCAGTGTCAACGCTCCAGCACCAACGATGAGCGGAACGACCGTTCTCGACGTTTGCGGTGGCGCGAGCGGATGCGGGCGGGTCTTCGTGAGCATCTGCATGTCCACGCTGAGCTTGGCGTCCGCCATGGGGACATGGACGGTCGTCTCCCACGTATCGTATCCCGGTGCCCGAACAGTGATGACATAGTCACCGCCATCGACCGGCAGCGCTCTGTTCCACAGCGCCGGTTCGAACGACACACCATTGCGTGTGAGCGCGAGATCTAGGATCTGGATCTGACCGGAGACGATCACGGTCAGGTACGACAGCTGCTTCCCGAGCGCCGTGATCTTCACTGTCGCATATTGTCGCTTTCGAGGATCGGTAGCGAGGCTCCGCGCATCCTTGTAGGCAGACCATGCTGAGGCGAGTTGCTGATTTTTCTCTCGGCAATCTCCGAGGCGGAGCAAGGTGCCGGCACGTGGCTCGACGCGGTTTGATGCCTCGAACGCGGCACAGGCCTCGACAAACTCGCCGCGGTCCATGAGCTTGTTGCCATCGGCGAACAAGCTCTCGGCTGTCGCACTTTGCGCGTGCACACGGTTGACATCGAACAGCAAGCCGAATGCGATGCTAGTTAGTGCGATCGTCAGGCGATGGCCTATCAGGTTGTGGTTGCTTAACATCGTTTCTCCTGCTTGGTTGCGGTGGATTCTTCTTGTCAGCCTTCCCTGTCTCCGACGTCACTGACGCATCCGTGGCGTCGAGTGCTACCGCGTCGGGTGCTACGGCGATCGACGCGTCGGCAGGCATGACGACTGCACTCCTCGCGTCGCTCGGCACGCCCGACAATGATCTCGGGCCCTCCAACGAGGCGCTATTGCGCATCGCCAGCAGCGCAGCCGTAACAGCAACAGCAACAATCACCATGCTGCCACCCATTCTCCAGTACAGGGCGCGCCTCCAAGTAGCTGAGCGCAATTCGCCAGAATTCGGAAGCTCAGATGCGTGGATTGCCACGACGGCGATCGGATCAGACGGCTGCACCGAACCCGGCGCGCACGGCTCGTTCCCGAGACCAGCACCCTCGATCGTCGGTTTCTCGGGCGCAGCCTGCGTCCCGCGGGCGCCCTCGCTCCGGAGGTGCACGAGCAACTCGCCACGGTCGTCCAGTTCCAACGCCCCGAAGTCTGGCGTCTGAGCCGACCTTGGATACTCGGACACGCGACGCTGCACGTAGTGTCCAATTTCAGATCCGGTGACGATCTGATGGCCCGTGCTTGCCACAAGACCGCCCGTCATCGCCTCTATGAGGCAGCCCGTGAACAGTGAGTGGCCTGGTACCGGGCCGCCATCCATGGCGAGTTGATCGTCCAGCGCGGAGGTGATGATGCGGCGGCTCCGCCGCGCACGAAGCTGCTCGAGCGGCTCTCTCCTGACATTCTCCATGCCGCGGCTGCGCCACTGAAGGATGGGCCCGAGCGCGAGACCGCTGTGACACGCATCGAGGATCACGAGGATGTGCTTCGCGGGGATCCTCGTGATCTCCGTTATCCAACTCTCGAGGCGGATCCAGGTGGTGGCGCGGCCGCCAGGGCGGTCTCCATCGGCGGGGATGAGATATCCATCTCGTACACTCGCTCCACCATAGGTCCGCGCCACCGTGTGCCCGTGACCGGCAAAGAACAGGACCAGGCTATCGCTCTTGCCGAGCCCAGACAGATCGTCGACGACCAGCCGACGAAGCGCATCTCCGGTCGCGCTCTCGTCGAACAGTGCCGGGGCTACGAGCTCGAAACCCAGGCCGGCGAACAACTTCAATGCGCCCTTCGCGTCGCTGACCGCATTGTACAGCCGATCCCACGTGCGATAGCGATCGATACCAATGACGGCGACATACGCTCGCCCTTCCCGCGCAGTACACGGGGATTGCCCCTCCGAAGAAGCAACGTCGCGATAGATGCTGCCGGTCGTCATTCAACGGATCCGGTCGAGTGCGCCATCCATGGCCGGGAGGCGACGCCTCAGTGAACTTCACGACAAGAAAAGGCCAGCATGAAGGTATCCATGGGGCGCACAAGGGCGCACTGACAGCCTCAGACATGCCGCGTGTTGTTGCGGTGGAAGCTGTATCGCAGGGGGAAGTGCGTACATAGCCTTGCCGCTCATCGGAGCAAGGCGGCCCCGGAACGAACGCGCACGGCCTCCGATCGGCAGTCGGTGCGCCTCACGCCCGGGGGCTACTTCGTGCGACGGAAAGCGTGGCGAGTCTGGCTCGAGCGCCACGTAAGCAGCCGCAGCCAGCGCACGGAGGGCACGCTCGTGGTAAGCGCCGTCGCGCACGGAGCGTACGAAGATGTGTGAATCGACTGGCACTTTGCCGTCATGAACGCCGAGATTGCTGCTGATTCGCATTTCTCCAGTTGGAGTGAACTGCGACTCCGGAGTGCCCGGAGCTCGTGGCTTGGTGGGCTCGACGCTCCTTGATTTGACGGCAGCTGTGGAGCGTTGGTCCGGCGTAAGCTCCCGACGGTCAGAGCGGCGGCGGGCGCGCCGGCTGCGCGCAGGCTACTCGCCGGCGGCACTGCG
>DATAPF010000458.1:0-26557 GCA_036265355.1 Kofleriaceae bacterium | reverse complement strand
GCGCTCGAGCAGCGCGTCCGGGTGGGTCGCCTGGTTCGAGCCGTCGTAGGTCGGGATGACCAGCCGGCCGGGTCGGATCCCGTCGACGAACGGATCCGGCGTCCGGCTGCGGGCCAGGCCGAGCGCGGTGGCGTCGAACGTCGCGACGCCGATCGACCAGCGCAGCTTGTCGTGGTGCGGCTTGCCGCACGCCGCACCGCCGAGCGCCAGGGTCATCAGCGCCGCCGGCAGTGCAGCGACCGACCTCACGGTGGCTCCCGGTGATCGCGCCATGCCACGCGCAAGAGACTGTACCCTGAAGTCGGGCGGTCGATCCGGTCCGGCGGTCCGAACGCGAGGAACAGCAGCTGGACGCCGTGGCGATACCTCGCCGTGCGCGGGCCGGCGAACACGAGCCGCGCGCCGCGCGCGGTCGATGCGGCCGCGACCAGCGCCAGCTCCTCGCGCTGGATCCGGGCGCGCACGGCGGGTGCGAACCCCGGCCCGGCCGGCCCGACCTCGACCTCGACGTACGCGGGATCGTCGACGAACAGGTAGGTCGCAGAAGCCACCGCGCCGGTCGCGGTGTCCCAGTCCGGGCCGTTGCCCCACAGCGCGGGCGGCGCGAGCCAGGCATCGACCTCCGGCGGGCAGGTCTCGCGCGCGGCCTCGATCAGGCGCGGCCGGTCGCCCGGGACGCGCTCGACGCCGTCGCCCGGCGCGAGGCCCGTGTGATCGCACGCCTGCGCGCCCGCCGGATCGAGCCAGCACCGGCACCACCAGCGATCGCCCAGGAAACCAGGGAGCCAGGGGTCCGCGAGGTCGTAGGCGTCGGGGATCTGCCAGCCGGTCGCCGGCGGATCGAGGACGCGGTTCATCGAGGCGACCGCGGCGGTCATACCGACCGGCGCGAGGTAGCCGCGGTCGACCCGCGCGCCGCGCATCGACACCAGCCACCACAGGACCCAGCCGGCGAACGCCAGCCCGCCGAGCCAGCCGCGACCGAGCGCCGCGGCGGCGTGGCGCCACGCGGTGACGATCAGCACCGCGATCGCCGGGCCGAGGTCGAGGTAGTAGCGCGACGAGATGCTCGGCGAGTGGAGGTAGAACACGACCAGCGGCGCACCGCCGAGCACCGCCCACGCGACCAGCCAGCGGGTCTCCCGCCAGCGGGGGTCGCCGGTCCCGGTGCGGCCCGGCGCGATCCGCCGCGCGGGCCACCACGCCACCACCCCGAGCGCCAGCCCGGCGAGCAGCAGCGGCGCGTACGGCCACGTGTAGGTCGTGAAATAGTACTCGCGCCACCGGGGCGTACTCGCCTGCCCGGCGTGGATGCCGGCGTCGTAGAACCCGCGGTGGGCGCTGAGCTCGGGGCGGGTGAACATCCCGCCCGCCAGCTCGCGCGCCGCGGTCCACGCCGGCACCGCCTCGTAGGGGTTGGCGAACCGGGTCACGTAGAGCGCGCCGAGGTTGACCCGGTGGCCGAACTCGCCGCCGGCGCCGAACCGCGCCGCATTGCTCGCGTACAGCGCGGCACCGCCTGCGAGAAACAGGCCCCAGGCGAGCGCCACCGCCCCGAGCGATGCGCGCACCGCGCCGCGGTGGCGGATGTACAGCGCGGTCGCGATCACCGCCGCGGCCGCGCCGTAGAACCACACGGTCGGGCGGATCAGGCCGGTCGCGCCGGCGAACGCGAGCAGAAGCACGTAGCGCACGGTCGACGGCCGCCGCACCATCATGATCACGCCGCCGAGCAGCAGCATCGCGGCGCCGTAGGCGTAGGCCTCGGCCTCCTCGTAGACCGCGACCCGGCCGCGCAGCATGGTCAGCACGCCGGGCAACAGCGCCGTGAACAGCAGGGCGCCGCGCGACGCGTGCGAGCGCTCGCCGCCCGGGCCGAGCCACGCCCGGACCAGCACGTACATCATCGCGACGACCCCGAACAGCATCGCCAGGCGATCGGGGAACGGCGTCAGCCGGATCACCCGGCCGATCGCCTCCCACAGGGCGAGCCAGAGCGGCACGCCGAGGCCCCAGACCTGCTGCACGCCGCCGTCGATCCAGGCCAGATCGAGCCCCAGGCCGGCCGGATCGTGGCTGAGCGCGAACCGGCCGGCGAGCAGCGCGTGGGCCTGCGCGCGGTAGATCGGCTGCTCGCTGTACCACTGGCCCCAGCGCGGGATCGCGCCGGTCAGCCACATCACCGCCAGGCCGAGCAGCGCCGCATAGATCAGCGCGCGTTTCCGGTCGATCCCACGGGGGGCTTCGCCCCCCGCCCCGCCGGCAAAGCCGTCAGGGTCCCCACCCCCCGCCTCGCTTCGCTCGATGATCCCACGAGGGGCTTCGCCCCCGGCCGCCAGGGCCTGCGCCGACTCCGCCGACTCCGCCGATTCCGATGATCGCTCGGACACCGTGTGCGGCCCGGGCTCAGGCATGCGGTTCGCCGGGGCTCGAGGCCACGCGCACTCGTAGCACGAAGCAGCGCGGACCGTCCAATTGCCTACGAGCGGCTCGCATCGGGGGTTTGCCGAGAGCGCGACCGCGCTCGCGGGCGGCTGCGCGCGTCCCATGAACGGCCATCTCCCGTGATTTCGGGGCTCCCAGCGATCGGCCCGCGCGATGCAATCCCCGACGGTAAACCGACAAGGAGTGAGCGATGAGATCGATCGTCTTGGCAACCGCACTGGCGATGGCAGTCCCGGTGGCGGCGTATGCGAATCCACCGCAGACGCAGTCCGACCGCGACCGCGCCTTCGAGCACGAGCGCTACGACCGCTGGAACGACAGTCACTGGGCGCACGACTACCACGGCCGGTGGCGCACGATCGGCCAGACCTTCAACGCGCGGAACGATAGCCAGCTCATCAACTTCAACGGCCGCTACCACATGCTCCGGCTGCAGGCCGTGCGCGGTGAGCCCCGGATCGACCGCGTCGTGGTCACCTACAGCGACGGCGACACCCAGACCGTCCAGCTCGACTCGCGGCTGGGCGACGGCGCCGGTGAGGTGATCAAGCTCGACCCGAGCCGGCGGATCACCCGCGTGACCGTGTACACCGAGCGCAACACGCGCGGGCTGTACTCGGTCTACGCCGGCTAGTCCCGGCTAAGTCCGGGCCGAGCGAAGCCCGACGAGGCGCGCGACGGGCGCGTCGGGGCGGAACTGCGCGCCAGGAACGGATGGATGATGATGACGAGGGGGTGGCCCTGAACAGGGACACCCCTCGCGCGCGCCCGGCGAACCGCGAGGCGAGGTGGTAAGAAAACCTCGTGTCCGAGCCGGAGATCGCGGTACTCGTCCCCTGCTACAACGAATCCGCGGCGATCGCGAAGGTCGTCGCGGATTTTCGCGCCGCGCTGCCGCGCGCCACGGTGTACGTCTACGACAACAACTCGACCGACGACACCTCGGCGATCGCGGCGGCTGCCGGCGCCGAGGTCCGCCGCGAGACCCGGCGCGGCAAGGGCAACGTGGTGCGCCGGATGTTCCAGGACATCGAGGCCGACATCTACGTGATGGTCGACGGCGACGACACCTACGACGCCGCCCTGGCGCCGGGCCTGGTCGACCGGCTGATCGCCGACAACCTCGACATGGTCGTCGGCAAGCGGGTCGAGACCCACCAGGCGGCTTACCGCGCCGGCCACCGGCTCGGCAACCGGGTGCTGACCGGCCTGGTGCGCTGGCTGTTTCACGCCCGGATCGACGACATGCTGTCGGGCTACCGGGTGTTCTCGCGCCGGTTCGTCAAGAGCTTCCCGTCGTCGTCCCGCGAGTTCGAGATCGAGACCGAGCTCACCGTCCACGCGATGCAGATGCGGATGCCGATCGCCGAGCTGCCCACCCGCTACAAGGAGCGCCCGCCGGGCTCGACCAGCAAGCTGCGCACGTTCCGCGACGGCTGGCGGATCCTGCTCACGATCACCAACCTGATGCGCAACGAGCGGCCGCTGCTGTTCTTCTCGCTGATCGGCCTGGTGATCGCGGCCGTCGCGATCGCGCTCGGCATCCCGGTCGTGCTCGGCTTCCTCGACACCGGCGAGGTCCGCCGGTTCCCGACCGCGATCCTGTGCAGCGGCCTGGGCGTGATCGCGGTCGTGTGCATCGCGACCGGCCTGATCCTCGACCTGGTCGCCCACGTGCGCCGCGAGGCCAAGCGGCTGGTCTACCTCCAGCACCGCGCGCCGCGCGGCGCCGCCGGGCGACCGGAGCGCGACGCCGCTGCCCGGGTCGGCTGAGCCCCCGGCGATGACCGCGGCAGCCATGTCGCGGTCGGCGCCGCGATCGGCGCCGCCCCGGTGGCATGCCACGGTGAAAGCGTGATTTCCGCCCGCGATCCGAGGTGGATTGCTTGACCGTGCTTCGGTCCGCAGATAGACCTGAGCGTCATGGACGTCGAGCTGATGCGCCGCCTCGACCGGGTGCTGGGTGATGCTGCGTGCAGCGTGCTCGCCACGGCGCACCGGATGCGCAAACCGTTTGTCGCGATCCGCCCGGTCCGGAAGATCGCCGTGATGAAGTTCTTCGGCATGGGGTCGATCATCGTCGCGAGCCGCAGCCTGGCCGCGCTGCGCGACAGCTACCCCGGCGCCGAGATCCACTTCGTCACGTTCGCCGGCAACCGCGGGATCCTCGACATCCTCGACATGACGGATCACAACCACTACGTCGATCCGTCGACCCCGCAGGCGTTCGTCAAGACCACGCTGGCGGTCGCGGCGGCGCTGCGCCGCGCGCGCTGCGACCTGGTGCTCGATCTCGAGTTCTTCGCCAAGTTCCCGCTCGTGCTCGGCAGCCTGGCCGGCATCCCGCAGAAGGCCGGGTTCTACCTGACGTCGGAGAACTGGCGGCGCGAGCTGCTCGACATCACCGGGTTCTACAACGCGTACTTCCACACCAGCGACATCTTCCTGTCGCTGGTCTACCTGTGCGCGACCGGCGACTACTACTACCTGAACTTCAACGACTGGGCCGCGAAGTACCGCTATCCGCAGATCGAGCCCGGCGAGATCGAGCGCGCGCAGCTGCGCAGCAAGCTCGCCGGCCACGGCATCGGCCGCGGCGATCCGCTGTTCGTGATCAACGCCAACACCTCGCCGGACCTCGCGCCCGAGGCACGCAAGTGGCCCAAGGAGCGCTACGCGCAGCTCGCCGACGAGCTCGCGGGTCAGACCCCGGGCGCGCGGGTGTGCTTCATCGGCGCGCCCAACGAGCGCGCCTACGTCCAGAG
The DNA here is from genome assembly GCA_036265355.1 of Kofleriaceae bacterium. Classification (GTDB taxonomy): domain Bacteria; phylum Myxococcota_A; class Polyangia; order Haliangiales; family Haliangiaceae; genus JABFXX01. The sequence continues at coordinate 21,347 of DATAPF010000458.1, read as the reverse complement.
CATCGCCGAGCTGTGCAGGACGCCGCGGCGCCACGTGCTCGCCGGTGAGCTGTCGCTGCGCGAGCTGCTCGTGCTGTTCGCCGAGGCCAAGCTCGTGGTGTCCAACGACTCCGGCCCGATGCACATGACCTGTCTGGTCGACGCGCCGGTCGTCGGCCTGTTCTTCGCCGACACCCCGACGCTGTTCGCCCCGCTCGGCACGCGGGTGCGCTGCGTCGCACCGCCGCTGTACTCGATCCCGCTGTTCAGCGTGTACAACGGCAAGGACGTCGCGGTCGGCAAGCCGTCGAGCGAGATCGGCAACGCCGCGGCGTGCGCGGTCAGCCTGGACACCGTGATGACCCAGGTCCGCGAGCTGCTCGCGCAGCGGCCGGTGCTGCGGTCGTCCGACGCCGGCAGGCCATGACCCGCACCCCCTCGCTGGAGCGACTGGTCCGCGCGACGCTGCTCGACGGTGCCCGGGTCCGGCTCGATCTCGACGCCGCGGCGATCGCGCGCGCCGCGGAGCTGGTGCGCGACGCGGTGCTCGCCGGCAAGAAGGTCCTGCTGTGCGGCAACGGCGGCAGCGCCGCCGACGCCCAGCACATCGCCGCCGAGCTGATCGGGCGGTTCGTGATCGAGCGCCGGCCGCTCGCGGCGATCGCGCTGACCACCGACAGCTCGGCGCTGACCGCGATCGCCAACGACTACGGCTACGAGCACGTGTTCTCGCGCCAGGTCGAGGCGCTCGGCGCCGAGGGCGACGTGCTGGTCGCGATCACGACCAGCGGGACGTCGAGGAACGTGGTCGCGGCGGTGGCCGCCGCCCGCGTGCGCGGCATGAAGGTGATCGGCCTGACCGGCGGCAAGGGCGCGGCGTTCATCGCCGCGTGCGACGCCGGGGTCGCGGTGCCGTCGGTGGTGGTCGCCCGGATCCAGGAGTGCCACATCACGATCGGCCACCTGCTGTGCGAGGCGATCGACGCGGCGTTCGCGGGCGCGGGCGAGCAGCTGGCGCTGCCGGTCGCCGGGCCGGCGGCGGGCGACGTCGGCGCACTGCTCGACCATGCCCTGCTCGGCGATCCGGGGTTCGCCAAGCTGCGCACGCTGGACCAGGCGATCTCCTGGCGAGACGCCCAGCGGGCGCACAAGCGCACCGTGGTGTGGACCAACGGCGTGTTCGACGTCCTGCACGTCGGCCACCTCGCGTCGCTGCGCGGCGCCCGCCAGTTCGGCGACGCGCTGATCGTCGGGGTCAACGGCGACGCCTCGGTGCGCGCCAGCAAGGGCCCGGAGCGGCCGATCTTCCGCTGCGAGGAGCGCGTGGCGCTGCTCGCGGCGCTCGAGCTGGTCGACGCGATCCTCGTGTTCGACGATCCGACGCCGGAGCGCGTGCTCGCCCAGATCAAGCCCGACGTGCACGTCAAGGGCGCCGACTACGCGCCGCCCGACGGCAAGCCGGTCCCCGAGCGCGCCATCGTCGAGGCCTACGGCGGCCGCGTCGAGTTCCTGCCGCTGGTCCCGGGCCGGTCGTCGACCGAAACGCTCGCCCGCCTGCGGTCATGACCGCGCCGCGCCGCGCGCTGTTCGTCGACCGCGACGGTACGCTGATCGTCGACGTCGGCTACCCGCGCGATCCGGCGCAGGTCGAGCCGCTGCCCGGCGCGCTCGACGCGCTGCGCGCGCTGCAGGCCCGCTTCGCGCTCGTGATCGTGTCCAACCAGTCCGGCATCGGCCGCGGCCTGATCACGCAGGCCGAGGCCGGCGCGGTCCACGCCCGCGTCGTCGAGCGGTTCGGCCAGGCCGGCGTCGCGTTCGCCGGCGCCTACTACTGCCCGCACGACCCGGGTGCGGGCTGTGCGTGCCGCAAGCCCGCACCCGGCCTCTTGCTCGACGCCGCCCGCGAGCTCGGCCTCGATCTCGCGGCCTCGGTCATGATCGGCGACAAGCCGTCCGACGTCGCCGCCGGCCGCGCCGCCGGCTGCGGCCACGCGCTGCGGTTCGGCCCGGCCGGCGATGACGGTGCCCCGCGCTGCGCCGACTGGCCCGCGGTCGTGGCATTCCTCGACTCACTCGTGTAGGGGACGTCGCGCCTGATGATATACGCGCACGACCACCAGGACATCCTCGTCGCGCGTGTAGAGCACGCGAAACGGAGGCGCCGGCCAGCTCCTGACCCGCGCTCCCGACTTCAATGTCATGAGCGGCCCTTCGAATTCACGTGCTGCAAGCCGTTCCACCACGCGCGCGACCGCGGCGTCGACCCGCTGCGCCGCCCAGATCTCGTTGCGCCCGATCAGGTACTCGTACGCGTCCACGAGATCCTGAATCGCCTGCTGCGTGTAGACGACCTTCACCGCTTCAACAGTGCATCGAAGATCTCTCGTGCCTGCGCAGCGGTGACCGTCTGACCCCGGCGATATTGCTCCAGCGCCAGCTCCACGCCGCGCTCCTCTTCATCGGTGAGGGCCGCATCGTCGATCGCCTCGACCATGTAGCGACCTGCCGGGAGGTCATGGAGCTCCGAGGGCAGATCCTTGCCGTTCCAGTCCACGATCAAAGCTCGGCGGCCCATGCCCAAGGATAACACGACCGCTGCGGGCCGCCGCGGTTCGTTGCAACGCTGTCGAAACCGGGATAACAAGACGGCGTGCATCCGCTGCATGGCGTCGTCGAGCATCTCCGCGGTCGCCGCGTGGTGGTGATCGGCGACGTCATGCTCGACGAGTACGTCCGCGGCGACGTGTCGCGGATCTCGCCCGAGGCGCCGGTTCCGGTGCTCGAGGTCCGCTCGCACGACTGGCGGCTGGGCGGCGCGGCGAACGCCGCCGCCAACATCCAGGCGCTGGGCGGCGCAGCCACGCTGATCGGCGTGGTCGGCAAGGACGAGACTGCGGGGATCGTCACCGAGCGGCTCGCCGATCACGGGATCGCCAGCGCGGTCGTGACCGATCCGGATCGACCGACCAGCAAGAAGACCCGGCTGGTCGCCGGGCAGCAGCAGATCGTGCGGATCGATCACGAGAAGCGCCACGCGATCGCCGGTGCGGCGGCCGACGGCGTGCGGCGCGCGATCGACCACGCGATGGCGGGCGCCGACGCGTGCGTGCTGTCGGACTACGCCAAGGGCGTGCTGACCGGCGAGGTGGTGCGCCATGCGATCGACGCGGCGCGCGCCGCCGGCGTGCCGGTCGTCGTCGATCCCAAGCAGCGCAGCTTCGCGGCGTACCGCGGCGCGACGCTGATCACCCCGAACCTGCACGAGCTCGAGGCCGCGGCGCATGGCGTGGTGCCGTTCGAGGTCGAGCGCGCCGCGGCGAGCGTGCTCGCCGAGATCGCCGGTGCCGCGCTGCTGGTCACGCGCAGCGCCGATGGCATGACGCTGTTCCGCGGCGGCCGCGAGCCGTTCCACGTCGCGGCGCTCGCCAAGGAGGTGTTCGACGTCACCGGCGCGGGCGACACCGTGGTGGCAACCGTCGCGCTGGCGCTCGCCGCGCGGGTCGCGATCGAGCAGGCGATCGCGCTCGCCAGCATGGCCGCGGCGATCAGCGTGTCCAAGCGCGGGACCTCGACGGTCAGCCCGGCCGAGCTCAGCGCGGCGATCGCCGCGACACCGGGATGACTCAGCCGACCGGCTCGACGCGCTCGCCGCCGGCATCGCGGACGAGGCACAGCGTGAACCCGTCGCCGCCGACGAACCGGCCGGCCGCGTCGAACACCGCGCGCTCGCCGCGCGGCGTGACCCAGCCGTGCCGCCGCGCCGGGTTGCCGTGGACCAGCGCGTAGGCCGGGACCGAGCGCGCCACCACGCTGCCCGAGCCGATCATCGCCCACGCGCCGATCGTCACGCCGCACACGATCGTCGCGTTCGCGCCGATCGCGGCGCCGGTGCACACCCGGGTCTCGGTGATCGTCCAGTCGGCCGCCGCCTTGAGCGAGCCATCGGGGTTGATCGCGCGCGGCACGCGGTCGTTGGTGAAGCACACGTGCGGGCCGACGAACACCCCGTCCTCCAGCGTCACCCCGGCGAACACCGATACGTTGTTCTGGATCTTGCAGCGGTCGCCGATCTGGACGCCGGTGTCGACGTAGACGTTCTTGCCCAGGATGCAGTCCTCGCCGATCCGGGCGTGCTCGCGGATCTGGCAGTGCAGCCAGATCTGGCTGCGCGGGCCGATCACGGCGCTGGCCGCGATCGTCGCGGTGGGGTGGATCCGCGCGGTCACCGCGGCCTCATCGCAGGATCTCCCGGGCGGCCTGGACGACCTCTCCGATCGCCTGCTCCGGCATCCCGAAGTACAGCGGCAGGTTGAGCACGCGCTGGACGAACCCGCGCGACCGGGCGAGCTCGCTGACCGCGACGAACCGGCCGCGCGCGGGCGGTTGCCGGTCGATGGTCTCGGGATAGGTCCGGCGGACGCCGATCGCGCGTTGCTCGAACGCCTCGAGGTAGGCGTCCGCCGGCCGCTCGCACTCGACCACCAGCAGGTAGCCGTTCTCGGCGATCCGGTCGGACGGGCCGCGCAGCCGGCCGGCCGCGCCGCTCCACTGCGCGCGGTACCCGGCCACCAGGCGGCGCCGCGCGGCGACGATCGCGCCGGCGTGCTCGAGCACCGCCAGCAGGTAGTGCGCCTGCAGGCCGGACATCCGGCAGTTCCAGCCGACGTGCTGGTGCGCGTGGTGCGCCGTGCGCCCGTGGTTGGCCAGGCTCCGCACCGTGCGGGCGAGCGCGTCGTCGCCGGTCACCACCGCGCCGCCGTCCATGCAGCCGCCGATCACCTTCGCGGGATAGAACGACAGGGTCGCGAGCGCCGCGCCGGCGAGCACCGGCCGGCCGTCGAGCTCGGCCCCGAGCGCCTGCGCCGCGTCCTCGATCAGGCAGATCCCGCGGCCCGCGCAGAACGACCGGATCTCGGACAGCGCGCTCGACGCCCAGCCATAGAGGTGGACGGCGATCGCGTGGCGGAACCGGTAGCGATCGTGGGCGCGCTGCAGCTCGCCGAGATCGAGCTGGAGATCGTCGAGCGAGATGTCGATCAGCACCGGGATCGCGCCGAGCTGGGCGACCGCCTCGTAGGTCGCCCAGAACGTCAGGTTGGGGAGCGCGACGTGCATGCCCGGCTCGACCCCGGCGGCCTGCAGCGCGAGCAGCAGCGCGCCGGTGCCGTTGCCGCACGCGATCGCGGTCCGGGCGCCGCAGTACCGGGCGAGCTCGGCCTCGAGCGCTTGCACGCCGGCGCCGCCGACGAACTCGCAGCGGTCGAGCACACCGGCCCAGCGCGGCACGACCGCGTCGGCGACCAGCCGGGTCACGGGCTGCAGATCGATGAACGGGATCATGGCGGTGCGTGCAGTACGCCGATGGCTCGGACGCTGCCGGATCGACGCCGTCCGGGTCGCGTGTGCCAGAATACCCCGCGCCCGCTCCAGAACCTGACCATGTCATGTGAAAGTGCACCGCAATGACCGATCCGGGCGCCCCCGGGACCGCCGCCGACGGGACGCGCGACACCGGCGCACCGCCTGCCGCCGCGCCGGATGCCGCTCCGCAGACCGCGCCGGCGGCGGTCCCGGTCGAGCCGCCCGCACGCGACCGTGCGCTGCGCGGCGCCACCATCGCCGCCGTGCTCGCGCTGGGTGCCGCCGGCCTGGCGCTGCCCGGCTCGCTGCTGATCGGCGGCATCGCGTGGCTGGGGTTTTTGTGGTTCGTGCTCGCCGGCTGGGGCGCGATCGTGGCGCGGATCGCGCGGACCGGCGATCTCGATTTCGGGCTGCTCGCCGCGCTCGGCGCCGCCGGCTACCTGGCGCTCGCCGGTCCGCTGATCGCCGCCGGGGTGCTGACCCGCCCCGTGGTGCTCGCGCTGATCGCGCTCGGCGCGGCCGGGTTCGCCTGGCACGAGATGACGTCGCCGATCGCGCTGTGGCACCGCGTCCGCGGCGGCCTGGCGGCGGCGCGCGCCAACCCACCGCTCGCCGCGTTCGCGGCCGCGCTCGTCGCGCTGGCATACCTGCGGCTGGCCGGCGCGGTCGCGCTGCTGGACCGCAACCCATGGGACGACGACCTGGCGTACACGCCGCTGGTCCAGCGCCTGCTCGACGCCGGCAACCTGATCGAGCCGTTCTCGTTCCGCCGGCTGGCCGCGTACGGCGGCCAGACCGCGCTGCAGGCGCTGGCCGGGGCGCGCGGCACGCTCGCCAGCGTCCACCTGGTCGACCGCGGCCTCGGGCTGGGCGCCGTGCTGCTCGGGCTGGTCGGCCACGCCCGGGCGCGGCGCACGGCGGCGACCTGGCTTGGCCTGATCGCGCTGATCGTGATCACCCTGCCGCAGACCGCGATCAACACCGCGAGCTACTGGACCGGCGCGATGCTGTTCCTGGCGCTGTACCGGCTGATCGCACGCGACGCGTGGGCGCTGGTCGGCCTGACCGCAGCGGCGACCTGCACGCTGCGCCAGAACTTCCTCGCGCCGGTCGCGGTGCTGGTCGCGAGCGCGCTGGTGTTCCGGCTCGCGGCACACGCCCGCGCGTCGTCGCTGCGGGCCGCGTGGCGCGCCGAGCGCACCCGCTGGGCGGTGGTCGCCGGCACGGCGCTCGCGGCGATCGCGGCGTGGTGGATCGCGGCGTACGCGTCGTCCGCCACGTTCCTGTACCCGATCGCCGGCGGCACGTGGAACCGCGAGCTGTCGCTCGTCCCGGCGGTGACGACCTGGCCCGAGGAGCTGGGATTCCTGCTCGGCTCGGCGCTCGATCCGCTACCGATCGTGACGCTGCCGGTGCTCGTGCTCGCGGCCGTGTTCGTCACCGACCGGCGGCCGGGCCGCCCGCTCGCCGCGCTGGCGATCGCATCCGCGGTCGGCTTCGTGGTGGTGGCCCATGGGCTGGTCGGGACCGAGGCCGAGAACCTGTGGCGCTACGCGTTCGGGTTCGTGATCGCGCTGGTCGTCGCGCTGGGGCTCGAGCTCGGCGCCGACGACGATCAGATCCAGCTGGTGCCGCTCGGTCGCTGGGTCGCGCTGGCGGCGCTGGTGCTCCAGCTCGTGGTCGAGCGCGGGACCTCGGCGCGCCAGATCGCGGCGGTGTGGACGGACATCGGCCACGCCGCCGCGCTCGACCGCCGCGGCGACGGCGGGGCGCGCGCCGCGCGCGACCGCACCCGCGCGATGCAGGCGGCGGTGCCGGCCGGGGCGCCGCTCGTCGTGATGCTCGACGATCCGGCGCTGCTCGACTATCGCCGCAACCCGATCGCCAACCTCGACACGCCCGGGTTTGCCGGCCCGGGCGGCGAGCTGCCGTCGTTCCGCGGCGCCGAGCCGCTGCGCGGCTACCTGGTCGACCACGGCTATCGCTACGCCGCGTTCGTCCGCTCGGATCGCTCGCGCTACTTCTTCCGCCGCGGCCACTGGCTCGACCGGCTGTTCGTCGATATCGAGCTGTTCCAGATCATGGCCGCCTACACGATCGATGCGATCGACAGCTTCGCCGAGCTCGCGACCACGACCCGGGTCGTGTACGACGCCGACGGCCTGGTCGTGCTCGATCTCGCGGCCCCGCTGCGCGCCGCGACCACCCGGCCCGCGCCGGGCAGCGAGCCCGAGCGCCGCGCCGCGTGGACCCGCGAGCTCGCCGACCGCGAGCAGCTGCGCGATGCCTGGTCGCTGGCGACCCGCGCTGACCTGCGGTTCGAGGACGGGTTCGGCCAGCTGCGCTTCGTCGACGACAGCGTCGACGATCCGCGGTGGTACGAGGTCAGCCACGGCCACCAGCCGCCGGCGCGCGGGACGCCGATCCTGCCGATGCACCACCGCAACCACCTGCGGGTGCGCGGCACCACCGAGATGCGGCTCGCGCTGCGCGCCGCGATCTCGTTCAACCTCGTGTACACGCACCCCCGGCTCGACGTCTCGCTCGATGGCGAGCTGCTGGCCTCGGCGGTCGCCGACGCCGGCGGTCGCTACGCGATCGAGGCCACGGTCCCCCGCGACCGGCTCACCGGCGGCTGGCACGACGTCTACCTCGAGTTCTCGACCGTCGGCGCGCCCGACCGCGACCCGGGGGATCTGCGGGTCGCCCGGCTGCTGTCCGTCGAGTGGACGCCGTGATCGCGCGCGGCATCGTCGCGCTCGCGCTCGCGCTGCCCTGGCTGGTGCTGGCGCCGCTGCACGGGGTCGCCGCCGCGATCGCCCAGCTGCTGATCGTCGTCGCCGCGCTGCACGGCGCCGGGCTCGCGGTCGGCTGGCTCGCCGGCGAGCGAGCCGTGCCCCCGCTGCTCGCGGTGCAGTGGGGCATCGCCGCGCTGATCGGCGCGTCGGGCATCGCGATCGCCGCGCACGCCGGGACCCGTGCGGTCCAGCTCGCGCTGGTGCTGGTCGGCGCCGCCGTGCACAGCGCCGTGCTCGCGATCCGGTCGGGCGAGTTCGTCGAGCGCACCCGGGCCGCGCTCGCCGCCCCGCGGAGCTGGCTCGTGCCCGCCGGGCTGCTCGCCGGGCTCGCCGCGGTGCACGTGCTCGGCGCCGCCGGCAGCGGCCTCGCGCAGCCGTTCGACGACGACGGTCACCTGGTCGCCCAGCTCCGCCGCATGCTCGACACCGGCGCGCTCGGCGATCCGATCGGCTACCGGCGGCACGGCGGGCTCGGCGCGCAGGTCGCGCTCGCGGCGCTCGCCTCGAGCCCCGGCGCCGGGTTCGCGGCGGTGGTCGAGCCGCTGGCCGCGGCGCTCGCGCTCGGGCTCGCGGTGGCGCGGATCGGGGCGCGCGACCGCGCCGGCGCGCTGTGGGCGACCGCGCTGGTCGCCGCCGGCTACGCGCTGCCGTTCGCCCCGTACGACCCGCTGCCGTGCTGGACCGCGGTGGGCCTGATCACCGCGCTGTACCAGATGACGGGCGACGAGGCCACGCCGCCCGCGCTGCCGCTCGGGCTCACCGCCGGCGCGCTGGCCGCGCTGCGCGTCGAGCTCGCGCCGCTCGCCGCGGTCGCGCTGGTCGCCATGGCGTGGCGCGGGCGGCACGACCGGCGCCGGCTCGCGCTGGTCACCGGCGGCGCGCTCGCCGTCGTGCTGCCGTTCTGGATCGCGCGCGCGCTGGCGTGGCGGACGATCGCGCCGGGCGGCGCCGCCGCCGTGCAGGCCGCGCTGCGCGCGCTGGCCGCGGAGCCGGCGACGTCGCTCGCCGGGCTGGCCGCGCGCGCCGGGCTCGCCGCGGCGATCGCGGTCCCCGTCACCTGGCTGCTCCGGCTCGCCGTCCCCGACAGCCGCGGCCTGCGGGTCGCCGCCGCCGCCACCGCGGTCGCGCTCGGCGCGGTGGTCGCCCGGCTGGTCGGCACCTGGCCGTTCGCGCTGCGGCTCGCGCTGCCGATCGCGATCGGCTTCGCGATCGCGCTGGTGATCGAGCTCGCGCGCGGCCGGCGGACCGGCGCGGCCGCGCTGATCGGCTCGCTCGCGCTGTGCGCGGTGATCCACGACGGCGCATCGACCACCGGCCGCCGTCGCTGGTCGGTGCGCCTGTCCTCCGCCGCGGCCGACATCCAGTACGTCCGCCGCCCGCCGCCCGCCGGCGCCGCGGTCTACGCGCCGCTGCTCGCCGGCGTCCCGGCCGGCGCGATCATCGCGGCGTGGATCGCCGAGCCCGAGCGGCTCGACTACGCCCGCCATCGCATCGTCGACCTGCGGGCGCCGGCGACCGCCCGGCTGCGCGACCACCGCTGGGTCGCCCACGCGTCGACCGCCGCGCCGCTGCTCGACGGCCTCGCCGCCGACTACCTGCTGATCGAGGCCGACGACGCGCGCGTGCTGCGGACCCAGACCGACCTGCTCTACCGCTGGCTGTGCCGGACCTGGCAGCCGATCTGCGACGACGACCTCGAGGCGATCGCGCGCGACCACCGCGTCGTCGCCGAGCGCGCCGGCGTCCGGCTGGTCGATCTGCACCGGCCGCCCGACGCGCCTGCCGCCGCGCGCTGGTGATCAGTTCCGCGTCGAGCGCTCGTAGAACGCCACGCCGCAGTGCGGGTCCTCGGTGACCACCTTGACGAACCGCAGGCCCGCGCGGCCGAGCACCTCGTCGACCGGATCGCGCGGCGTGACCCACTTGTGCCACTCCAGCACCACGCTGTGGGTGCGCTGCAGCAGCTCGGGGATCGTGTCGAGGACTTTCACCTCGAAGCCCTCGACGTCGACCTTCATCACGTCGACCGGCGCATCGCCGGCGTGCTCGCGCCAGGCGCGGTTGAGATCCACGGTCGGCACCGTGATCTCCTGCTGGGCGCCCTTGGCCGGGATGTTGGGATTGAGCACGGTCGCCGAGCCCGAGATGTTCGACGGGTTGAGGAAGAACGGCGCCTGCTCGACCTCGGACGGGAACCCGACCACGGCCCACACGCCCTTGACGCGCGACCAGCCGTTGCTCTCGATGTGCCACTGGGTCTCGGCGGCCATCTTCGGATTGGCGTCGACACTCAGCCCGATCGCGTCCTTGCCAATCCGGTCGGCGGCGTAGCAGGTGAAGTACCCGACGTTCGATCCGAGATCGACGAACGTGCGCACGCTGCGGCCGACGAACGGATCGCGATACACCTCGCGCTTGAAGATCTCGTCGGCCATCAGCAGGCTCTCGCCGTACCGCACGCGATAGCGCGAGCGATTGGGCAGCGTGCGCTGGAGCGGCCGCAGCTTGAACACGGCGGAGGCCAGCTCGACCAGCTTGAGCGCGCGGATCGCCCGATGAAACTCGGGCCGCAGCTGCAGCCGGGACATCAGCGTCGGCTTGACGGGCGAGGGAGTGGTCACGCGCAACGCTTACCACACGCCCGCCCTGGCGTGGGACTCGTCGACCGGCTCAGCGCTGGTGCGCCGCCCACTCGATCGAGCGGCCGACGATCTCCAGGAACGTCGGATCGGTGTAGTCGTCCGGGTTGTGGCCCGCCGCCAGGTAGAACACCCGGCCACCGTACAGCTCGTGGGCCCAGCCGATCGGGTGATAGCCCACCTTGTACATCGCCGGGTAGTCGGCCGACAGAGTGTCCTCGTCGAGCGCGAACAGCATCTGCATGCCGTTGACCTGCTCCGGCCGGGTCTGGAACACGTACCACTCGTCGGTCATCTGCAGCGTCGCCGGCAGGCCGTCGGTGATCGGGTGCGCGCCCGGCACGATCCGCACCGTGGCCGGGAACATCCCGGGCACGTGGAGCATGAACTGCGCACCGATGTTCTGGACGAAGAACGGATCGTCCCACTGGGTCGCGCTCGCCGAGTGCAGCCCGACCAGCCCGCCGCCTGCCCGGATCCAGGCCTCGAGGTCGGACTTCCCGAGGGCGTCGAGGCCCTGACCGCTGGTGACCGAGAACACCACGACGTCGAACTGCGACAGCTGCGGCGCGTTGATGACCTTCCAGTCATTGCTGATCGAGACGTTGAACCCGCGCGTGCCGCACATGTCGTAGATGACCTGCCGCGCCGACAGGTTCGACTCGTGGCGCCACAGGTTCTCGTACGTGTACACGAGCACCCGCGGCTTGCCGGGCTGTCCGGTGCACAGGGCATCGAGCTGGCCGACCGGGCGCGCTTCGCCCGGCGGCGAGGCGTCGGCGGGCTGCGCGTCGCCTGCCACGCCACCCGCGCGGTGACTGCTGCACGCGGCTCCGCAGATCGCGATCGCCGCCAGCCAGGCGGAGGTGCTTGGAGGTCTCGGCATCGGCGCGAGCTTAACGCGCCGGTCTGCAGGCCGCGGAGCGATCATTCGGCGCCGTCCATGTCCTTGTGATTTCAGGCACACGCGCGCCGATGCGCGCCGGGCGATCCGGACGATCGTGAGGCCCGCGTGCGCCAGGATTCGTGACCGGCGCACTTCCCTGGCTCGGAGCTTTGAGCTAACAGAGGTCATGCTCAGGGGACTCTCCCCTCGCCGGCGCATTGCGGTCGAGTTGGGGATCTGCACGGTTCTGGTCGCGGCGATGGCGGTCTACGGGCTGTACCGGATGGACTACCTCGATCCGGCGACCGCTCATCACATCCGCATGACCGACTCGACGCGCACGGCGCGCGTCGCGAAGAACATCGCCGAGGGTCGCGGCTACAAGACCGATGAACTGCCGTCGTTCCTGATCGACTTCTACGACCAGCGGGGCAAGCTCCACGGCGACTGGACCAACGCCGATCGGTTCCCGTTCACCGCCTACGCGGTCGCCGCGCTCTACACGATCACGCACTCCACCAGCGAGGAGGTCGGCATCCTCGTCTACAACCTGATCACCTTCATCGGGTTCCTGGTGGTCCTGTACTGGCTGACCCGGGTGATGTGGGACGACCGCTGGCCCGCGGTGCTGGCGCTCGGCATCGCGCTGCTGCATCCGACGACGTACCTCTACCTGTACCTCAAGGACGCCGACATGATGCTGCTCAGCACCGGCGTCGTGCTGTGCTTGTACCGCTACTTCGAGCGCGGCCAGCGCCTGACGATCGCCCGCGCGCTCGCGATGGGCACCCTGCTCGGCTGGCTGTCGCTCGACCGCCCGAACATCGGCGGCGCGTTCCTGCTGTGCTTCGGCGTGCTCACGCTGGTCCGGCTGGTCCGGCTGGTCCGGCAGCGCGAGCGCGGCGTGCTCGATGCCCTGCGCGACGCCGCGCGCAACGAGGGCCTCGTGTTCGCCGCGTTCGCGGTGTGGTGCTTGCCGTTCGTCATCCACTCGCTGTCGGAGTGGGGCAGTCCATTCTTCTCCGCCAGCGCGCTGTACCAGACGCCGCTCGGCACCCGGTTCGCGATGAACACCGATACCTGGTGGAAGTACTCCGAGCCGGGGCACCCGCTGACGCTGGGCACGCTGATCGCCGGCGCGCGCGACGAGATGATCGCGAAGTTCACGACCTCGTGGGTCGCGACGTTGAAGGTGCTGATCGGCGTGTACGCGCTCGAGATCATCCTCGGGATCGGCATGCTCGCATGGATCGTCCAGCGCGCCCGCTCCACCGCCGTTCCCGCGGTGCCGGCGGGCGATGTCACCCGCGCGCGGACGATCTGCCGGGTCGGCGCGGTGGTCGGCGCGACGGTGCTGATCAACTTCGCGCTGCTGCCGCTGTACGGCTACCAGGATTACGGCTATCGCCACTACCTGTCGTTCTTCCTGGTGTTCCTGTGGCCGGTGATCGGCCAGGCCCTGATCGTGCTCGGCCGGCGGATCTGGCCGGCCGTCAAGGACGTGGCATCCCGGATCCGTAACAAGCCCGGTCCGGTGTTGCTGGTGGTCGCGGTCGGGCTGCTGGCCTGGAACATCGGGGCCCGCGGGCGCAACCAGCAGGCCAACTTCCTGTTCGTCCGCACCGCGGAGTTCCTCGGCGCGCACTGGCTCGCCGTGCTGGCGGTGTGCGGCGCCGTGCTCGGCTACCGCCTCGTGGTCCGGATCGCGCCGTTCCGCAGGGCGGTGCTGGTCACCGCGATCGTCGTGTTCGCGCGCTACCAGCCCTATCTGGAGACCAAGCGGCTCAACCTGAAGTGGTTCCCCGCGGACACCGCGGTGTGGAGCAAGCTGCGCGAGCGATCCGGCATGGTGATGTCGTTCGCGATGCAGGGCGAGGTCAACTGGGTCAGCGGCCGCAAGAACTTCCCGGCGCCCGAGTTCGTGATGCACGTCTACAACTTCCTGTACGATCACAAGCTCGAGATCGAGGACGTCTACATCGAGAGCGCCGAGGGCATGCTCGACTCCTGGGATGGCCCGTTCTACTACGCGGCGCCCGGCTTCGAGGGCTACGTCCGGATGCAGAAGTACCACGGCCGGCTGCCCGGCTACGAGATCGTGTTCGACGCGGCGTCGACCCGGGGCTATCCCAAGTACGATCTCAAGCCACGGCCCAAGGCGTCCACCCTGTACCGGCTCGTCGATCGCGAGGCGGTCAAGGCGATGGCGCAGAGCCCGACCCTGCTCGAGCTCGGCAAGGTGGATGACGTGGTGTACACCGCGCACGGTTGGGGCGGCTACTACACGATCGACGGCAAGCCGGTGGTCGCCGCGACCAACGCCACCCGCAAGCGCTACGCGCGGTTTCACGACAAGCCGTGGGAGGACACCAGCGCGACGTTCTTCCTCGACGATCGCCACCCGACCTCGGTCGATCTCGAGATCTACGCGACCCACCCGATCACCCTGCAGTTCGACTGGAACCTCGATCTCTACTACTACGACACCGTGAAGGACCGCCCCGCGCACCAGGTCGGCACGTACCAGGTCACCGCTCCGGGCTGGCACACGATCCACCTCGACATCCCGCGCGGTGTGACCCGGACCGGGTTCAACAAGCTCGGGTTCCGGGCCAGCGAGTTCCACGCGGTCTCGATCTGCCCGCCGGGGATGGCAGACACGACGTGCACCCAGCTCGTGCCGGAGCGCGACGAGTCCACCGAGCCGGACACCGAGCCGGTGACCGTGATCCGCGACCCACAGGCGATCACCGCGACGCGGATGCGCGCGTCGGTGTTCGTCAAGTCACTGGAGTTCCACTACGCGCCGCCGGTCGCGACCCACTGAGGTCAGAAGTGCCGCCGGTGCCGCCGGTGCCGCCGGTGCCGCCGGTGCCATGGTGACAGCGCGGCGCAATCTCACCGCAGCTTGCGGCACACCGCCGCCGGGTGGGCTAGGCTGAACCCGTCCGGTGGCGATCGAGCGCATCATGTCTGATCCAGCGGACCGCGACGCAGTGCAGCCCGACGCCCGCGCCGCGGTGGGGACGCGAACCGCGCTGTCGGCCGGCTCCGCCGCCGCCCTGGTCCGCGCGCTGCGCCCCCACCAGTGGATCAAGAACGTGTTCGTCGCCGCGCCGCTGGTGTTCGCGCAGAAGCTCGGCGAGCCGGCCGCCGTCGTGCGCAGCGCGCTGGCGATGCTCGCGTTCTGCGCGCTGTCCGGTGCGGTGTACGTGTTCAACGACTGCCGCGACGTCGAGCTCGACCGCCAGCACCCGACCAAGCGGCACCGGCCGATCGCCGCGGGGGAGCTGCCGGAGCGCGCCGCGCTGATCGCGTCGGGGCTGCTCGCCGCCGGTGCGCTGGCCGGCTGCCTGGTGCTCGACGTCGAGCTGGCCGCGATCGCCGCGCTGTACCTGCTCCAGAACGTCGCCTACACGGTCCGGCTCAAGCACGTCGCGTTCGTCGACGTCGTGCTGATCGCGAGCGGGTTCCTGCTCCGCGTGCTCGCCGGCGCGGTCGTGATCGGCGTGCCGACGTCGCGCTGGCTGCTGCTGTGCACCGCGCTGCTCGCGCTGCTGCTCGGGTTCGGCAAGCGCGCCCACGAGCTGGCGTGGGCCACGCGCAACGGCCAGACCACCGAGACCCGGGCCGCGCTCGCCGGGTACCGGCTCGACGTGCTGCGGGTCGTCCTGCTGGTCCAGGCGCTCGCCACCTGCGCGGCGTTCGTCGCCTACACCCTCGACGAGCGGACGATCCGCGAGTTCGGCACCGATCGCCTGCTGTACAGCGCGCCGTTCGTCGCGTTCGGCATCCTGCGGTTCCTGCGGCTCGCGCTGGGATCGCGCAAGCCCGAGTCGCCGACCGAGGCGATGCTGAAGGACCCGTGGTTCCTCGCCGATCTGGTCGGCGCGGTCGCCGTGGTGCTGTTCGCGATCTACGGCTGACGTCACCGGATCGCGCGGACCTCGGCGGGCGGCTCGTCGGGCGGCGGGTCGAGGAACGGCCGGTCGGGCTCGATCGTGTCGTCGCGGACGAACGTGAACGCCCAGCTCGCCATCGGCACGTGGGCGCGGATCTCGACATCGCGCTCGCGGTCGGCGAGCTCGAGCCGGGCGCGCTCGATCTTGCGCTCCGGCGCGTCGTCGGTGGTGAACACCACCTCGCCCTCGCTGACCGCGGCGGCGTAGGTTCCGGCCAGCCGCGCGTGGATCCGGATCCGGATCTCGACGTCGAACGCGTGGGCGGTCGCCAGGATCGCCGGCGTGGTGAAGCCCCAGCTCGGCGGCGCGTCGTTGAGCAAGTTCGCGGTCGCGTCGTACGCGGTGACCAGGCCGTCGCAGTCGTACGTCCCGGTGACCCGCAGGTAGTCGCAGCGCTGCCACGCGCCGCCCACGCTGCGGGCGTCGACCCGCGCGGTCGGCGCGACGCCACTGCCGAGCACGAGCGCCGCGGCCGGCCGGCCGGCATCGCGGCAGCCGCGGATCATCAGCGCCGCGAGCGCGAGCGGGACCCCGGCGCGGATCGCGAGCCGGCCGGCGCCGCGCCACCGCCGGTGCCCGCGCGCCAGCCCGCGCAGCGCTCGGAGCCGCCAGCGCCGCCGGCTCCACACCGCGGCGCCCGCCGCGGCGGCGAGCGCGGCCAGGATCGACAGCGCGCGGCCGTCGTGATCGGACGGCAGCGGGCCGTCGATCGTGAACACCGTGCGCCCCGGCGCGAGCCAGGCGGCGACGACATGGAGCCTGCCGCCCGGGATCGTCGGGTAGGCGTAGACCGGCTCGACCGCGCCGCTGGCATGGCGGGCGCGCCACCGGGGGTAGTACCCGGTGCCGAGCGCGACCAGCACCGGCTCGGTGGTCCCGGTGACCTCGAGCTCGACGCCGCGGTCGTCGAGCCGGGTGACCCGGACGTCGCCGCTGCCGCGCTCGATCCGCGCGAACTTGCCGTCCCACGACGTGATCTCGCGGACCCGGAACGTGCCGAACTGCTTCTCGGTCGCCGGATCGCCCAGCGTCGGCGCGCGACCGACCCCGACCACCCAGCGCACGTTGAACCGGCGCAGGCTGGCCTCCGAGCTGTCCTCGATCCGCTCGCGCAGCAGCAGGTCGGGCTGGGGCGCGAGGTGGAACGTCGGCAGCCCGGTCACCGCGGTCAGGTGGAAGTGCTCGTGGGTATCCTCCTCGAACAGCGCGCGCGCCCACGCGTCGGGTGCGATGCTGCGCGCGCGCTCGGTGGCCCACCGGGTCAGCTCGGCGCGGCCCAGCGGATCGGGCGCGACCACCCGGGCCTCGGCCGACGCGCGGTCCGACACCGAGCTCCACAGGTCGGGCAGCGCGCGCAGCGTCGCCCCGCCGACCACACCGAGGATCGCCGCGCCGATCAGCTGGCGCCGCCGGGTCGCGCCCCGCCACGCCGCGCGCGCGTGGTCGACGAAGATCGCGAGGCCGTAGCCGGCCGCCGCCCACACGAACGGCCGCGCGAGCTGGGCGAGCCGCTCGGTGCCGAGCCGCGCCACGCCGGGGCCCGGCGCGAGCTCGAGCGCGAGGTACGGCGCATCGCACAGCCCGAGCAGCAGCACGAAGCCGACCGCGCCGACGAACACCGCCCGGGCCCGGCGCGACGCCAGCGCCGCCAGCAGGCCGAAGTAGCCGGCGTACTCGAGCGCGGCGAACGCGGACGCCGGCGACGGCCAGGCCAGCAGGTCCTCGAGCAGCCGGGCCGGTGGGCGCAGCGCGTTGGGGTAGTGCTGGCCGTAGGCGTAGAGCCGCGCGGCGAGCGGCATCCACGCCCACGCGCCGAGCGCGAGGCCCAGGGCGACGTGGCCGAGCGCGGCGATCGCGCGGCGCGGCGGCACGTCGGACGCCAGCGCGGCGACCGCGGCGAGCGCGACCATCGCGGCGACCGCGGCGATCAGCCCGGCGGGATGGGCGATCGCGGCGATCGCGGTCGCGATCCAGATCGTCGCCGATGCCCCCAGGTGCGGCCGGCGCAGCGCCGCGAGCACGCCGAGCGCAGCGAGCGCCGACCACGCGAGCGACAGCGCGCTGTGCAGCAGCGCCCAGCGGAACAGGCCGACGGTGCCGCCGTGGGCCACCGCCCCGCTGTCGACCAGCGTCGCGACGCCGACCAGCAGCGCGATCGGCCGCGGCGCGACCTCGATCGCGATCAGCGCGGTCGCCACCGCGATCGTCAGGTGGACGATCACCGCGACGATCATCAGCGCGAGCGGCAGGTCGTGGGTCAGGCCGAGCCCGAGCGCGACGTAGCCGGTCACCTGGTAGGCGAGCGACGGGTAGAGCTCGAGCGGCGCGTCACCGGTCGACACCGCCTGGTTCCACACCGGCAGGTCGAGGCCGGGCAGCGCCGGCATCACGTGGCTCAGCACCGCCCGCTGCGGCCCCCAGTCGCCCATCTGCCAGTCCGGCGAATCCGTCATCGCGTCGCCGAACACCGCGATCCCGGCCACCGCGATGACCGCGATCACCACCGCGGTCGCGGTGGCGGCGGGCGGCGCCCGCACGAAGTCCGGCAGCCGCGGCCACCCGGCGAGCACCGCGATGCCCAGCGCACCGCCGAGCACGGCCAGGCCGAGTGACCCGGTGATCCGACCGGGGAACGCCAGGGCCAGGATCGCCGCGCCGACCACGAGCTGGGCCCCCGGGCTCGTGGCGAGCCCGCGCCCTGCCGTTCGCAGCCATGCGCGCACGACCGCGGCGTTAGCACGGCCGCCGCCGCGCGCACAACGCACGACCCGACCCACCTACCGCACGGTCTCCGCCGGCAAGCTGCGGATCGGGCTCACCTCTGGCAGCGCGGCCGGCCCGCTCCCGAGGCGGCCCCCCGCGCTACCTGGGCCCGGGCTGGACCACCGCGTCACTCGACCGACACATGTTGCAATACGGGGTTCACACTGTCTCAACAACGCGCTTGACGGTGGGATGAGAGATCAGCGCACACTGGCGGCAATGCGCTTCCAGGTGTCCGTGGTGGCCGCGCTGGCCGGAGGCGCCTGTGGTGACAACGCGTTACCGGTCGGCGAGCCGCTGTCGACCGCGGCCCACCTGACGATCGTCGCTCACCCCGACGACGATCTGCTGTTCATGCAACCCGACCTCCAGGACGCGCTGAACCGCGGCGAGGGCATGACCAGCGTCTACGTCACCGCCGGCGACGACGACCGCGGCCTGGACTACGTCGAGGGCCGCTACGCCGGGCTGATGGCGGCGTACGGCGCGGTCGCCGGCGCCCAGAACTGGACCTGCGGCTGGATCGACATCGCGGATCATGCCGCGGAGCACTGCCGGCTCGACGAGGCCGGGATCTCGCTGGTGTTCCTGGGCTACCCCGACGGCGGGCTCATGGGCGAGCGACCGGACAGCCTGCGCAACCTGTGGCAGGGCAAGATCGCGTCCGCGACCACGCGATCGCGGCGCACCGCGACCTACGAGCGCGCCGACCTGATCGCGGTGCTGTCCGAGATCGTCGCCACCGCCGCGCCGGCTGCGCTGCGCACGCTCGAGATCGCCGCGACCCACGGCCGCGATCACTCCGATCACATGATGGTCGGCGCGCTCGCGGTGCTCGCGACCGCCGCGACGCCCGCCCACCCCGCGCTGATCTCGTACCGCGGCTACAACATCGAGCGCGAGCCGCCCAACGCCGATCCCGTGCTGTTCGACCGCGCGCGCGCCGTCCTGGCGCGCTACCACGGCTGCGCCAGCCACTGCGCACCGTGCGGCCAGCCCTGCGCGCTCCAGCACATCAGCTCGGGCGAGCTCGGCTGGCTGCAACGGCGCTACGCGATCGGCATGCGGCGGCGCGGCGAGGGCCAGCTCCGCCAGGGCGACGGCTGCATCGCGGCGCCGCGCGCGGGCGACAGCGCCGCGATCGTCGACTGCGCAGCCGCGCCGAGCTGGCAGCTGGACGACGCCGGCGCGCTGCGGTCGAGCGACGGGCTGTGCCTCGCCGTCGACATCACCGGCGAGATCACCGCCCAGAGCTGCGGCGCGCCCGGCGCCGGCGGCCGGTTCTTCCTCGACGACGAGGGCCACCTGTGGTCCGGCGTCGTCCCGCCGCCGCAGACCACCACGGAGCACGCCGAGCTGTACTGCGTCGGCCAGGCCGGCGGCCGGCCGCGCGCGAGCCTGTGCGGCGCCGGCTTTGCGCCGAGCTGGGAGCTCGCCCGGCCGGCCACCGCGACGCCGCGCGACGCCGCGACGATCACGCGCACCGGCCGCGCCGTGCGGATCGCGCGGTTCCCGGACGACGCCGAGCCGCGGGTGTGCGCGGTCGAAACCGGCGCCCGCGGCCTGATGTGCGCGCCGGGCGAGCCCGACGGCGCCCTGCTGCGCGCCAACCGGCTGGACAGCCCGGACGCCCCGCTCGCGATCGAGCCCGAGAGCCTGGTGCTCGGCGACATCGACGGCGACGGGCTGACCGACGCGTGCGGCAGGGACCAAGGCGGCCTGGTGTGCGCGACCGCCGCCGGCCGCTACCGCGCCGAGCGCTGGGCCACTGCGCTGCCGTCGACCGGCTCGGCGAGCCCGACCGACCGCAGCCTCGCGATCGTGCGCGGCGGCGAGCTGTGCGCGCTCACCGACGCCGGCGTGGTGTGCGTCGGCCAGGGCGCGGCCGCGGCCGGCGACGTGCGCTCGACCTGGCCGGACCGCGGCGCCCCGCTGTGGTTCGCCGACCTCGACGGCGACCACCAGGTCGACTGGTGCTCCGCGACGCCGGACGGCCCGGCGTGCAGCCTCGGCGCCCACCGCGCGCTCACCACCGACGGCGTGCCCTGGGGCTTCGCCACCGCGGGCCTGATCGAGGGCAGCGCGAGCGACGGCGCGGTCCCCGACGCCGCCACCGCGGTGTTCACCGACATCGACGGCGACGGCCGCGACGACCTGTGCACGCTGCAGGGCGCGGTCATCGCCTGCGCGCGCAGCACCGGCCGCGGCTTCGCGCCGCGCAGCGCGGCCGCCCGGCTGCCGGCCGACCTGGCCGCCACCGCGCTGTGGGCCGAGCCCGCCGCCCCTGGCCAGCCGCCGCGGCTGTGCGCCGCCGACGCCCAGACCATCGCCTGCACCGACTGACCCGCGCGTCCACGGTCGACGCGGCCGGTGGAAGCAGACGCGCGGCCAGCGGCGTCATCGGTTGCGCTGCGAGCCTGGACCCGGCGGCAAGCGGCGCACCAGCGCAACTCCGTCGAGGACAAACGGGCTTCGCTCGGCGATACGGACCCAGTCCGCGAGCGCTCCCATATCGGGCCCGGCATTCCACACGCGAGCGGTGCCGTCTCTGCTCGCGGTGACCACGCGCGTGCCGTCGGGGCTGAACGCAGCGCTCTCCACCTCCTCGGGATGCGCGAGGGGGGTGGTGAGCGGCTTGCCGGTGGCGGCGTCCCAGACCCGCGCGGTCCTGTCCCAGCTCGCGGTGACCACGCGCTTGCCGTCGGGGCTGAACGCGGCGCTCACCACATTCTCCTCATGCTCGAGGGGGCTGGTGACCGGCGCGCCCGTGGTCGCGTCCCACACTCTCGCCGTCTTGTCCGAGCTCGCGGTGACCACGCGGGTGCCGTCGGGGCTGAACGCGGCACTTACCACCCCTCCCTGATGCGCGAATGGCGGGGCGAGCGGCTGGCCGGTGGCGGGGTCCCAGACCCGCGTGGTCTGGTCTACCTGCCCCCGCATGTCTGGTGAACGTAGCGCA
>DATAPF010000457.1:0-37282 GCA_036265355.1 Kofleriaceae bacterium | reverse complement strand
TCCGTGCCCCCGGTAGCCATCAGCGCGGGCGTGATGCCATCGGTCGTGACCAACGCGGCCGGGACCGCGAGGTTCGTGAAGTAGTCGATCGCCTTGCCGCTGACCTTCTGGCCGAGGTCGACCGGGGGTGCGTCGGTGGTGGTGGCCGGCGCGTCGATCGGCGGCGCGGTCGGCGCGTCGGGTTCTCCGGAGATCCCGGGAGCTTTGCCGGCACAACCGATGAGGAGAAGAGAGGCGAATAGGCGATGTGAAGGCATGGGACCCCGCGGCGCGTAGCATCACGGAACGTGCCATCTCCGCCTGTAACAATCCCGCCCGTTGCACAAGTTGTGAGTGGGAGTGGGGACCCCGATCGTGGGGTCTGGCCCCACCAGATCGGCGCCTTGCCGATGTCAGGGGCCACCTATATGGTGCGCCATGATCGAGGACCAGCTTCGCGAAGCGATCACCTTCGATGACGTCCTCCTGGTCCCCGCGTACAGCGAGGTGATCCCGAAGGACGTGGATGTCGCCACCCGGCTGACCCCGGCGATCCCGCTGCGGATGCCGCTGGTGTCGTCGGCGATGGACACCGTCACCGAGGCCGCGACCGCGATCCGCATGGCGCGCGAGGGCGGTATCGGCTTCATCCACAAGAACCTGTCGATCGAGGACCAGGCGCGCGAGGTCAACCGCGTGAAGAAGGCGCAGTCCGGCATCGTGGTCGATCCGGTGACGATCGCGCCGTCGCGCACGCTGGAGGACGCGCTCGCGCTGATGCGGCATTACCGGATCAGCGGTCTGCCGGTGGTCGACGCCGACCGCCGCCCGGTCGGGATCCTGACCAACCGCGACGTCCGGTTCGAGAAGCGGCTGCCGCTGCCGGTCGGCGAGGTGATGACCAAGAACCCGGTGACCGTGAAGGAGGGCGTGCAGATCGACGAGGCCAAGGACCTCTTGCACAAGCACCGGATCGAGAAGCTGCTGGTGGTCGATCGCGAGGGCCGGCTCAAGGGCCTGATCACGGTCCGCGACATCGAGCAGGCCGAGGCCCACCCCACGGCGGCGACCGACGAGCTCGGCCGGCTCCGGGTCGGCGCCGCGGTCGGCGTCGGCGGCGATCGCGAGGCCCGGATCGAGGCGCTGCTCGCGGTCGGCTGCGACGTGATCTGCATCGACACCGCACACGGCCACTCCACCGGTGTCCTCGATGCGGTGCGTCAGACCCGCAAACGGTTCGGCAAGCTCCAGCTGGTCGCGGGCAACGTCGCGACCGGCGACGCGACGCGCGCGCTGATCGAGTGCGGCGTCAACGCGGTCAAGGTCGGGGTCGGGCCGGGGTCGATCTGCACCACGCGGATCGTCGCCGGCGTCGGCGTGCCGCAGCTGACCGCGATCGGCGATGCGGTCGGCGCGGCGCGCGGCTCGGGCGTCGCGATCATCGCCGACGGCGGCATCAAGTACTCGGGCGACGTCGCCAAGGCGCTGGCGGCGGGCGCGGACACCGTGATGATCGGCAGCCTGTTCGCCGGCACCGACGAGGCACCCGGCGAGATCATCCTGTACCAGGGCCGGTCGTACAAGGCGTACCGCGGCATGGGCTCGATCGGTGCGATGAAGGACGGCTCGAAGGACCGCTACTTCCAGGGCGAGGTCGAGGCGCCGCAGAAGCTGGTGCCCGAGGGCATCGAGGGCCGCGTGCCGTACAAGGGCCCGCTGCGCGAGTCGCTGTACCAGATGGTCGGCGGGCTGCGCGCGTCGATGGGCTACCTCGGCTGCGCGACGATCGCCGAGCTGCACGCCAAGGCCCGGTTCGTCAAGATCTCGTCGGCGGGGCTGCGCGAGAGCCACGTCCACGACGTGATCATCACCAAGGAAGCCCCCAACTACCGCGTGGAGTGACATGGCGCACCAGCTGATCCTCGTCCTCGACTTCGGCTCCCAGTACACCCAGCTGATCGCGCGCCGGATCCGCGAGCAGTCGGTGTACTGCGAGATCCACCCGTTCACGCTCGCCCGCGATCCGGAGCTTCGCCAGATCCGCGCGATGCGGCCGACCGGCATCGTGCTGTCGGGCGGTCCGTCGTCGGTCTACGACCCGGGTGCGCCGGCGATCTCGCCGGCGCTGTACGAGCTCGGCGTGCCGGTCCTGGGCATCTGCTACGGCGCGCAGCTGACCGCGCGGCTGCTCGGCGGCGATGTCCGGGCGGCGGACCGCCGCGAGTACGGCCGCGCCACCGTGCGGGTCAAGCACATCGGCGGCGTGTTCCGCACCGCGGCGCTGGGCGAGGAGCTGACGGTGTGGGCCTCGCACGGCGATACCGTCCACGCGCTGCCGCCGGGCTTCGTCCACACCGCCGAGTCCGACAACTGCGCGATGGCGGGCTTCGCGTCGGCCGAGCGCGGCATCCACTGCGTGCTGTTCCACCCCGAGGTCGTCCACACCCCGCGCGGCGCCGAGCTGCTCGGCAACTTCCTGTTCGGCGTGTGCAACGCGGCGGGCGACTGGTCGATGGCGTCGTTTGTCGATGAGGCGGTCGCGCGGATCCGCCACCAGGTCGGCGATCACGGCCGGGTGATCTGCGGGCTGTCCGGCGGGGTCGACTCCAGCGTCGCCGCGGCGCTGCTCCACCGCGCGATCGGCGACCGGCTGACCTGCATCTTCGTCGACAACGGCCTGCTGCGGCGCGGCGAGCGCGAGCAGGTCGCGGCGATCTTCCGCGATCACTTCAAGGTCGACCTCCGGGTGGTCGACGCCGAGGCGCGGTTTCTGTCCGCGCTCGCCGAGGTCACCGATCCCGAGATCAAGCGCAAGATCATCGGCCGCGAGTTCATCCTGGTGTTCGAGGACGAGGCCAAGCAGATCGCCGGCGCGGGCTTCCTCGAGCTATTTCTCGCTCAGGGCACGCTGTACCCCGACGTGATCGAGAGCGTGTCGTTCAAGGGGCCGTCGGCGGTGATCAAGTCGCACCACAACGTCGGCGGGCTGCCCGAGCGGATGAAGCTCGCGCTGGTCGAGCCGCTGCGCGAGCTGTTCAAGGACGAGGTTCGCCAGCTCGGCCTCGAGCTCGGCCTGCCGCGCCACATGGTGTGGCGCCAGCCGTTCCCCGGCCCGGGGCTCGCGGTGCGCTGCCTGGGCAGCATGACCCGGGAGCGGCTCGACGTGCTGCGCGCCGCCGACGCGATCATCGAGGAGGAGGTCCGCGCGGCGGGGCTCTACGAGTCGATCTGGCAGTCGTTCGGCGTGCTGCTGCCGGTGCGCTCGGTCGGCGTGATGGGCGACGCGCGGACCTACGAGGAGGCGCTCGCGCTGCGCGCGGTGCACTCGCGCGACGGGATGACCGCGGACTGGGTGCCGCTGCCGTACGACCTGCTCGGCCGGATCTCGTCGCGCGTGATCAACGAGGTCCGCGGCATCAACCGCGTGGTCTACGACATCACCAGCAAGCCGCCCGGCACGATCGAGTGGGAGTGACCGTGCGAGCTTGACGCTCATTAAGAAGTCATCGCAGGAGCGGCCGTCGACCCGCTCCGGAGCAACCGCCCAGCGAACAATCACCTCCGTTGTCGCATTCTGCGGCGTGCATCAGACGCCCCGCCTTGCGGCCCTCTATATGATGCGCCCGGAGGCGCACCCATGACCCTACGTCCCGATCCTTCCTTCTACCCGTCGCCGCGTCTGGCCAAGGAAGCACCCCCGGAGAAGCTCGCGTACGTCGCCGCCATCGATCCGGTGGGGATCGCGGGCGCCAAGGGCGGGGAGCCGGACGCCCTGGCGGTCGTCGACCTCGATCCGGCGTCCCCGGGCTACGGCACGGTCTCGTCGCTCACCGAGATGCCCAACGTCGGCGACGAGCTCCATCACTTCGGGTGGAACGCGTGCAGCGCGTCGCTGTGCCCGTGGGCGCCCAACCCGCACGTCGAGCGGCGCTACCTCCTGCTGCCGGGGCTGCGCTCGTCGCGGATCCACGTCTTCGACACCAAGCCGAACCCCAGAAAGCCCACGCTGGTCAAGACCATCGAGCCCGGCGAGATCGCGCACCGCGCCGGCTACTCGCGGCCGCACACGATCCACTGCGGCCCCGACGGGCTGTACGTCAACGCGCTGGGCAACCCCGACGGCGACGGCCCGGGCGGCATCTTCATCCTCGACTGCGAGAGCTTCGACGTCCGCGGCCGCTGGGAGGTCGATCGCGGTCCGCAGGAGCTCTCCTACGACTTCTGGTGGCACCTCGGCTACGACACCTTGCTGTCGAGCGAGTGGGGCACGCCGAAGATGGTCGAGAGCGGCGTCGTCCCCGAGCTCCTGCTCGGCAAGAAGTACGGCCACCGGCTCCACGTCTGGGACCTGCGCAAGCGGCGCCACGTCCAGATGCTCGACCTCGGCGACGAGCACCAGATGGCGCTCGAGCTCCGGCCCGCCCACGATCCGACCAAGGCCTACGGCTTCCTCGGCGTGGTGGTCAGCGTCGCCGACCTGTCGGCCTCGATCTGGACCTGGTACCGCGAGGGCGATCGCTGGGCGGTCCAGAAGACCATCACGATCCCGCCGGTGCCGGCCGAGGCGTCGAAGCTGCCGCCGCTGCTCCAGGGCTTTGGCGCGGTGCCGCCGCTGATCACCGACATCAACCTGTCGCTCGACGACAAGTTCCTCTACGTGTCGTGCTGGGGCACCGGCGAGCTCAAGCAGTACGACGTGTCCAACCCGCTGGCGCCCAAGGAGGTCGGCTCGGTTGCGATCGGCGGCATCGTCAACCGCACCGCGCACGCCAGGACCGGCCCGCTGACCGGCGGCCCGCAGATGGTCGAGATCAGCCGCGACGGCAAGCGGGTCTACCTGACCAGCTCGCTGTACGCCGCGTGGGATGCGCAGTTCTATCCCGACGGGGTGGCGAGCTGGATGACCAAGATCGACGTCAACCCCGGCGGCGGCATGGCGATCGACCCCAAGTTCCTGGTCGAGTTCGGCCGCCGCCGCCCGCACCAGGTCCGCCTCGAGGGCGGTGACGCGTCATCGGATTCGTACTGCTACCCATGACCTGGCCGTGGATCACGCTGCTGCTGCTCGGCGCCTGGCACGGCGTGAATCCCGGCATGGGCTGGCTGTTCGCGGTGTCGCGCGGCCTGCAGGAGCGGCGGGGCAGCGCGGTCGTCGGTGCGCTGCCGCCGATCGCGCTCGGCCACGCGCTCGCGGTCGCCCTCGCGCTCGTCGTCGTCGCGATCGGCCGCGCCAGCGTGCCGCTGGTCGCGCTGCGCTGGGCCACCGCCGTGATCCTGATCGGCTTCGGCCTGTCGCGGCTGTTCCGGCACCATCACCCGCGCTGGGTTGGCATGCGGGTCGGCTTTCGCGATCTCACCGTGTGGTCGTTCCTGATGGCGACGGCGCACGGCGCCGGTTTGATGATCGCGCCGCTGTTCGTGGTCGACGGGGCGCGGCCGTCGTGCCACGCCGATGCCGGGCTTGTGCTGTCGGGGCCGATCGACTACGTGGTGGCCATCGCGGCGCACACCGCGGCGATGCTGGCGGTCGCGGGGCTGATCGCGCTGGTCGTCTACTACAAGCTGGGGCTCGCGCTGCTGCGGCGCGCGTGGTTCAACCTCGACTGGCTGTGGGCGCTGGCGCTGGTCGGCGCCGGCGTGTTCGCGGCGCTGGCGTAGCGGGTGGCGGCCCGCCCCCACGTGGGGGGCCGCCTGGTCCGTCAGCGAGCGGGCGGCGGCAGGCGGCAAGCGGCTCCGGCCGGCGGTCGTCGGCGTTCAGTCGTCGGCGTTCGGTCGTCGGCCGACGGTCGTCGGCTGGCGGTCGTCGGCGTTCGGCCTTCGGTCGGCGGCCTTCGGTCTTCGGTTGTCGACGGCCGCCATGAGCCTGGGATTGGTCGGCATACGCGCAGGGCGAGACGATGGTACGGGGGCAGCTACATCGGTCTGGCCTCGATGATACTCATCAAGGCGCGGGTCGGGATGATCTGCGTGACCAGGAAGCCGGCGCTCGCGAGCAGCGCGCGATACTGTTCTTCCGTCCGCTCAGCGCCCAGGCCCAGGACGAACATGTTGAGGTTGGACATGGCGCCATCGAACAGCAGGTGGCGCGCGGCCTCGGCCTCGGGCGATGGCAGAACGATCTGGACAATGTGTACCCGGCTCTGCCCGGTCATCGCCCGGCGGCAGTTGCGCAGGAGGCGCACGCTGACCTCGTCGTCGTGGTCCATCAGGATACGCGAGAGCAGGTATAGATCGCCGCCCGCCGGCAAGTCGGCAAAGAAGTCGCCGCCCACGAGCTCGCAACGGTCGGCCACTCCGGTGGCGCGGATCTGTGACTTCGCGCGCTCGATCACGGCCGGCGTGTCGAGCAGGACGCCGCGCATGGTGGGATAACGCTGCAGGAGGCTCGTGAGCAGCTTGCCGTAGCCGCCGCCGATATCGACGATCCGCTCCATGGACGTGAAGTCGTAGGCGGCCAGCACAGCGTCGACGATCACGGTGGTGACCTCTCCCATCGTCTGGCTGAAGTTCGCGCCGTCCAGCGGGTGTCGGTCCAGGTAGTCGTAGAACGGCTGGCCGACCGCGCCTTCGAAGGCGGGGGATCCGCTGCGCACACTGGCCAGGAGATGATCCCACGCCGTCTGGTAATACTCGGCACTCTCCATCAGCGCCCACGAGCGCAGGCCATGGGGGGCATCGCTGCGCAGGCACGCGCCCACAGGGGTCAGTGCGAATTGATCGGGCGCGGATGTGGCCACAAGGCCGATGCTGGCGAGGGCATATAGCAGGCGATGCAGGGCTGCCGGATCGGCACCCACGGCGGCGGCCAGGACGGCAATATCGCGCGGCGTCTCATCCATCGCATCGGCCAGCTTGAGCTGGGCGGCGACGGTGATGATGCGCGTCACCCGGTGCCCGAAGAGCAGCTGGCGCAAGGCCAGGGCCGGGGGGAGCTGGCTGGTCGGTTGCCAGGCAGCGTGTTGCGGGCTTTGCCCATCCGGGCGGACGATCTGCATCGAGACTCTCCTGTTTCAAACCGCGGCATGACCTCGACACACGGATCTGGACCGCTGACGCAGGCATTGCCACACAGCGTCAGAACGCCAGCGGCTGCCGACACCCCCCGCGATGCGGGCGCTGCCCACCGGCGCGGAGTCGTGCTCACGCACCGGGGGACCGGTCGGCGCGGTGGGTCCAGAGATATGCATTCTTGCGGCAGCGCATCCTCGAGGTCCTCACAGATCGCAGCGGATTCGAACAGCACAGCGCCATCCACGTTCAGGAGCGGCGTCTTGCCGCGCGGCGACTGCGCGAGGAACCACGCCGGCCCGGCCGCCAGGGCCAGCGATCGAGCGTCGGTCTGCGGCGAGCGGTCCTTCAGCGCGTCGGGTCGCAAAGCGCGGTCATCACGAGTTGCATCAGCTCCGTCGGCCTCACTGCCTCGCCGAAGGCGCCGGCTGCCCGCGCACTCGCGGCGCGCTCGGCACGTTTCCTCGCGTCGACAGCGCCATGGTAAAAGACGACCGGCTGCGTGTGCCCCCCAGCGCGCATGGCTCGTAGTACCCGCAGTCCGGCCAGCGGACCCTCGGCCAGGCGGTCCCAGTCGGAGATCACAAGGTCAAAGCGGTCATCGCGAGCTGCAGCGTTCGCCAGCTGCGCAAGGGCTTCGTCGGTCGAACGCACAGCGGCCACCTCGATCTGCAGCTTGGACAGTGCTGCGACCTCGGCGACGTTATTCTCGGGGTGGTCGTCTACCCAGAGCACGCACTTCAGCTCGGGCATATCGATCATTTGCATCGCCTGCCGCCGCAGCTCCGCTGCATCGACGGTCGCGCCACCCCTTGCCGCGTTGGCCTGTGCGATCTGCTGCGTGAAATCGTCCGTCACCCGAGCAAGCACCGGACCGTCGGCCCGAGGTGTCGGTGGACGAGCGGGTTCGGTCACGGGTGCCTTCGAACTCGCGGCCGCCCTGCGTTCCTGGATCGCCTGTACGGTCTTTCGCAGCCCGCGCGCCACGTTGGTCCAGGCTTCGTCTCGGTTGCTCCAGCTCGTCACAGGCTTCCAGTCGCGCGGTAGGCCCTGTGACTTGAGCAGGCTGACGAAGGGCAGACGATCGGCGTCCTCGGGTTGCAGATCCACATCGCGCAGCAAGATCGGCACGACCACCGCATCGCCGCTGCGCTGGCGCTGCATGGCCACGTCGAGCTCCACGCCGAAGATGTAGTCGCTGGCGATGAAGTCCGTACTGATGAGGAGGAGGACCATGTCGGCGGTGCGCAGGCGCTGGTCGATCTCGTGGCCCCAGTCGCTCCCCGCGGTGATGGCACGGTCGTGCCACGAGCGAATCACGCCGCGACGTTCGAGGATCGTCAGGTGGCGCTGCAACTCGTCGCGCAGGTCTTCGTCTTCGTGGGCGTAGCTGTAGAACAGCGTCACCGGCGTGCGATCAGGGGCCTGTGCAGCGTCGATCGTGGGCATGACGGCTCCGAGCATGACGCTGATGGAAAGACCAAGACAAGCGTCATGGCGGTCCCTCCGCGACGATGAGGAACACCTGATGCCCGCTGGCCATGGGTCCGTACTCGCTCGGGATCTCGCTGTTGCGGGGCGCGTGGTTCAACCCCCAGCTGGCTGTGGGCTGGCACTGGTCGACGTCACGGACTCACCGACGATCGCGAAGCACCAGGTTCGCGGTGCGCGTCCCGTCGGCCCGCGCCGCCTCGTGCGCGACGTCCGAGGCCGCGAGCGGCCGGGTCCACGCCGCAAACTCGAGGCAGATGCCGTCGGGGTCGAAGAAGTAGACCGACCGGACGAACACGCGGTCGGTGACCTCCCGGCTGACCTGGCCGGGCGAGTCGTCGTGGTTGAGGACCGGCGTGACATCGACGCCCTTGGCCTTGAGCCGCTCGTGGTACTCGTCGAACTTCTCGGCCGGGACGCTGAACGCGAGGTGGTTCATCGAGCCCTGGGCGGTCCGGATGTCGCCCCGGCCCGGCAAGCTGGACGGGCTAGCGACGCCCGGCGCCGATTCCGGGGCGCCCGGGAACCAGAAGAACGCGAGGGTGTCGCCGTTGCCGATGTCGAAGAAGAAGTGCTGGCCGCGGCCGCCGGGCAGGTCGAGGGTCATGACCAGTGGCATTCCGAGCACGTCGCGATAAAACTCGACGGTGCGGGCCATGTCCTTGCACACGAGGGCCAGATGGTGAACGCCACGGATGTCGAACTCGCGATTGCCGGCGATCGTCATGGAGCTGTCCTCCGAGCCGCCCTTGCAGCCTCGAGGTGTTTACCCCGACCCGGCGGCCGGGGCCATTCGCCGGGGCCCGCGATGGCGGCGCAGGTAAGATGACACGGATGTGGAGCCTGTCGCGGCCGACCGAGGACGACGTGCGCCGACACCTGGAGCGCCAGCGCGG
Organism: Kofleriaceae bacterium; assembly: GCA_036265355.1. Classification (GTDB taxonomy): domain Bacteria; phylum Myxococcota_A; class Polyangia; order Haliangiales; family Haliangiaceae; genus JABFXX01. Next base: position 27,908 of record DATAPF010000457.1, on the reverse strand, counting down.
CTTGCCGTTCAGCTACGGCGCGGTGGGGGAGACGCGCACCGGCGGGGCGCCGGAGGGCTTCGATCGCGATCACAACCGTGAGCGGCTGGGCGCAGGCGCGGCGGCGTTCGCAGCGGTGTGCGACGCGATCCGCGGCTGGAAGATGTTCCCGGCGCCGCTCGCGTGGGCGGAGCCGCCGGGCGTGCCGATCGCCGCCGGCGAGGTCGTGGCGCTGGTCGCCCACGCGGTGGGCCTGTGGTGGCTCAACGCGTCCCGGATCGTGTACGTGATCGACGAGCCGCGCCGGTTCGGCTTCGCGTACGGCACGCTGCCCGGCCATGTCGAGCGCGGCGAGGAGCGGTTCTCCGTCGAGTGGCTCGACGACGACACGGTGTGGTACGACCTGCTGGCGTTCTCGCGCCCGCGCTACTGGGCCGTGCGGCTGGCCAAGCCGGTCGCCCGCCGGCTGCAGCGGCGCTTTGTGCGGCTGTCGAAGGCGGCCATGTGCGAAGCGGTGGCAGCGCGGCAGCCGATCGTCGATTGCTGAGCCGTGGAGCGATCAGTCGATAGACGATCTGCGATCGCGTGGCAGAACGTGGCATCCATTCTCGTGGCGCAGATCGTACGCCAGGCGCTTACATGAAAAGCTGAGTGGCTCTGGTATGCTGTTGCTGGAACAGTGATTCTGAGTCTCGACGCGGTCGGGGCGTGGTGCTCGAACAGCAAGGGGAGGACAGCGATGTACGATCCGATGAACGACGATGATCTTCTGCAGAAGGAGCTCGACGCGTTCGATCAGGACCCGGCGCGGGAGATGGGCCGGTTGCCCGAGAAGCGCGACGCGACGGGAGCGCTGGTCCAGCGGCCGTTCACCGCGTTCTCCGAGAGCGATCTCGACGACGGCGACTTCGTGCTGCACCGCGATACCGTTCGCAAGTCGCTCAGCACGGTCGTGGACGGCATCTACATCTCGCTCGAGGACAGCATCCCGGGCAGGGCGGTGATCGAGGCCGGCGACCGTCCGGAGAACCTGGTCGACATCCTCAAGTACGTCGACCTCGGCGAGATGGACAAGGCCGGCCTGCGCAAGGTGAGGCTCGCCCACGAGTCTCAGCCGTGGTCGGACGACTACTGGGCGATCTACCTCGGCTGCCTGGGCAAGCGCTACGCCGATCCGAAGTTCCCCCGATCGAAGAACTGGCTCCACAACCGCGACTACATTCACCAGCACCCGGCTGCCAGGCTCGTGCACGAGGGCGGCGCGGCCATCGATCGGCTGTCACCGGCCGAGAAGTACGATCTCCTCGTCGGTGACGGCGCCGGCCACCTGACCGCCGCCATGTGGGCCGAGGGCGAGTCCTACTACAACACCACCGGCAAGGTCGAGAGCTGGATGGGACTCTGCGATGGCTGGTCGCCCGCGTCCTACATGCTGCCGCGGCCGACCAAGCCGGTCACGGTGCTTGCGGCGGATGGTGCCACCAAGATTGCGTTCTACCCGACGGATGTGAAGGCGCTCGCCTCGCTGCTGTGGGCCCGGGCCAACACCGTCACGCGGTTCATCGGTAGCCGCTGCAGCGAAAAGCACCCCAAGACCGACGCCAACGGGCGCGTGCTCTCGGACGAGGCGTTCGATACCAACCCCGGGACCTGGCACCTGTCGGTCGTCAATCAGCTCGGCGTGGCAGGCCGTAGCCTGGTGATGGACGCGACCTACGACTACGAGGTCTGGAATCAGCCGGTGGACGGCTACGAGTATCGCTACTTCAACCCGCAGACCATGCGGCTGGCCCACACGCTGAAGGACGCCACGGTGACGCGCGACGACTACACGCGCGATCGGTTCAAGAACTACCGCAGCCGCGACGCCGCGGCGTACGTCGGCGTCATCATGCAGGTGCGCTACATGGTCGAGACCAAGCCGAAGCACCACCGCAGTGACGGACCGTCGTCGGACGAGGTGAACACAACGATCTACAAGTACGATCTCGAGCTCGACGCCGCGGACCGGATCATCGGCGGCGAGTGGTTCACCGGCAAGTGCCATCCCGACTTTCTGTGGACGCCGGCGCCCGACGCGCGCGCGATCAGTCCGGCCGAGCCGATGGCCACCGGAACGTGGGAGCCGGACCAGGCGCTGCCCGACAGCTGGCGCCGCGCCGGTATGAGCGCCGCCACCCAGGGCATGCCGCTGGCCAAGATCGTCGAGGCGCTGATCCGGATCGCCAACCGGTAACGGCGATGGCGCGTGAGGTGTCATGGCTCGTCCGGCGCTACGCCGGCTGCTCGACGGTCCAGCTCGCGATCCGGGTCGCGACCCGCAGCAGCAGCCGGCGCTGGGCGTCCTCGCTGGTGGTGACGGCGAGGCCGAGCATCGCGCCGGCGCGCCACATCAGCCAGCCGCCGCTCTGGCCGCGGCCGGCGAGGTAGCTGCGCGACGGCAGCGGGCACAGCTCCTCGACGTGGACCACCCAGGCCAGCCAGCGCCGCAGCTGCGGCCAGGTCATCGGCACGGCGGACGCGGCGAACGGCAGCCTGGTGTCGGCGTGGATCAGCATGCCGGCGGCGTCCCCGGCGAGCATGTCCTCGAGCGAGGCCTCGAGCGGGTCGGCGGCGAGGCCCTTGACGGTGGCGACGCACGCGCAAGCCGCCTGGGTCGCGCTGATCGTGGTGCCCGGCGCATAGCCGCCGGCCAGGTGGGGCAGCCACTCGCAGTCGCGGACGCCGGACTTGACGAGCAAGAGGATGCTGCGGCACGTGTGATCGCGCAGCACCGAGGTGAGCTGCGGCTCGGTGAGGTAGCCGTGGTCGACCAGCGACGCGGCGAACGGCTGGCGCTGCTCGCGGCAGCGCCGGATGACCTGCTCGATCGCGGCGCGGGGGACGCCGTAGCGGCGCTCGATCTCGTCGCTGAGCCGGCCGACCCGCTCGTGGTTGGCCCAGCAGATCCGCCCGGCCTCCATCAGCACGACGCCCTCGCGGCCATCGTCGGTCTTGATCCGCCACGCGCCGGTGCGGGGCTCGGGCGGCTCGGCGAGCCGCGCGAACATCGCGAACAGGCCGAGCCGCGCGGTGGTCACGCGCTCACCTGCGAGGCCGCCATCCGGGCCTGGACGAGCGCGACGCCGGGGCCGGCCGGGGTCAGCGCGACCGCGACGGCGACCACGCCGGACGCGCGCTCGGCGACCAGCAGCAGGACCTCGGGCAGCTGCCACAGAACTTCGGGGCTGGCGGTCGGGCCCTCGCGCAGCAGGGTGGTGGCGAGCCGGGCGACGGTGTCCCAGCCCGGCCACGCATCGCCGACCGGCTCGCCGCTGGCCGACGCCAGGCACAGCGGCGCGCCGGTGAACCACGCGACGCCCAGGCAGTGCGGCGACTCGCGGCGGAGCTGATCGAGATCGGTCGGCGTGGTCATGGCCGCAGCGCGTGGTAGAGCAGCCGGAACAGCCGCTCGGCGGCGAACCGCCGCTCGTGCTCGGGGACGGTGTAGTGGACGCGGAACTGGACGCGGCCGGTGGTGGGGATCAGCGATAGCTCGTCACCGCGGGTGGTGGCGAACCGCTGCATCGCGCCGACCGGCGGCCGGCGGACCAGGCCGGCGGCCTCGAGCGCAGCGGCCAGCCGCGGCCAGTCGATCGCGGCCGGCAGATCGGTGCGCCACGCGAGCGACCGGATGCACGTGATCTCGCGGGTCAGCGCGCAGCTCAGGCGCGGTCCGGGTTCGGGGAGTGCAGGCGTCGCCGGCATCGCAGTCATCGCATCACAGCGCCTCCACGACGTACTCGGACAGGTGGTCGCCGCGCGTCGTGCAGCGAGTCTGCTCGACCCGGTAGCGCGGCTTGCTGCGGAACAGGTCGATGTAGTAGGCGTTGGTCAGCTGGGGTCGGTCGGTCCACGGGACGGTCTCGGACAGCAGCATCATCGCCAGCGAGGCGCCCTGGACGAAGTACGAGCGCGGCTTCTTGGCCACACCGTAGCGCGCGCGATAGAACGGTGCCTCGTAGTTGCTGGTCGCCTGGATCACGAGGCGCTTGCGCGGCTCGTACTCGTGGATCAGCCAGTGGCCGAACCCCAGGCCGCGCGCGATCGCAGTGCAGAACGCCATCATGTCGGTGGGGACGCCCGACAGCGGGCCGACCAGGCCCTCCCACTCCGGCGACAGCAGCACGTTGCCGAACGTGTTGAACACGCAGACCTGACCGGCCTCGCGCATCAGCGCCTCGACGGCGGCCACCCCGGCGGGGGCGGTGCGCTCGACGTGGTGCACGGCCTCGTACACGGTCTCGTTGTAGTAGCCCGGCAGGTGGGCGGTGACGAACACGTTGAACGCCGCGACCAGGCCGCGCTCGTCGCCCTGGACCGCGCGCATGAACTCGAGCAGGCCGGCAGCGATCGCGGCGACGCGATCCTCGTCGACGCCGTGGATCGCGGGGATCACGTAGCGCCGCACGGTGGCCTCGTCGATCGGCGGCCGGCTGAGGTGGCCCTTGCCGGGGGTCAGCGCAAACTCGCACTCGGGATCACGGGTCGCCAGGCAGCGGGTCTCGGTGGCGGTGATCGCGTCGGCCGCGAGATCGAACGCGAGCTCGGCGGTCGCCGCCGCGAAGCCTGCCGCGACCGCGTCGCTCGGCTCGTCGCGCTTGACCCTGGCGCCGTACTTCTCGCGCCAGGCGAAGCCGTAGTGCAGCGACGGCGCGCGCGCGCGGCCGCCGGTGCTCGACACGTCGAGCGAGATCCGGCCGTGGCCCATCCAGGCGAACACCTCGGCGGCCAGGCTGATCCGCTCGGCCGGGGTGGTCGCGCCGGTCGCCGCGAACACGGCGCCGAGCAGCTCGCGGAACGCGGTGTGGGCCGCCGTGGTCCGGACCCGGGCGCCCTCGGTCTCGCCGAGCGCGTCGTCGATCGTCTGGTCGTGGAACAGGTTGTAGTGATGGCAGTGATACACGTACGGAATGCCGGCCAGGAACGTCAGGCTCTGCTCGGCGAGCAACTCTCTCAGGTCTTCGATCGGCATGTCCGGTTCCTTTCACAGACTCAGCTGCTTGACGCCGAGGATCTTGCAGGCGGTCTCCTCCAGGCGCTGGACCTGATCGGGAGTCAGCGAGCCCGGCAGCCTGAGCTCTTCGAGCGAGATCCCGGCACGCAGCGACACGCGCAGCGCCACCGCATGGGGATCCGGGGCATAGCGATCGAGGAACTCCATGATCCGGAGCCCGCGCGGCCGGTCCTCGGCCTGGACCCTGGGCAGCACGTGGGTGATGCGCTCGAGCAGGCGCTTGAGGTGGAGCCGGACCATGCCGAGCGGCGCGGTGCGCTCGAACACGCAGCCGGCGACGAAGTCGCTCGACAGCTCGCGCAGCACGACGAGCGACTCGGCGGACTCGATCGTGACCTGCATCTCGCTCGACCACGAGCCGAGCGCCTTGAGCCCCTCGCGGTTGGCGCGCACCAGATCGCCGAAGTACGCCGCGACGTCCTCCGCGCTCCACGCCGTGCCGTCGCGCACCCACGACGAGAACAGCAGGCTGTCCGGCATCGCCGTCACGAAGATCCCGATCAGCTGCGGGATCTCCGCCACGGCTTGTTCGATGTAGCGGTCCATCACGTTGCCTCTCCTGGAGACGGTTCTCCGTGAAACGCGCGCTCGACGGCATCGCTCAGCGCCAGCAGGAACTCGCGGGGCAGGGCGTCCTCGGTCACCACCCCGATCCCGAACCGGCCCCACCGGGTGGCGACCTCGACCACGTTGAGCACCTGGGCGCCGAGCTCGAGCGACAGCCAGCCGCCGCTGTCGCGCACCAGCGTGCGGACCGAGGCGAGCATGACCAGGATCGACGACGCCGCGGCGACGTGGCCGGCCTCGGCCCCGACGTGCTCGACCACCGGCAGGCCGTTGTCGTCGGCGATGAACGCCGCGCTGCACGGCACGCAGGCCTCGATCCACGCGACCAGCGCCTGCAACCGCTCCTCGAGCTGGCGCGACGGCGCCGCGAACGACCGGAAGGTGGGGCGCGGCGGCGCGGGGGGCGCCGTGGCCGGGGCTGGCGCAGGGACCGGCGCGGCCGCGGGCGGCGGTGGGACGTCGGGCAGCGGCCCGGTGGTGTGGCGCGGCCGCGCGGCGATCGGCGAGGTGTTCGATCGCGCGCGGCGCGGCCCCGGGCGGGGCGCGCGGTACGCCGGAGCGGGCTCGTCGGTGACCCGCGCCAGCAGGTCCTCCCAGCGCCCGCGGTCAATCCACGAGAGCGATCGGCTGTTCGTCATCCGGGGTCTCCGTCATTCCAAGGCGGGGCTCGAGCTCGGCGGCGATCCGATCGAACACCGCGGTGACCGGCGGTGGCCGCTTGCGCAGCAGGCCGACCGGGACGCCGTGCGTGCTCGCGTGCAACAGCTCGGGGTCGCGCGGCACCATGGTGTCGAGCACCAGCTTCTCGGGGAACAGCGCCCACGCCTCCTGCGACACCGACAGCGAGGTATCGTCGCGGATCCGCGCCATGGTGAGCACGACCGCGGCGAGCTGGGCCCGCGCACCGTGGCTCTTGAGGTGGGCGAGCACCTCCATGAGCTGGCCGACCACGCGGATCGCGAGCGGCTCGGTCTGGATCGGCACGAGGACGTGGCTGGCGTACGACAGCACGCCATAGGTCGCGCCCGACAGCCCGGCCGGCGTGTCGAGGATCGCCAGCTCGTAGTCGGGCTCCAGCGGCTCCATGTGCAGGGCGAGGTGGCCGGGGTCGGCCATCCTCGCGGCCCAGCTCGACAGCTGGTCCCACGGCGGCTGACCGACCGGCAGGATCGACAGGTTGGGGTTGCGGGTCTGGATCACCACGCGTTCGGCGGGCTCGCCGGCGATGACGTCGACCAGGCCGCGCGCGTCCCTGGCCTTGCCGGACAGCGAATGGCCGATTCCGCCCTGCGGATCGGTGTCGACCAGCAGCGTCTTGCGGCCGAGCTGCGCAAACGCGAATGCGAGATTCAGACACAGCGTCGTTTTTCCCACACCGCCTTTGGGGCTGACGATGGCAAGCGAGATCATGGCGATTTCTTTCGTCGGACGCGTTCGAGGTTCTGCAGCACGCGCTTGTCGCCCGGCCGCAACGCGAGGCACTGGTCCAGAAGTTGTTCGGTGCGCGCCAGATCCCGGCGCAGGTAGCTCGCGGTCGCCTGTTCCAGGAGGCGCGCGAACTCCAGGGTCGGGGTCGGGCTCGGTCCGTCGCCCGGCTCGTGGGTCCCGGGCAGCTCCATCGTCTGGGCCATGCGGCGCGGGGTCGCGGTCGCGGCGGGCGCGGCCGCCGGCGGTGGAATCTGCGGCAACGCGATCGGCGCAACGGCCGGCGAAGCTAGGAGGTCGAACGCGGCGGCGTGCGAGGCCGGCGTGGGGAACGCGATCACGCGGCCGGTCGCCGACGCCGCGACGTGCTCCGCCTCGTCCTGCAGGCGGGCGGCCTCCATCAGCAGCTCCTGCCAGGCGTGCGTGGTCAGCGTCGCATCCGCTCCGCCCAGGTCCTGCGCCTCGTTGACCTTGTAGCGTCCGCGCCGGAGGTTTGCGAGCTTGTAGAACGCGGTCTCGCCCCACGCACCGTATCCGAAGCAGCGCTCGACGCGGCCCTGGCGGATCGCGATCACGCCGAGCTGGACAGGCCCGTCGAACAGGTGGATATCGCGACTGTATCCACCCAGGCAGATCATCTGCAGTAGATCGGGAATCGACAGTAAGCTGAGATCGCCTTCCATGATCACCTTTGCGACTACCCCTTTGATGGCTTCAGGCGCCATGGCCGGGTCCCGTGACGACCCTGCCAGCGCTCGCACCTCCGAGACCGTTGCTCTCCATGGCATGACGCCTGTTGCTCATGAGAAGCGTTCCAGAACCGAGACGACGCCGCAACGTGCGTTTCACCACCTGGCTTCCGAACCACCGCGACTGGACATCCGGACCGTCGTGGCAAAACGCGGTGCACGGTGGCAGTGCGGCTGGACGGCCCGCCGGGGCGACGCCGCCGATCGCGGCAGTCGCCGTCGCTGCGCGAGCCACGATCGCGCCGGAGTTCGAGCCAGCGCGATCGCGGCGGCGAAGCGGCGCGTACCGCGGCGTCGAGCGAGGGCGCACGATCGCGGCGCGGCCACCGGCCCCACGGTCGCGTACACTGCGGGCGTGCGCCGCCGTGCTCCCCCCATCGCCGTATGCGGTCTCGTCGCGGGCCTCGGCATAGCGCTGGGCGCACCGGGGGACGCGGCCGCCGATCGCGACGCCCGCGATGCCGCCGTGGTCGACTGGGCGGCGGGCTGGGTGACCGCGAGCGGCACCGGGATCGCCGATCGCCACGCGCCGTCGCCCGCGGTCGCGCTCGGGACCTCGCGGCGCGGCGCCGAGGACGCCGCCCGGCGGCGGATCACTGACGCGCTCGGCGCGCTGCCGCTGGCGGCCGGCGGCGCGCTGGCCGACCGGCTCGGGGATGCCGCGGTGCGGGCGCGGATCGACGCGGCGGTCGCCGCCGCGATCGCGATCGCCGCCGAGCCCGAGACCGACGGCAGCTGGCGGGTCACGCTGGCGGTGCCGCTCGAGGCGATCCGGATCGCGCTCGGTGCGCCGCGCGCGCTGCCCGCCGCCGGCGATCGCGGCCCGCCGGTCGTCGTGGTCGAGGGCGCGGCGGCACGCCCGGCGATCGGCTGGACGGTCGCCGGGGTCGAGGCCGCCACCGTGTGGGTCAGGGAGATCCCGGCCTGGGCGAAGGACGCTCCGCGGATCACGGCGCGATCGGCGCGCGGCGGCGCGATCGACGCCCCGGCCACCGGCACCGCGGCGACGCTCTACGTGATCGTCCCGCCGAAGCGCTGACCGAAGCGCGGATCGAAGCGCGGATCGAAGCGCGGATCGAGCGCAGATCGACCGTTGATCGAGCCTCACGCCGCCCACCGATCGGAAGTGAGCCGAGAACAGGCAGCGGCGGTCGCGGTTTGCTACGCTGGGGCGAGGTGAAGACATTTGCGGTCATGGCTGTGCTGGTCGGCTCGCTCGCCGTGGCGAGCCCGGCGAGCGCCGAGGACGTCGTCGCGTACCAGGCCGACGGGGACTCCGACGCCAATGCCCCCGACGCACGGGTCACGGCGCTCGACGACGCGTTTGCCCGGGCGACGGCGCAGGCGGTGAACGATCTGGTCGAGCCCGAGGTCCGCCGGCAGAGCAAGCCGGTGATCGATCGCGAGCTGATCGGCCACGCCCGGCTGTGGGTGATCAGTTACAAGGTGACCCGGGAAGTGGTCGCCGACGATCGCTGGCGGTTCTCGCTCTCGGTGCGGATCGATCGCGACAAGCTGCGGGCGCGGCTCGCCGAGCTCAACATCGCGGTCCGCGAGGCCGGCGAGGCGCCGCCGGTCGCCGGGCAGGGCGGCGCCCAGAGCGGCGCCCAGAGCGCGATCGTGCTGCTCCGGGTCGCCGCGCCGGACGGCGTGCACGCGACCTACGGCCTGGCGGCCGAGAAGGAGGTCGCCGGGCTCGCCGCGCTGTCCACCGTGCTGCGCCGCGCGAGCTTCGCGGTCAAGCGCGCGCCCGCGTCGGGACCGGCGGCCCGGGCGGACGGCGAGCTGCCGCTCGACGACGACACCGCGGAGGCGCTGGCCGCCGAGGCCAAGGCAGATCTCGCGGTGATCGCCGGCGTCGCGGTCGGCCCGCCGGTGCCGCTGCGCGGCGTGGCCGCCAGCTCCGTGCTGGTCACCGCGCGGCTCCGGATGATCGATCGCAAGGCCCACCGGCTGATCGGGCAGGGCGCCGCGGTGGTCGCGTCGCGCAGCAGCGATCCGGGTGAGGTCGGATATGCGATCGATGGCGCGCTGCTCGCGGCCGGCCTGGACGCGTCGTCGCTGCCGGCGCAGGGGGCACAGGGTCTCGGCCAGGCGCAGGCGTTCACCGGCGACGACAAGCCGGTCGTCGAGCTCGGCGTCGTGCTCGTCCGGCTGGCCAGGACCACGCCGTGGGCCATGGTGCAGGCCGAGCTCAAGCACCTGATCGGCGCGCGTGGCGTATCGCATGCGACATTGCGCCGCGTGTCGCCGGCGGGCTGGGTGATCGGTGTGACGACCACCGACTCGATCGATCGGATCGCGTCGATCGTCAAGAAGCCGCCGGCCGCCGACACGACGATGTCGGTGAAGATCGCCGGCGATCTGATCGAGGCCACGCTGTCCGGAGCACCATGACTCGTGCCGTCCTGGTGGTGAGCTGGCTCACTGCGTGCGCACCGGGCGCAGCAGCGAATCGCGTCACCTCGGGCACATCGATCATCTATATAACGAGTAACGTGGGGGACGCACTGGTCTACGTCGATGGCAGGTTCATCGCGCCACTCGACGCGATCCGCGGTGGCGTCGCCGTTGCACCGGGTGAGCATCGCGTCGAGCTGCGCCATGACGACTATTTTTCGAGCTATCTTGAGGTCCAGGTCGCGCATTCGGCGCGGCAGAAACTCGCGATCGACATGTCCCCGATGCTTCCATGACCCACCCCGCTGCTCTCCCTCCGCCGGGTCGATCCCCGCTCCGGCTCGGTTCTGGCTGAAGATGCCCTGTGCTCGTTCCATCCATGTGTCACCAGGCTGGATCCACGCTTCCGTCCCATATCCGGGCCGTGTAGAGTAAGTCAGCCGGGGAGGTGGTATGTTTCCTTCGGATCGCAAGACTGTGCGCGCGAAGATCCAGGCGCCCTTCGTGCTCGCCGAGATACGGGCGTTGCGCTCCTCGATCTTCAAGAAGACGCAAGAGGTCCAGACTGCCCTGGCGACCGCGGACAGGGTCGAGCAGTCCTACGATCTGACTCGCGCGGACCTGTTCATCCCGGCCGGCGATACCTGGTGCGCGATCCTCGACCCGTTCGCGATGACCGTGCTGACCGGCACGCTGCGGCGGATCGGGTACGAGATCTTTCCGCAGTACGTGTCGATCCTGGGCATCCAGCCCGGCAACGTGCGGACCGCGATGGACATCAAGGTCCCGGCCGATCTGGTGCGCACGATCTGCGAGGCCTACAGCCGGTGCGTGGTCGGTGACGACGCGGGGATGCTGACGCCGGAGATCCACGGCTCGACGGTCACGGTGGTCGACACCACGATCATCCCGTGCCAGCTCCAGATGGGCGTGTTCCTCGGCGCCGGCAAGCTGACCGGCCTGTTCCGCGAGAACGTGCTCATCGAGCGGCGCTGCCGCAACAAGGGCGACAGCGTGTGCAGCTACGAGTTCGTGTTCTGAACCGCGCGCGCCGCGCGCCGCGCGTGCTGCAGCAGCAGCCGGCTCGGGCGGCTCGCCGGGCTCTCGCTCCACAGCGGGGCGAGCTGCTCGACCTGCTCGCCGACCCACGATCCGAGCATCTGGTGATAGAGGTTCGCCGAGTGCCACAGCACGCGCTGGTAGCGCATCCCGGTCGGTGAATCCGGGGTGACCTCGCCGCACAGGTCGAGCCCCATCTGGAGGTGGTGGGCATCGACCTCGCGATGGACCTTCCAGTACCGCCCGCTCAGCAGATCCAGCTTGCCGAGGACCGGGATCACCGCCGAGTAGAAGTCGAGCGCGACGCCTTCGCTCAGGACGTTGAGCGCGATGACCTGGTGGTCGTGCGGCTCGTGGACCGCGCTGCGCCAGCAGAACGCCAGGTTGTTGATCGTCTCCTGCGTCGCGGGAACATCGCCGGGTTCCGCCCCCTCCAGGAACCCGTGCTTCTCCATCCACGCGATGAGCTGATCGGGGTGATCGGCCTCCTCGAATGCATGCTCGGCGAAGATCGGCTGGTACCGCTTGTCCCGGCACAGCGAGTAGCGCAGACACAGCGCCTGCGTGAACTCGCGCGACTGGTGGACCAGCTGGTGGATCCATTTCAGGTCGCTCGGCGATTCAGCGCGCGCGAGCTTCTTGAAGAACGGACCCGCCTGGATCTGTGCGCGGTAGCTCTCGGCGTCTTGGAGCAGCCAGTCCATAAACCAATACCTCGTGCTATGGGAGCTCTGCGGTTGGGGGTGCGATCGATGCTGTCCGGAGGCCACGCCGCCCGGCGTTCGCCGGTGACAAGCCCGATGCTCCAACCCGCCCCTCCGCCCAGGCTGGCCGACCGTGCGATGAAGTGTGCTGCCGTCCGGGTGCCAAGCGTCTGCCGCAGCAATTCGCGGCAAGTTGCGGCCTGGCTGACGCGGTATCGCGATGCCGGTGAGCGGACCCTTCTGCGCGCAGCTTCCCGCAGCGGTTCGCCTCGCTCGCTGTACGTGTCGTATGCCGGACGACCATCAGGTCTCCCAGACTACCCGTCTTGAGAGTTATCCGCATAGAAATACCGTACGGCAAGAATCCTCTGATGTGAAATGAATCACATTCATTTAAAAATAGACAATTCCGTCCCGAAAATAGCCTCAATAAATGTAGTATAAGATACAGAAATCAGAAAACTGAGTCGAATTCGAGTGCAGATCTCAGACCCTAGATACCCGAAAAAGTTGGGTTCATGCCCTTGCTCCTGCGAACTGTGCAGTCCGTTGCGCAGGTGCATTCAGGCACACTCGGATACGGAGCAGTATCCGACATCCCGCCGAGGCCCGCGGACGGGAAAATTTCACCGATCACGGGTCGATCCGGGGCAGCCTGGCCCGCGGATATGGAACACATTTCACGACCGTGTGATGGCGGCTTCTACACGGGATCGCCGTCGCGAAACGGCGTAGCCGATGCCGAGAATTGCCAGCCACGGACCCCCTGCGAGGACGGTGGTCTCGAGGCCCGGCACCCACCACGTCGACACGAGGATCGCCGCGATCGCCAGCGCGCCCAGACCGGATCCCAGGGGAAGCGACCGGCGATGAAAGGCGATGTGAGTGACGAAGATCATCAGCCACACGAACAGCGCGCCGAACAGCGAGACGCCCACCAGCTTCTGGTAGGCGGTATCGGGCCACAGCACCTCGACGAGCACGGTGCCGCCCAGGCCGATGCCCGACGCCAGCAGCGCCTTGACCGGGGCGCCGCGCTCGGTGATGTCGCCGAGCGCGCGCGGCGCGAAGCCGGCCCGCGCGAGCGAGAACAGCGTGCGGGACGTCAGATAGAGGTTGGCGTTCGCGCTCGACAGCGCCGCGCTCAACACCACGAAGTTCATCACGCCGGCTGCGGCCGGGATGCCGAGCGCGGACAGCGCCGTGACGAACGGGCTCCTGTCGACACCGAGCTGCTGCCACGGGATCAGCGCCGCGAGCAGCGTGATCGTGACGATGTACAGCGCCGACAGGCCGAACACCGCGCGGCGGATCGCGCGCGGGATCGTGCGCCCCGGATCGGCCGCTTCGCCGGAGGTGACACCGACGATCTCGATGCCGACGAACGAGTACAGCACGAAGCAGCAGCCGAGCCAGACGCCGCCGGCGCCGAACGGCGCGAAGCCGCCGTCGGTGAGGTGGTGGGTGCCGATCGCGGGCCGGCCCGCGCCCCCGGACACGAACAGCACGGCGATCACGACGAACAGGACGACCGCGGCGAGCTTGACCACGACCAGCCAGGTCTCCACCGCGCCGAGCCGGCCGACCGCGCGCGAGTTCAGGTACAGCAGGATCGCGGCGAACCCGACGCCCCACACCGGCCTGGGCACGCCGGGGAACCAGAAGCTCATGTAGATCGAGATCGCGACCAGCTGCCCGCCGATCGCGATCACCTCCATCGCCCAGTAGCTCACTCGCACCGCGTAGCCGGCCAGCGGCGAGATGTAGACGTCGGCGTAGACCCCGAAGGCGCCGGCGGTCGGGTGGGCGACCGCCATCTCCGACAGCGCGCGCCCGAGCAGCAGGGCGATCCCGGCGACGATCACGTACGACGCGATCACCGCGGGGCCTGCGATCCCGACCGCGAGGCCGCTCAGCAGGAACAGCCCGGTCCCGATCGCGCCGCCGATCGCCATCATCGCCTGCTGGACCGACGACAGCTGGCGCTCCAGCACCTGCTCGTTGCGAACCGATTCGGGTTGTTCGGCGGAGGTCATGACTCGGGCCGCCGCGACGGCGCGCGCAGTCTATCACCGGGCCGGGGCGCGTCGCGCCGGCGCTACCGGGCCACGAACCTTCCACTCGTCTGGCTCGGCCATGCCTGATCACAGCCAGGTCATCGGCCGGATCGCGCTGCGGTGAAGGGAGAAACGGGTTAGGATGTGGGTCGATGGCGACGTTCTACTGGAAAAGTACGTGAACGACGTGCCGTGACGCGAGGAGTTCCTTGCGCAGCGCCGGACACGAGCTCGAGGAGATCAACTACGCCAGGACCGGCCTGACCGAGCAGACGGTCAAGGATCTCGTGGCCAGGGCCGGCTCGGTGGCGGCGGTGCTCAACACGCGGCACGCCACCGCCAAGCAGCACGGCTGGGCGACCGCGCCGCCCAGCGCGGCGGTGTTCGCCAGGGCGGTGGCCGCCGACGTCAACCTGCTGCGCCGGCCGATCCTCGTGGTCGGCAACCGCGTCATCGTCGGGTTCGACCGCGCCGCGTACGCCAGGCTGTAGCGCAGTTTGCCGCTCGGCGAACCACCCGCGGATGTGGTACAGCCGCGGCGGTGCCGGGTCCGATCCGCTTGCCGCCGCGCGACAGCGCACAGGTGCTGGGCCTGCTGCACTGGCTCCTGATCATGGTGTTCGTGGTGCTGGGCTACTTCGTGCTCAGCTACCTCGCCGGGGTGCTGGCGCCGATCCTGACCGCGCTCGGCATCGCGTACCTGCTCAACCCGGTGCTGGGGCGCATGGTCCACCACGGCGTGAGCCGCGCGGTCGGCGCCGCGCTGCTGCTGTTCACGTTCATCGCGATCGTCGCGATCGCGATCACCTTCGTCGCGCCGACCGTGGCGCACCAGGCCAGCGAGTTCGTCGCCAACCTGCCGCAGTTCGTCGAGAACCTCACGGTGTGGACCCGCGAGCACGTCGGGATCCAGCTGCCGTCGGACTGGAAGGCCTACGTCGCCAGCGAGCACCTGCAGACCATGCTGAGCGACGCCTCGGGGCCGCTGCGCGAGATCGCGACGGCGGCGGTCGGCGGCGTGTTCAGCGTGCTCGGCGTGCTCGCCGAGCTGCTGCTGATCCCGGTGTTCTCGTACTACTTCCTGGCCGACTGGCCGAACCTGCTGCGCCGCATCGATCACATGGTGCCGCCGCGCCGGCGCGCCGACGTCCGCGAGGTCGCGCGCGACATCGATCGCGTGGTCGCCGGCTGGGTGCGCGGCCAGGCGATCGTGACCACGACGCTCGCGATCCTCTACGCGATCGGCTTCACCGTGATCGGCATGCCGCTGTCGCTGCCGATCGGCCTTCTGGTCGGCGGGATGACCGTGATCCCGTTCGTCGGCACGTTCGTCGGGGCGAGCATCGCGCTGCTGGTCACGCTCGCGGCGGGCGGCGGCCTGCAGATGCTCGGCATGGTCGCCGGCGTGATCCTGTGCCTGCACCTGCTGGAGGCCGCGATGCTGACCCCGAAGATCGTCGGTCACCGGGTCGGGCTGTCGGAGTCCGGCGCGCTGCTCGCGGTGGTCGCCGGCGGCAAGCTGCTCGGCTTCGTCGGCGTCGTGCTCGCGGTGCCGATCGCGGCGACGATCGCGGTGCTGGTCCGCTACGCGGTCCGGTTCTACGAGCACACCGCGTTCTTCGGCCACGAGTCGGACGCCGATGTCGTGATCACGCCGGCGATGGCGCTGATCATGCCGGGCGTGGTGCCGGGCGCGAAGGTCGCGGGCGCCCCGCCGGCGCAGATCGAGCCCGAGCTGCCACCGGAGCGCTCGGCGCTCGACCTGTCGGCCGACGAGTGGATGTTCGAGGCCGAGCTGCCGCTCGGTCCGCCCGGGCGCGGCCAGCGCACCGAGCCCGACGAGCCGACCTGAGCGGGCGCGGCAACTACCGCGCGGCCTTCGCCGGTGCGGCCTTCGCCGGTGCGGCCTTCGCCGGTGCGGGTGCGGCGCTGCCGGCCGGCGCGGGGCTGTCCTCGTCGCTGCCGGCGCCGTCCTCGGCGTCCGGATCGGTGCTCGGTCGCTCGGCGGCCTCCAGCCGGGCGCGGCACTCCACCATGTCGCGCGCGATCGCCTGGGTGCGCGACGTCGACCGGATCGGCACCCGGGGCACCTCGCTCATCGCCTGATCGGCGCAGTGCGTGTCCTTGCAGGCGCACACGTCGTGCTTGATGCGGGTCAGGCGCTCCACGCCGTGATCCGTGCAAGCGACGAGCGTGACCAGGATCGCCAGGCGGATTCGCACCGTCGCAGCATAGCTTGTGAGCTGTGCCACGCCATTGGCGCGTGCCGCCGAAACCGGCGACAATCGCGAGATGCTGCGCGCCCTGAGCCTCGCCGCCGTCCTCGCCATCGCAGGTCCCGCTTCGGCGGACGTGCTCAAGGTGTTCGTGGAGGGCAACGCCGGCGGCGTGCTCGGCAAGGCGACCGGCGGCGATCAGGTGGTCAAGGACGCGGCGTTCTTCGCCAAGGCGCCCCACGGGGCGTACGGCGCGCTGGTCGGCGCGGAGTTCCTGTTCCTCGACGGCTGGATCCAGCACCACCAGTTCACCGACGGCAGCCGGATCGCCACCTGGACCCAGTTCGGGGTCGGCGTCCACGGCACGATCGACACCGGTGATCCCAGGCAGCAGAAGGCCCACGAGGGCGGCTACGTCGAGCTCGGGGTCGGCGGCTGGTTCGGCGTGGGCACCGGCCAGCAGGTGATGCCACCGCTCGACAACGCGCAGATCACCGACAAGGCGTTCCTGCTCGAGGGCCGGCTCGGCGCCGGCACCCACCTCAGCAGCGTGTTCGACCTCGGCGTCACCGTGCCGGTGTCGTGGGGTTACTTCTTCAAGAACGGTAACGGGGTCGCTGCCAACGATGCCTCGACCCACTACCGCAGCGTCCAGGGCGAGGCGCTGGTCGTGCTGCGCGCCAACATCCGCCTGCTGTAGCGGCTACAGGGTCTCGAAGAACCCGGCGATGACATCGGCGACCCGCGCGCAGCCGCCGGTCCGGTAGGTCACCGCGTGCGAGGTCTCGAGCTGGATCCCGGCGTACGGCGCGCCGAGCTCGTGGCGGAGCGCGGTGCAGATCGCGGGGCCGGTGCCGGGGTACGGCTGGTTGGCGCGGACGTCGACGCCGGCGCGGCGGAACTGGAACATCAGGCGCTCGGACAGCTCGGCCTCGAGCGCGTGCCCCGGGTCGTAGAGCACACCGACCTCGTAGGTGCGCTGCGCCGGATCGAGCGCCGGGTCGAAGCTGTGGGAGCAGAAGTGCAGCACCGCGCCGCGATCCTGGATCCGCGCGGTCACGTCGCGGCGCACCGCGTCCCAGTACGGCCTGTGGAACCCGTCGATCCGGGCCTGGCGGTCGCCGGGTGTGAGCGCCGCGTTGCCGGGCACCGCGGCGCCGTAGCTGACGAGCGGGACCACGTTGGGGTGGTCGGCGGGGCGGTTGAGATCGAGGAACATCCGCGAGAACGCGCTGGCATGGACCGGCAGGCCGACCGCCTCGGACAGCCGGGTCGCGATGTCGAGCGCACCGTGGTCCCAGCTCGCCTGCGAGCGCAGCACGTCGAGCGGGACGCCCAGATCGACCCCGGGCGGCAGTGTCCATGACGCGTGCTCGCAGGACAGCACCAGTCCGATCACGGGGACGCAGTGTACACGCAAGCCGCGGTCGCGCCAGGTCGGTGTCGGATGCGGTACGCCCGCGGCCCGCAGACGCGGCTATCGCAGCTCGGTCGCCCGCGGCACCAGCGCGGCGGCGAGCAGCGCGGCGACCGCGATCACGCCGCCGTGGACCAGCCCGACGTGCACCCCGTCGGCGATCGGGCAGTGCAGGTGGAGCACGAGGCCGCCGAGGCTGCCGCCGCCGGCGCCGAGCCCCGCCGCGATCCAGCGCGAGCCGACCGGCAGCGCGCGGCGCAGGAAGATCGTCCCGATCACGACCGGCACGATCGCGGTCTCCAGCCCGTGGGCCAGACAGCCGTAGCCGTGCACGACGCCGTCCCAGCCGAGCGAGACGCTGTGCTCGCCGGCCGGGTGCAGCACGAGCCCCAGGCCGACCATCGCGATCGCGGCGACCACCGACGCGATGCCCGCCAGCCGCCAGCGCGGCATGACCGAGCCGGCGCGCGGCACCGTGGCCAGCGTCGCCGGCACGACGAAGCCGAGCAGCCAGGCCAGCCCGGTCGACACCAGCCAGCCCATCGGCAGCTCGTGGACGTCGCGGCGCACCGTGAGCATCGCGACCAGGCCCGCGCCGTAGACCAGCGAGATCGCGATCAGCAGCGCGAGCTGGCGCAGCGGCCGCCGGGTCGCGACCGGGGACAGCCGGGCGAGCTCGGCCTCCAGCGCCGGGGACAGCGCCGGCGGCGTCGGCGGCGGAAGCCGGGACAGATCGTCGAGCTCGGGTTCGACCGCGCTCACGATCCACCTCCGGTGGCGGGCTTGGCCGGTGGCGCGGCCGGCGATCGGCCGAGCAGCTTGCGCAGCGCCTCGTAGCCGCGGTGCGCCCGCACCTTCATCGCACCGACGGTGGTCCCGGCGATCTCGGCGGCCTCCGCCACCGACTTGCCGTCGAGCTTGGTCAGCACGACCGCCTCGCGCTGCTGCACCGGCAGCTCGGCCAGCGCATCGAGCGCGGCGGTCACCAGCTCGGGGTCGCCGCGGACCTCGTCGCGCCGGTCGTCGGACTCGCCGGTCAGGCCGGCCGGCACCTCGGGCAGCTCCTCGACCTCACCGACCCGGACCACCGCGCGGCGGTGCCGGCGGGTCTCGTCGATGAACGTGCGGTGCGCGATCGAGTAGATCCACGGCACCGGATCGGCGCCGCGCACGTAGGCCGCGCGGGCCCGGTGGACCTTCAGGAACGTCTGCTGCAGCAGATCGTCGGCGAGCGCGCGGTCGCGCGTCATCTTGACCAGATACCCGAGCAGCCGGGGGGCGACCAGCGCATAGAGCTCGCGAAACGCGCCCGCATCGCCGTCGCAGTAACGCTGCATCAGGTTCCTGGGTTCGGCCATGCGACCGACTCGACATATACGACAGATCAACCGCGTGGTTACAGTTCTTGCCCCTTGCCCGGGGCGGCGGTTTTGTCGATAACACGCGCATGGCAACTGGACGTCGCGACAAGAAACGGCTCAAGGATCGCCCCAAGTACAAGCAGAAGCGACGGCTCAAGGATCGCCGGATGAAGGCCGCCAAGAAGGCGTGGCACAAGCGCGGCCTGGGCCGCAGCAAGGCGCGCCGGAGCCGTCGGGGCCCGAAGAACCAGAAGAAGAGCCGTCTGGGCCAGAAGAACCTGAAGAAGAAGTAGCCGGAGGGACGATCAGGGCGGCGTCCAGCCGGCGAGCGCGCGCGCGACCAGATCGAGGCGGTCCTGACCCCAGAACAGGTGCTTGCCGTCGACGATGTAGGTCGGCACGCCGAACACGCCGGCGTCGCGCGCGGCGGCCGTGTGCTCGGCGAGCTGCGCCTTGATCGCCGGCTCCTGGGTCCGGGCGACCCGGTCCTCGGGCAGGCCGGCCGCGCCGAGGATCGCGCGCAGCACCTGCTCGTCCTCCAGGTCGCGCTGCTCGGCCCACATCGCGCGCCCGAGCGCGGTCGCCAGGCGCACACCGACCTCCCACCCCTCGGCCGCCGCGACCAGGCACAGCCGCTGTGCGGCGATGGTGCGCTGCGGAAATTTCCGCGGAAAATCGAAGGGCTCGCCCCACCAGCTCGCCCAGCGCGCGAGGTCGAGCCCGAGGTAGCGCTGCTTGGCCGCCGGCATCGCGAGCAGCGGCACGTTGGCCTGCCCGATGTCGCGAAACAGGGCACCGAGCAGGATCGGGACCAGCCGCGGTCGGACCCCCATCGCCGCGAGCGCCGGAAGCTGGGTCAGCCCGAGGTACGCGAACGGGCTCGCCACATCGAAGTACACGTCCAGCGTCTTGCCGGCGGCCGCGCGCTCCCGCGGGGCCAATGGCCGGGGCCCGCCGGGCGGGGGGCCCGACAGCCGCCAGCCGGCGAGCACCGCCTCGACCCAGGGCATCCGGTCCTGGCCCCATATCAGGAGCGGCTCGTTGTGATCGCGCAGCACCCAGGCCGGCGCCCCGAAGATCCCCAGCGAGATCGCCTCGTCGGTCCGCCGGCGCAGCTCGTCCTTGATGTCGGCATCCTCGGTGCGGCGCGCCGCGGCGGCGATCACATCCTCCGGGATCCCGGCGCCGCGCAGCGCCTGGGCCACCACCTCGGGACGGGCGACGTCCTCGCCCCGCTGCCAGTAGGCGGCGAAGATCGCTTCGATTGCGACCGGCCAGTGGGTCCGGGGCAGCGCGAGCAGGGTCCGCAGCGCGAGGACCGTCCGCATCGGGTGTGCCGGCGGGAGTCGGAACGGCTCTGCGAAGATCTCCGCCCAGCGGTGCATATCGTGGACGTTGTGGGCCGCCTTCTGGGGCGACAGGGCCGCCATCGGCCCGTCACCGGCCCCCGTGCCACGAAATACCCCGCCGAGCAGCATCGGCCGCCAGTCGACACCCGACGCCAGGTGCCGGGCGCGGCGGGAAGCAAGGTACGCGTACGGGCACGAGAAGTCGAACCACAGTTCCAGCACGTCTCACCATCTCACGGCGGTTCCCCGTGTGGGTGGGCGACGACTGGACCGTCTTGGGCCTTTCGCTGGTGTCGCGGCGACGCTAGACTCGAGCGCGTTCGCGATGGCCAAGCTGGTGGATGGCTTCAAAGATGGGCGCCCGGAGCTCGGGCGGAGGACGTTTCTGGTGCCGGAGAACCACTCCGAGGTGCTGGCGCTCCTGTACCACGAGCAGACCGGCATCGTGGGCGGGCTCCCCGTGGGGCCAGTCACCACCGATCCGTTCGGCGCGCACGGCATCCGCATGTACCCGGACCAGGATCCGGTGGTGCTCGAGGAGACCCGCCGGTACTTCGAGAAGCTCGCCGAGCGATTCTCGAATGATCTTCCGAAGGCATAGGCCAGGGGTTAGGCAGTTTGCAGGGTTTCGGCTAGGGTGCCGCGGGTGATAGCAGGTCTCGGGGCGGTGGCCGCGCTGGCCACCGCAGCGGCCGGGTGCAGCGCGCCCGAGCCGCGGTCGGTCGGATGCGGCAAGGACACCGACTGCAAGGACCCGCGCGTGTGCGAGCGCGGCGTGTGCGTGAATCCGCATCCGCCCACCGGCGATGTCGGGGCGCTCGCGCCCGCACCGCCTCCCGGGCCGAGCCCCGCGGCCCCCGGTCCCCCACCGTTCGCGATGTTCGGCGGCGATGCCCGGCACACCGGCCGGCGCGGCGGACCGGCGCCGCGCGGCCAGCCGGTCGAGCAGTGGAGCGCCGCGGCCGGCGGCCCGGTCGCCGGCTCGCCCACGATCGGCCCCGACGGCACGGTCTACGTCGCGTCGCACGACGGCGGGCTGTACGCGTTCACCCCGGCCGGGGCGCCGAAGTGGCGGTTCGCGATGACCGACCGCTCGTGGAGCACGCCGGCGGTCGCCGCCGACGGCACGATCTATGTCGGCTCCGACGACGACCACCTCTACGCGGTCACCGCGGCCGGCAAGCTGCGCTGGAAGCTCCGGCTCGGCGACTGCGACCCCGGGGGCTTCGGCCCCGAGTCGTCGCGCTGCGACGTCGACGGCGGCCCGACGATCGGCCCGGACGGGACGATCTATGTCGGCGGCGACGGCATCCACGCGATCTGGCCCGACGGCACCCTGCGCTGGAAGCTCGCCACCCCCGAGCACGTCGCGTCGACCCCGGCGATCGGCGACGACGGCACGGTCTACGCCGGCTGCCAGGACGACGCGCTGTACGCGGTCGGCCCCGACGGCAAGAAGCGCTGGGAGGTCCGCACCGGCGGCGACGTCGATGCCGCACCGGCGATCGCCGCCGATGGCACGATCTACGTCGGCAGCGACGACCACGCGCTGTGGGCGATCACCCCGGCCGGCCAGGTCAGCTGGAAGGTGGTCACCGGCGGCGAGATCCGCGGCGGGGCGGCGATCGCCGCGGACGGTACGATCTACGTTGGCTCGCTCGACGGCGCGCTCTACGCGATCGCGCCGACCGGCCAGGTCCGCTGGAAGCTCGCCGCGGCCGACAAGATCGTCGCGACCCCCGGGGTCGCCAGCAACGGCACCATCCTGGTCGGTGCCGAGGACGAACACCTCTATGCGATCGCGCCCGACGGCACGCTGCTGTGGCTGCTCGCGTTCTCCGGCGACGTCGACACCACGCCGACGATCGCGCACGATGGCACGCTCTACGTCGCGGGCGACGACGCCCACCTCCATGCATTCAAATAAGCAGTTTCGATTTCGATAAGCAGATAGTGAAGAGAAGATTGAAGGAAACAATGTCTACGATCGATCGACAGGCGATCCTCGAAGCCCTGTCCCGCCTGGTGACCCCAGGTATCAAGTTGACCGCGCTCGCCGACGAGCTCGGCGCGCGCAAGCAACAGTATGCGGCGCTGCGCGAGTACCTGCTCGACCTCGTCGAGGACGGCACCGTGCAGGTGCTGTCCGGCGGGGCGTTCGCGCTCGCGCCGTCGGGGCGGCCCGGCGATCCGGCCGCGAAGCCGGTGCCGGCGCCGCGCACTCCGCCGGCGCGCAGCCAGAAGCCGCCGACGCCCAGGCCCGCTCAGGCCCGCCCGGCGCGCACCCCGTGGTCGGCACCGGCGGGCCCGGCGCCGCACAAGCCGGCGCGCGGCCGGTCGAGCCCCACCGAGCCCCCGCTCGCCGCGGCGGCGCCGCGGCCGGTCAAGCCACCGGCGCCGCGCGAGGAGTACGATCCGGACACCGGCGAGGTCCGCGAGCTCGGCGAGGCCGCGCCGCCGGGTCGCGATGACCGCATCATCGGGCGGATCACCGTGCACCCGGCGGGCTACGGCTTCGTCGCGACCGAGGCCGGCGAGACCGTGTTCGTCCCCGCCAAGTTCCGCGCCACGTCGCTCGACGGCGATCGCGTCGCGGTCGACACCTGGCCCGGCGTGCGCGGCACCGAGGGCCGGGTCAGCGAGGTCCTCGCGCGCGGCCGCGCCCGGCTGACCGGCGTGCTGCGCCGGGTCGGCCGCGCGGTCTACCTCGAGCCCGACGATCCGCGGATCTCGTCGGATTACGGCCGGGTCGCGCTCGACGATGCGCCGCTCGGCAAGGACGGCGACGCCGTGGTCATCGAGATCACGCGCTACCCCGACGCCGCGCGCCGCGAGCTCGCCGGCAAGCTGCTCAAGGTGCTCGGCGATCCCGAGGACCCGCGCACCGAGATCGAGAAGATCCTGGCATGCGCGGTGATCCCGATCGAGTTCCCCGACGAGGCCGCCGCGCAGGCCCGCGCCACGCCCGCCGAGCTCGGCCCGCTCGACCTCGCCGACCGGATCGACCTGCGCGATCGCCGGTTTGCCACGATCGACCCCGAGACCGCGCGCGACTTCGACGACGCGCTGTGCATCGAGGACGGCCCGCATGGCGGCGCGCGCGTGTGGGTCGCGGTCGCCGACGTCTCGCACTACGTGCGGTGGGACGACGCGCTCGACAAGGAGGCCCAGATCCGCGGCGTGTCGGTCTACCTGCCGGATCGCGTGATCCCGATGCTGCCGCACCAGCTGTCGGCCGGGATCTGCTCGCTCAACCCGCTGGTCGACCGCTGCGCCATGGTCGTCCGGCTCGACTACAGCCCCGCCGCCGACCTGGTCGACGTCGGCCACGCCGCCGCGGTGATCCGCAGCAAGGCCCGGCTCGACTATCCCGGGGTCGCCGCCGCGCTCGAGGGCGACTTCCGCGGCCGGCGCCAGGAGTACCGCGAGTGGGCCGGCGAGCTGGCGCGGCTCGACGCGCTCGCCCGCGAGCTGCGCAAGAAGCGCCAGGCGCGCGGTGCGCTCGAGCTCGAGCTGTCCGAGCCCAAGGTCGTGCTCGACGCCGACGATCCGCGGCTGGTCCGCGACGTGGTCAAGGCCAAGGGCGATCCCGCGGTCAAGCAGGCCTACCAGCTGGTCGAGGAGTTCATGATCGCCGCCAACGAGGCGGTCGGCAACTTCTTCCGCCGGCGCGGCGCCCCGACGGTGTGGCGGGTCCACGCCCCGCCCAAGGCCGATCGGGTCGCGACCCTGGCCGAGTTGCTCGGCGCCTACGGCATCGCGGTCGATGTCGAGCAGGCGATCACGCCGCTCGGCATGAAGCACGTGCTCGACCAGATCGCCAGCAAGCCGGGGGCCCAGGCGCTGTCGTTCCTGGTCCTGCGCACCCTGACCCAGGCGGTGTGGGACACCGTCCCGGTCGGCCACTTCGGCCTGGCGTCGGGCGACTACCTCCACTTCACCTCGCCGATCCGCCGCTACCCCGATCTGCTTGTCCACCGCCTGCTCAAGTACCACCTCCACCGCGAGGGCCACGCCTCGGGCGGCGGCTACACCAAGCCGCCGCCGCCGGTCAACGAGCTGTCCACGCTCGCCCACGCCTCGAGCGAGCACGAGCGCCGCGCGATGGAGGCCGAGCGCGAGGCGGTCGCGATGTACCGCGCCTACCTGATGCGCGATCAGGTCGGCCAGCGGTTCGACGGCGTGGTGTCCGCGGTCACCAGCTTCGGCGCGTTCGTCGAGCTCGAGGAGCCCTACGTCGAGGGCCTGATCAAGCTCGACTCGCTCGGCGACGAGCCGTTCGGGTTCGACGAGGTCCACATGCGGCTGTCCGGCCAGCGGACCGGCACCACGATCAGCCTGGGCGACAAGGTCACGGTCGAGATCAACAACGTCTCGGTGGTCCGCCGCCGGATCGACTTCACCCTGATCGCCGCGCAGACCGCCGGGCGCAAGCCGCGCAAGGCGCCGGGCCACGAGGCTGCTCACGCCGCGGCCGCCGAGCCGCGGGTCGGCCTGGCCCGCCGCAAGCGAGCCGGCCGCGAGGTCGAGCGCGCGACCGCCGCCCACGTCGAGCCCGGCGCCCGCCCGCGCCGCGCGGCATCGAGCGGCGGCAAGCTCCGGCTCGGTGTCTCGCACCGCGGCCCGCGCGACGACGACGGCGAGCGCAAGAAGCGTGGCAAGCGCCGCAAGTGAGCCGTCTCGGGAGGGTCAACGATTCATGCGGCGCGAGCGCGCCGCTTGCGCGGGACGACGACATCTCTGAGCTGCGCAATGGCGGTGAGCGCCGTGTTGATCGCCTCGTCGCTGCCAAACAGGTCATATACCTCGGGGCGCAGGAGCACGACCTTCGCAGTACGCAAGCGACCGGCCCAGCGCCCGCGTTGGGCACGCGACCAGTCATAACGGGCGAGTGCGGTCTCGGCTGGTTTACGTCTCTTCATATTTCTTCCGCTGTGAAGCTGTCGCACGCCGCGCGCTGATGATCCTGATGCGATCCGCTCGCTGGCAATGCACGACGAACAGGACCCGGGAAACGCTGGATCGTCCGATCAAGACGAATCGGTCAGGATCATACACATCGGGGGCGTCGATGCCTCGGGGGTCGTCGAACACGGTCGTGGCTTCCTCGAAACTGATCCTGTGCCTGGCAAGGTTACTTCGTGCCTTCGCGGAGTCCCACTCGAAGTCACCTTCGACCACGGTCGGCACGTGCCGAGGCTAGCACGTGGATCACTCACGCGGTTCGCGTGATCACCGCCTGGGTCTGGGTCACCAGCGCGACGCGCTTGCCGGCGTCGTCGCGGATGTCGGTCTGGACGACGATCGTCGTGCGGCCGACGTGGAGCGGCGTGGTCGTGCCGTAGGCGGCGCCCTTGGTGACCGGCCGGAAGAAGTTGGTCTTGGACTCGATGGTCGAGGTCATCGCGCCGGCCGGCAGGTTGAGGAACGCGCACGCCGCGCCCAGGCTGTCGGCGAACGTCATCAGCGCGCCGCCGTGGATCACGCCGGCGGTGGTGCACAGATCCTCGCGCCAGGGCAGGGTGCCCTTGACCTCGCCGGCGGCGGCCGAGGTGATCGCAATCCCGCACAGGCGCATGAACGGCATGATCGCGGTGAAGTCCTGGCTCATGGCGGCTCCTTGGCCGCGAGCATATGCCGCGGGTCACCGCGCCGCGAGCGCCTCGAGCAGCTTGCGTCGCGTGATCGGCTTGGCGACCAGCGACCGGACCCCGAGCTCGCGGGCCCGCCGGCGGTGCTCCGGGCTGGCGCGCGACGTGATCACCACGACCGGCGTCGCCTTCAGCCGATCATCGCCGCGCAGCCGCGCGATGAAGTCGAACCCGCCGAGCTCCGGCATCTCCAGATCGGTGACCACCAGGTCGTAGTGCTGCTGGCGCGCCAGCACCAGCGCCCGCCCGCCGTCCTCGGCGACGTCGACGATCCAGCCCTCGCTGCCCAGCATGCTGGTCAACGCCTCGCGGATCGCCCGCGAGTCGTCGACCACCAGCGCGCGGCCGGCCAGCATCGGCGCCGATCGCGGGTCGATCGCCGCCGCCGCGGCGTCGGGGTACGCCCGCTGCACCAGCTGCGCCGGATCGAGGATCAGCTGGACCTTGCCCGAGCCGCTGATCGTCGCGCCGGCGTACAGCGTGAGCGGCGCGAGCAGCGGCCCGAGCGGCTTGATGATGATCTCGCGGACGCCGATGATCTTGTCGACCGTGCACACCAGGCTCTTGCCGGCGAACGTCACCACCAGCGCCGGCCGCCGGTCGGTCGCCGCGCCGTGGCCGAGCAGCTGCTCCAGCCGCACCACCGGCAGCGCGTCGTCGCCGACCGTCACCGTCGTGGCGTGCGGCTCGACGTGGATGGTGTCCGCGGCGTTCACGCTCGACACCGCGTAGACCTGGCCGTCGACCTTGAACAGCATCGCCTGGGCGAGCGACGCCGACAGCGGTGCGCGCAGCGTGAAGCTCGTTCCCTTGCCCGCGGCCGACGCCACCTTGATCTCGCCGCCGAGCTTGGCCACCGACTGCCGCACCATCCCGATGCCGACGCCGCGCCCGGCCAGCTCGTCGGCCTCGCCGCGCGTCGACACCCCGGTGTCGAGCAGCGCCTCGAGCACGTCGGCGTCGTCGGCCAGCCGCGCCCGCGCCGCGCTCCACCGCCCGGTCGCGACCAGCCGCCGGCTGACCGCCGCGGTGTCGATCCCGCGGCCGTCGTCGCCGAGCTCGAGCACCAGCGAGTTGCCGTCCTGGCGGGCCCGCATCGTGATCGTCGCGATCGCCGGCTTGCCGTGCGCCGTGCGCTCCGCCGCCGGCTCGATCCCGTGCGCCACCGCGTTGCGCAGCAGCTGCGTGATCGGATCGGTCAGGTGCTCGGCCACCGCCTTGTCGAACTCGGTCGACTCGCCGAACGTGCGCAGCTCGACCTTGACCCCGGTCGACCGCTGCAGCGCGCGCAGCGTGCGCGCCGCGTGCTGCATCAGGCTGCGCGCCGACTCCATGCGGATCCGGGTCAGCCCGCGCTGCAGCTCGCCGATCGTCCGGCGCAGCGCCTCGACCTCGTCGAGCAGCGCCGCGGTGGTCTGGCTGAGCTGCGCCGCCTGTCCGGCGAGTTCGCCCTCGGCGTCGAGCAGCGTGTTGCGCAGCGGCACCGTCATCCCGGCGTCGTCGGCGATCGCGTCGTGCAGCACCTGCCGGGTCCGCGCCAGGTCGCGCGCCAGCGTGCGCAGCGCCTGGACCCGGCGCTCGATCCGCGTCCGATCGAACAGCAGCTCCCCCGCGCTCGACACCACCGCGTCGACCCGATCGGGCTCGACCCGCAGGTACGGCCTGGGCACGGGCGCCGCGCCCGGGGCGGCGTCCGGCTCTCCCACCGGCTCGGGCAGGGCGTCGGACACCGGCTCCGGCACCGCGTCGGACACCGCCGGCGCCGCCCGCGCCGCCGGCATCGCCGGGGCCGCGTCGGGCACGATCACCCGCGCCATCTGCCGGGTCACCCGGCTGTGCGGCTGCAGGATCTGATCGATCGTCGTGCGCAGCTCGTCTGCCGCGGCCTCGCCGCCCGGCCCCTGCATGATGTCCAGGT
>DATAPF010000456.1:0-7339 GCA_036265355.1 Kofleriaceae bacterium | reverse complement strand
CGCCGACAACATCGCGATGGGCTACGGCGGCGGCACCGCGATCCCGGCGGCGCGCGCCCGCGAGCTCGAGCGCGCCGGCGCGATCGCCGCGGCGGTCGATCTCAGCGGCGAGCCCAAGGTCACCGCGGCCGCGACGGCGGCGGGGCTGACCCGCGATCTCGCGGTGATGCCCGACCGGCTGGCCACGATCGTCGGCGAGCGCGGCATCACGCTGTCCGGCGGCCAGCGCCAGCGGGTCGCGCTGGCCCGCGGGCTCGCCGCGATGCCGCGGCTGCTCGTGCTCGACGACTCGCTGTCCTCGGTCGACGCCGAGACCGAGCAGCTGATCCTCGGCCACCTGCGCGCCGTGATGTCGGGCCGCACCGCGGTGCTGATCTCGCACCGGGTGTCGGCGATCAAGGACGCCGACCAGATCCTGGTGATCGACCAGGGCCGGATCGTCGAGCGCGGCAGCCACGACGAGCTGATCGCCGCCGGCGGGCTGTACGGCGAGCTCTACCGCACCCAGCTCCAGACCGAGCTCGGCGTCACCCGCAAGGAGGCCGTGTGACCCGCAGGATCGAGGGATAGTGGCGGCGGTCGTCCCCGCGGGCCCGATCGGGCCGGTCGGGCAGCGGCGCTCGGGGCTGGAGGCCGAGGCCGTGCTCGGCAAGGCCTACGACATCCGCCTGATCCGGCGGCTCGCCCGCTACGTGCGCCCCCACGCCATGCTGCTGGTCGGCTGGGTCGGCATGATGATGGTCCGCACCGCCTTCGAGCTCGGCAAGCCGGCGCTGATCGCCGCGGTGCTGCAGTACCACATCCTCGGCAACCGGATCGCCCTGCTGCCGCTGGACGCGCTGGGCTACGTCGGCCTGGTGATCGGCCAGAACCTGTCGTCGTTCGTCGAGCAGTGGCTGGTCCAGCTCGCCGGCCAGCGCACGATGCACGACCTGCGGATCGCGATCTTCGATCACGTGCTGGCCCAGCGCGCGGCGTTCTTCGACCGGATCCCGGTCGGCCGCCTGATGACGCGGATGACCAACGACATCGAGAGCCTCAACGAGATGTTCTCGCAGGGCGCGATCACCATCGTCAGCGACGCGCTCAAGGCCGTCGCGATCATGGGGGTCATGCTGTACTACGACGTCCCACTGTCGCTGATGACGTTCGCGACCCTGCCGTTGCTGTTCGTCATCGTCGAGTTTGCCCGGCGCGCGATGCGGACGTCGTTCCGTCAGATCCGGGTCCGGCTGGCCGCGATGAACGGGTTCGCGCAGGAGCACCTGTTCGGGATCCGGGTCGTCCAGCTGCTCGGCCGGGGCAAGATCGCCCAGCGCGAGTACAACGAGATCAACGCCGGTCACCGCGACGCCTACCTGCTGCAGATCCGCGCCGATGCCGGGATGTACGCGCTGGTCGAGGCGATCAGCTACGTCGCGGTCGGCGGCGTGCTGTGGTGGGCGGCGCAGCACCGCCTGCTGCCGGGGGGTGACAACGCCGCGGCGATCGGCCTGATCGTGCTGTTCTACGAGTACATCGGCCAGTTCTTCGAGCCGATCCGCGATCTGTCGGCCAAGTACGCGGTGATGCAGGGCGCGATGGCCGCGAGCGAGCGGATCTTCCAGCTGCTCGACACCGACGAGGCCGACGGCGACGCCGGCAGCGCCGACGTGACCAAGCCCGACTGGGACCTGCCGACCAAGCGCCAGCCCACCGGACCGGCGGTCGAGCTCACCGGCGTGCACTTCAGCTACGGCGCCGAGCCGGTGCTGCGCGGGGTCGACGTCCGGGTCAGCCGCGGCTCGACGATCGCCATGGTGGGCGCCACCGGCTCGGGCAAGTCGACCGTGATCAAGCTGTTGACCCGGCTCTACGAGCGCGACCGCGGCGCGATCCGGATCGACGGCGTCGACGTCCGCGACCTCCCGCTCGCCGAGCTGCGCCGGCGGATCACCGTGGTGTCGCAGGATGTGGTCCTGTTCGCCGGTACACTCGAGGACAACATCACGCTCGGCAAGCCCTACGCCCGGGACCAGATCGAGACCGCGATCCGGCGGGTCGGCCTCGACCGCGCCCTGGCGCGCCGCGGCACCGGCCTCGAGACCCGGGTCGCCGAGCGCGGCGCGAACTTCTCGGCCGGCGAGCGCCAGCTGGTCGCGTTTGCCCGCGCGCTGCTCCGCAACCCCGAGATCCTCGTACTCGACGAGGCCACCGCGCACGTCGACCCCGAGGCCGAGGAGCTGATCGAGCGGGGCGTCGCCGAGCTGATGAAGGGGCGCACCACGCTGGTCATCGCGCACCGGCTGTCCACGATCCGCAACGCCGACCTCATCGTGGTGATGGACAAGGGCCAGGTCATCGAGCAGGGCAAGCACGAGGAGCTGATCGCCCGCGGCGGGTGCTATGCGGCGCTGGAACGGACGTTTCGCCGCCAAACTGCCGATCCTGCATGAGCCTGGACGGCCGGTTGTCCGGGTGATCCCGGCGATCTCCTACATGAGCCGCCGGCCAGCCACCGACGGATTCCGACATCCCGGGCGCGCTCCTCACTAGCTACCCACATCGCCGTCCCCTGGCGGACCTGTGCTTCGACCCTGATTTGGGTATGATTGCTAACAGATGTCCTCCGCGTCGATCGATCTGCTTCGGCATGCGGTGGGCGTGATGGCAGATGGTGCCATCGTCGCCGACAACCGGACGGGAGAGGTGTTCATCAATGCCGCAGCGCGCGAGATGCTGGGAATTCCAGCCGACGCGCAGATTGACACCACGTACCTCAAGGACACCGTCGGGTTCTACCCGTTCGACCTCGCCGCCGGTGCGCTCGATGGCCAGGCGATCCGCGAGGAGGTCCGGATCGGCGACCGCGTGCTGCACTCGGTCGTGACCCCGCTGCGCGACGGCACGGCGTCGTTCGGCGCGATCGTGGTCCTCCGCGATCTGGGCGACACCGCGGAGGTCGCCCGCCGGCGTGCGGAGTTTGCGCAGGTGATGTCTCATGAGCTTCGAACCCCGCTGACCTCGATCGCCGGCGCGCTCGACATCGTGCTGTCGGGCTATGCCGGGCAGCTGTCGGATCCGCAGCTGCGCTACGTCGACATGGCGCGCCAGGCGACGACGCGGATGAACCAGCTGGTCGATCAGCTGCTCGAGCTCGCGCGCGCCCAGACCGGGTCGATCACGGTCGCCGCGACGCCGGTCCAGCTCGATCGGCTCGCCCGCGAGGTGATCGACCGCTACCGCGCCGCCGCGGCGACCAAGCACCTGACGATCGTGCTCGGCGCGTCCGCCGAGGACATCGCGATCCTCGGCGACCCCGAGCGGCTGTCCCAGGTGCTCGGGAATCTCCTGTCCAACGGGATCCGGTTCGCGCCCACCGGCGGCGTGATCGACGTCCAGGTGTTCGGGCCGCCGCTGACCCGGGACGCGGTCGGCGTCTCGGTGTTCAACTCCGGCGAGCCGATCGCCGCCGAGGACCGCGAGCGCGTGTTCGAGCCGTTCTCGGCGTCGAGCCGGCGGATCGGCGGCACCGCGCTCGGCCTGTCGATCTCTCGCAACATCATCGAGGCCCACGGCGGCCGGATCTGGGTCGAGTCCGAGCCCAACGGCACCAAGTTCGTGTTCACCCTGCCGTCGACCGCGATGCCCGAGAAGCTCGCGACCACGCCGCTCGAGGCCCCGCCGCGCCGCCGCGGCCTGGGCGAGGGCTCGTGCGCGCTGGTCGCCGACGACGATCCGCGCCGCGCCCTGCTGCTCAAGGGCCTGTTGATGTCGCTCAGCGATCACGTGCTGGTCGCCCACGACGTCGACACCGCGCTCGCGATCGGCCGCGCCGAGCATCCCGCGCTCGCGGTGGTCGCCGGCGCGATGTCCGATGCCCCGGCGCTGCTCGCGATCCTCGAGCACGATCCCGACACCCGCAAGACCGCGGTCATGGTGGTCGGCGATGCCGAGCGCCGCGCCGATCTGGTCGCGGCCGGCGCCGACGACGTCATCGAATTCCCGATCCAGCCCGCGGTGTTCCGCGAGGCCTGCCTGCGGCTGGTCGAGTCCGGCCGGCGCGAGGCGCCGCGCGTGCTGGTGGTCGACGACGACGCCTCGATCCGCTCGATCTGCCGCGAGGTCCTCGAGCTCGGCGGCTACCAGGTCCGCGACGCCGGCTCGGCGACCAGCGCGCTCGCCGAGGCCCGCCGGTTCCGCCCCGACATGATCCTGCTCGACGTCCTGATGCCCGGCATCGACGGCTACCGCTGCGCCGAGATGCTGCGCGCCGATACCGCGGTCGGCATGGCGCCGATCATCTTCCTGTCGGCGCGCGCCGACACCGCCGACAAGGTCCGCGCGTTCCGGTCAGGCGCCGAGGACTACATGGTCAAGCCGTTCGACGCCGACGAGCTGCTCGCCCGGGTCGGCAAGGCGCTCGACCGCCAGGCCCGCGAGCTCGGCGCGTCGCCGACCACCCAGCTGCCGGGCGCCGACGCGATCCAGGCCGAGATCGAGCGCCGGATCGCGACCGTCGACGTCGGCGCGGTCGCATGTTACCTCGACCTCGACAACCTCAAGGCGTTCAACGACTACTACGGCTACGCCAAGGCCAACGCGGTGATCCGCCAGACCGGCGACGTGATCCGCCACGTCGTCACCCGCAGCGGCGGCCCCGGCGCCTTCATCGGCCACATCGCCGGCGACGACTTCGTGTTCATCACCAGCCGGGACAAGGTCGACGACGTGTGCCGCGGCATCTGCGAGCGCTTCGACCACCTGATCCGGCTGTACTACGACCCCGTCGACCGCACGCGGGGCTACATCGAGACCAAGGACCGGTTCGGCATCCAGCGCCGGTTCCCGATCATGAGCGTCTCGATCGCCGCGATCTCGATCGCGCGCGCCCGGTCGTACGCCGCGCTCGCCGAGCTCGCCGCGGTCGGCAAGCGCGCCGCCAAGGACCTGTCGGGCTCGAGCTACGTGCGCGACGGCCAGACCCTGCTGGCCGACGCCGCGAGCGGCGGACCGGCGCCGGCCGCCACCGGCTGACCCGAGGACCGGATCTCCGATCTCGATCTAGCCGGGCGGTGCGCCGAACGCGCGCTGCCAGACCACGTCGCCCTTGGGGTCGAGCCGGACGACCCAGACGTTGGTCTTGCCCGCGCCGTGGCTGGTCGAGCCGACCACGACAAGGCCGCCATCGGGGGTCGCCGCGAGGCCATTGATGAACTGGCCATCGCCGCAGGGGCGCTGCCAGCGGACCTCGCCGCCGGCGGTGAGCCGCCAGACCTGCGGGGTGCGCGATCCGTCGGGCGGTGCGACCTCGCCTGCCACCGCGAAGCCGTCGGGCAGCGCGGTGGCGGCCCTGGCGCGCCACGCCGCCGGCCCTCCGTCGAGCGTGTGCTCCCAGACCAGCTTGCCGGCGGTGTCGACCCGCGCGAGCCAGATGTGCGCCGGATCGCGATCGCCGGCGGCCCCGTTGCCGGCGACGAGGAACCCGTCCGGCAACGCGGCGAGCGCCGCCGGATCGCCGCGACCGCTCGACGGCAGCTGCACGCTCCAGCGCACCGTCCCGTCGGTGGCGAGCCCGGCGAGCTGGGTGCGCCCGAAGCCGGTGGTGGACTTTTCGACGGCGGCCAGCGCGGCGACGTCGCCCGACGGCAGCGCGGCCAGCGCCTTGATCTCGTCGACGTCGACCGGCGCCTCGCCGACCTGCTTCAGCGCCGGGTCGGTCGTGACGATCCAGCCCTTCCACCGCGTGGTACCGCCGGCGACGATGGCGTCATCGCCGCGCGCAGTCACCGCGGAGAACCCGGTGACGCCGCGCGGGCCGAGCGAGGTCGCGCCGACGATCGCGCCCGCGGGGTCGACCCGCAGCAACGAACCCTGATAGGCCATCGCGTCCCGCTGCACGTCGCCGGCGATCGCGAACCCGCGGCTCAGCGCGACCAGCGCGCGCCCGCTGCCGTAGCCCGGCTCGTAGTGGTGATCCCAGGCGAGCGTGCCATCGTCGGTGAGCCGGAGCAGCCAGGTGTGATCGGTCTCGCCCTTGGGGTTGGCGCTGGCGAGCACGGTGATGCCGTCGGCGCCGACCGCGACGGCATCGGCGCTCTGGTGTCCAGCGAACGCCGGCTCGTGCTGGCGATAGACCTGCTCGAGGTCGTCGCGCGTCGGTGCGATCGGGTTCGTCATCGGCTGCCTCTCGGGTTGCTTGCCGCATCCGGCGAGCCAGGCGAGGGCGACGATCGCGAGCTTCGCGTGGGCATGCATGATTCCTATCATGGCGTACCATGGCCTCGCATCGTGCCACCCTAGAACGGCGGCATCATGACCGGCGGCGTGCTCGCGATGACCCTGGCGCGCTCGCTGCGGTAGCGGCCGAGGAACGCCGCGACCGCGCCGGCCGACGCCGGATCGGCGGGCAGCGCCTTCTGCACCATCGCCTCGGTGATCGAGCTGAACTGGGCGAACTGCTTGGAGTACGCCCAGCCGTCGGCGCTGGCGTCGGTCAGCACCTGACGCTTCTCGAAGTCGGACAGCCCGTTGATGATCGGCTGCAGGTCCGACCCCGCGTCGCCCTGCACGCGGGTCAGCCGGTTGGGGTTGAGCCAGGCGTCGAGCTCGTGCAGGTGGTGGCGGGTGTCGACCTTGCCGAACTCGGCGCCATCGGAGTAGCCCGACGACACCCCCGGGAGCTTGTCGTTCGTCTGATCGAAGCCGGTCCCGCCCGGCGTGAACCGGTCGCCGAGCTTCATGCCGTACGTCCAGCGATCGTTGACGTTCTGCAGGTCGGGCTGATCGAAGCCCGGCACGCGATCGGGGTTGTTGAACGGGCCCTTGGCGACCTGGTCCTCGCCGGTGATCCGGGCGCCGAGGCCGGCGAACCGCTTCTTGCGCGCGATGTAGTCGAGCTGCGCGCGGGTCTGTGGCGACATCGCGGCGTACATCGGCTGGATCAGGTTCTGCTCCTCGGCGAGCACCTGCATGTCCCACTGCATCGCCGCCCGGCCGCGCAGCGGACCGCCGTCGAGCAGCTTCTTGAGCTTGGGCAGCACGTTGTCGAAGATGACCTGGTTGCCCTCGCGCATCGCGCCCTGCAGCTCGACGTTGGCGAGCTTGAGGCCGTCGTTGGCCCACGCGTGGTCCTCGTCCATGTCGGCGATCTGGTGGGCGCCGTTGGCGACGACGTACGCGGCGAGCGCCCAGCGCGTCTGGTATTTCAGCGAGGCGGTGTACTCGTAGAACCACTTGTAGAAGTCGCGCCGCTCGACGATCGCCGTGTACTGGCTCGAGTCGAGCGCGTTCAGGTTGGCGAGACAGGCGTCCTGCCAGCGCTGCGTGTTGGCGACGCGGTCGGCGGCGGTCCAGTCCT
>DATAPF010000455.1:0-15828 GCA_036265355.1 Kofleriaceae bacterium | reverse complement strand
CCTAATATGGAGTTGGATCGTAGACCATAGGTGGTGTCCGTCAACTGACATTCCTGTCACGTCACACCGTGGGTGAGCCGCGCGTCATGACCAGGGGGGAGCCGTGGGCGGCGCGGATCAACGTGCTGGTCGGCACGTGCGCCGACGCTGCCGGCGGCCACGCGGTGTTGCCGGACGACGCGCGGCTGGCGATCGGCCACGCCGACGGCACGGTGCGCTGCGTCGAGCTCGCGACCGGCGACACGGTGTGGTTCGGCGCCGAGCGCCACGCGCCGGTGCTGCAGTCGCTCGCCTGCTCCCCCGATGGCCAGTTGCTCGCCACGGTCGCCGATGACTGCACGATCCGGGTGTGGGACGCGGCGACCGGCGCGGTGATCGGCCGCCACGTGCTGCCCGCCGTGGCATTCGAGCTGCGGTTCTCACCCGACGGTGCGCGGCTGGCGACCGCAGGCGCCGACGACAGCGTCGGCGTGTACCGGGTGGACGGTGGGGAGCGGCTGGTGTCGTGCACCGGCCACGAGGCGTGGGTACAGTCGGTCGACTGGTCACCTCGCGGCGATCGCCTGGCGTCGGTGTCGAACGACGGCACGCTGCGGATCTGGGATGCCGCCACCGGCGCAGAGCTCGAGCGCCGCGAGCTCCGCGCACGGGCGCAGGCCGTGGCGTGGTCGCCGTCGGGCAGCTGGCTCGCGGTCGGCCTCGAGGGCGGCGATGCCGCGCTGCTCGATGCGGCCGGCCCGTTCGCCGAGACCCATCGGTTGCGCGTCGATCCGGAACGGGGTCTACGGCCTGGCATGGGACGCCATCGGCCGGCGGCTGGCGATCGCCGGCGAGCAGGCGGTCGCGATCTGGGAGGTCGGATCAGGCGACGCGCTCGTACGCTTCCCGCATGGCGCACCGTACGCCCACCGCGTGGCGTGGGCGCTCGATGGTACGTTTGTCGCCGCCAGCCTTTGCGGCGACCGCGTGCGGCTGTGGGAGATTCACTCGTGACCTCATCC
Source organism: Kofleriaceae bacterium (assembly GCA_036265355.1). Classification (GTDB taxonomy): domain Bacteria; phylum Myxococcota_A; class Polyangia; order Haliangiales; family Haliangiaceae; genus JABFXX01. The sequence continues at coordinate 14,827 of DATAPF010000455.1, read as the reverse complement.
GTACGACGAGCTGTTCCACGTCGATGGCGACCGTAGGCCCCCCGGTCCGGCGGCGCGCAACCGATCTACCCGACGCTGCTCGGGTCGAGGTGTTGCGACAACCTCACGCATCGTCGACCACGGTGCGGTCTGGGGCCGCGAGCGCGCGGCGCTGGCTGTTCTCCGCGCCGCTCGACCTGGCGGTGTTCGGCGGCACGGCGGCGATCTCGCTCTTGCTCGTGCTCGCCGGGCCGTGGCTGGGCGCGGGCGGCGGGGCGGCGCCGGAGTGGACGTGGATCATCGGCGTGCTGGGGGTCGACGTCGCGCACGTGTGGTCGACCGCGTTCGTGGTCTACCTCGATCCGGCGGAGTGGCAGCGGCGGCCCGCGCTGTATGCAGGCGCGCCGCTGGCGGCGTTCGCGATCGGCGTCGCGCTGTACGCGGCGGGCGAGGCGGTGTTCTGGCGCGGGCTGGCCTACCTGGCGGTGTTCCACTTCATCCGCCAGCAGTACGGCTGGGTGATGATGTACCGCGCGCGCGGCGGCGAGCGCGGCCGGGTCGGGCGCTGGCTCGACGGCGCGACGGTGTACGCCGCGACGCTCTATCCGCTGATCGTCTGGCACACCGGGCTGCCGCGCGCGTTCTGGTGGATGAGGCAGGGCGACTTCGTCGCCGGGCTGCCCGCGGTCGCCGCGACGGTCGCCGGCTGGATCTACGCCGCGCTGCTGGCGAGCTACGTCGCGCGCGCGGCCGCGGCGGCGATCGCCCGCCGGCCGGTCGCGTGGGGCAAGCATGTCGTGGTCGCCGCGACCGCGGCGTGCTGGTACGCCGGCATCGTCGCGACCAACACCGACTACGCGTTCACCGTGACCAACGTGTTCGTCCACGGCGTGCCGTACCTGGTGCTGGTCTATCTCTACGCCCGGGCGGCGGCGCGCGAGCCGGCCTCGCGCGACGGCATGACCGCGCAGCTGCTCGGCGATGGCCGGCGCGGCGGTCGCCTGCGCGGGCTCGCGGTGTTCTGCGCATCGCTGTGGGCGATCGCGTATCTCGAGGAGCTGGTCTGGGATCGCGCGATCTGGCACGACCGCGCGTGGCTGTTCGGGGCCGGCGGCGGGGTCGGGCGCGCGGCGCTGCTCGTCGTGCCGCTGCTGGCCGTCCCGCAGCTGACCCACTACGTGCTCGACGGGTTCCTGTGGCGGCGCCGGGCCAACCCGCGGCTGGGCCGGCTGCTGTAGCTGCGACAGGCGCGGCGTGTTTTGGACACAGGCGCAACCGTTAGCGGTCCCACAATCCAGGCCCGCGCTGAAGGCCACTTTCCGCTTACGATGAAATTTTCGAGTCGTCGCTGTGGGGCCAGTGTGCCCCATCGTCACAGCGAAACTCTGTCATTGTCATTACGGCGGCCGATCCGCTATCCAGATTGTTAACGAGGTGGCGATGGAGCGTGAACCGGCATTGCCCGATCACGGAGCTGGCGCAGCCGGCGCGGCCTTCACGGCCGCCCCGTCGGTGTCCGGCGCGTCCGCGGGCCACCCAGCGCTCTCGACCGTGAGAGCGTTCACCGCGGCGGTGTGGGACACGGTGGCCCGGCTCTGGCTGGTGACGGCGGCCTGGCTCGGGCTGGGTCGCTCTGGACCGCGGCGGCTGGCGCAGATCACCGATCCGCAGCGGTTCGTCGCGATGGCGATCACGCCGGCGAGCCGCACGCTCGCGCTCGCGATCGCGTTCCTGCCGCGCAGCCGGCGCAGCGAGGCCGCGATCGCCGTGCTCGCGGCCGGGGGGCTGCGCGCGATCCAGCGGCTGGCCGACCCCGCGACCGCGCGCGATCAGGTCAGCGCGGCGATCGCCTATCTCGCCGACGAGGCCGCGATCCGCGACGCCCCCGAGTTCCAGGTCCGGCTCGCGCCGTGCGACGCCGGACCGGCGTCCGAGCGCGATCGGCTCGACGCGGTGCTCGCGGCACAGCTCCCGGTGCTGCGCGCGGCGCTCGAGGCGCTGCCCAACGACGCCCGGTGGCGCTGCCGCGATGCGATCGACCGGATCGGCGAGGGCATGCTGCACGTGCACAGCGATCGCGCGGGACTCGGCCGCGCCTACGTCGAGGCGGTGGTGTACGCGGCGCGGCTCGCGGCGCCGCAGGCGCGCGCCCCGCTCGCGGCGTGCAAGGCGGCCGGGCGCGGGCTGCGGTTCGCGCGCTACCTCGACGGCAGCGGCGCCGATCGCGACGTGGTGCTCGACCGCGCGCTGCCCGCGCTGGCGTTCGTTCCCCGGCTGTGGCGCTGGCTGCCGGCCACCGCCGATGCCGGCGTCCGCGCGGCCGTGACCTACGCGACGCTGACGGCGCTCCCGCTGTCGGCGCGCGCGTTCGGGGTCCCGCCGCCGCGGCGCCTGCGCTACCCGCTGCGCGCCGCGCTGGCGGCGGCGTGGTCGCGGCGCAGCTTCCTGGTCACCGCCGGCGCGCTCGAGGCGATGCTGCACGCGACCCGGCGCGCGCTGGTCGAGCGGACCGACGGGGCCGTGGCGTCGCAAGCCGACCCGGTGGGGTCGGACACCGCGCTGCTCTCGCTCGCGATGGAGCTGTCGCAGGCCCCCGCCGAGGCCGCGGGCACGCCGGCCGGCGAGCGGCGCTCCGCTCCGATGGTCCCGGCGTGCGACCGCCCGAGCTAGGGCCGGTCGCGCTTGTCGCTCCGGAGCCGGGCGAGCAGCTGCCGCGCGTCGGCGGCGTTCGCCCCGGTGGGGAAGCGCTGGAGGTAGATGCCGAGCAGGGTCTCGGCGCGGGCATCGCGGCGGTCGACCGCCAGGCGCGCGGCGGCGAACAGCGCCGGAGCCGCCCACCGGCTGGTCCCGCGCGCGAGCTTCCGGTAGCCGTCGAGCGCGTCGCCGGGCGATGTCACCTCCAGCGCCGCGAGCCGGTCGTACTCGGCACGGTCGGGATCGACCGGGGGCGCCGCGGGCCGGGCGCCCGGCTCCGGCTCGGGACGCGCGTCGGCGCTGCCGGCGGCCGGATGCGCCGGTGATCCGGGATGCGCGGGGCGATGCGGGCGGGCAGGGGCCGGCACGGCGTCGGGCGGCGCCGCCGGGACGTCCGGAGCCGCGGTCGCCGGGACCGGGGGCGCCGGCTCGACCGCCGGCGGCGCGGCCGCGGCCGGGATGATCCGGCGCGGCACGTCCGACGACCAGCGCTGGCCGGCGCCGATCGCGACCTCGCTGCCGCGGAAGTTCACGTCGACCAGACCATGATCGACCTCGACCGCGATCCGCTCCTCGGAGCGCAGCACGCGGAACCGGGTCCCGACCACGCGGACCATCGCGTCGCCCGCGCGGACGATGAACGCCGGCCGCGACACCCGCGGCGCGACCGTGAACCACGCTGCCCCGCGCTCGAGGGTCACGGTCGGGTGCTCGGCCTCGTGGCGCATCACCAGCGCGGTCGCGGCGTCGAGCTCGATGTGCGAGTCCCCGAACAGCACCGACGACGGCGCCGCGCCGGTCACCACGCGCGATGGCTCGTCCAGCGCGGCCGGCGGCCGCCGGACCGCGATCAGGACCACGGCGATCGCCGCGGCGGCCGCGAGCGGCGCGGCGACCATCCACCACCGCCGCGGGCCGGGCGACGGCGAGCCGGCCGGGCGCTCGGCGTCCAGCGCCGACCACACGCCGCGCTCGACCCGCGCCCACGCGGCCTCCGACAGCGGCTCGATCGGCGGCGAGCCGAGGCGCTGGTCATCGGTCATGGCTGACCTCCTTCCGATCCCAGATCTTCGAGGTATGCCGCCAGCACAGCATCCTTGCCGGCGCGCCGCAACAGCTCGCGCCGCGCGCGCCACACCCGGGTCTTGACCGCGAACACCGAGCTGCCGGTGAGCTCGGCGACCTCGGCGAGCGGCTTGCCGTCGATCGCCGCCAGCGCGAACGCGATGCGCTGCTTGGCCTCGATCCGATCGAGCGCGGCGTACAGCCGCCGCGCTGCCTCGCGGATCTGGACGTGGCGGCGGACGTCGGTGTCGCTCGCGATCGTCTCCTCGACCAGCGCGAGCTCGACCGCGGGCGGGCGGCGCCGCGAGATCGCGAGGTACGCGACGCGGATCGCGATGGTCTGGCACCACCGCCCGAGCGTGCTGTCGCCGCGAAACGATCCCAGCGCCTTGAAGATCTCGATGAACGCGTCCTGCAGCAGGTCCTCGATCTCGCGGTTCGAGCCCAGGATGCGAAACAGGGCGCGGTGCACGGTGGCGCGCTGCTCCACGAACAGCTCGCGCTGCGCGACGCGATCCCCGCTCGCCGCGCGCCGGGCGAGCTCCAGATCGTGTTCGCGCGCCGCGGATGCCGGAAATCCCACGACCATGTCAGTGGGCCTGCTGCCCCGAAAGGTCGCAAGGTTTCATGGATCGCACCGTTTCATAGATCGATCGCGATCACGCCGCCGAGCTCGAGGGCCGTGCCAGGTATCTGGAAAATCTCGGCCTGCCCGGTGGTCTTCTTGTAGGTAGAGGTGCCGAAAACCTGATCGGCGGCGACCGCGGCGCCGACGGTGAACCGCGCGAGGCGCCAGCGCGCCCACACGCCGGCCCGCGCGGTCGACAGCGTCGCGGTCTCGCTGCGCGGGTTGTTCATCTCGGTGCCGTCGAGCGTCCCGCGCCGGGCGCCGAACCCGAGGTGCGGCTCGAGCTCCCACGCGCCGCGCGCGAGCGTCCAGCTGACGATGCCGAGCGCGGCCCACTCGCTCCATGTGCCCTTGAAGCTCGCGCGGTCCACGCTGGTCGCGCTGCCGGTGTCGGCGGCGATCCCCAGCCGCAAGCCCGCGCCCGGCCACGGCCGGATCGCCAGCGCCCCGCCGAACCGCGCCGAGGTCGACGTCTCGTCGCTGCGCGCGATCCGGCTCGCGATCTGGGCCTGCAGGCGGAGCTCGATGCCGGACGCGGCGGCCGCGGGCGGCGGCGCGGGCTCGTCGGGCGGCGGCGGCGGCGGAGGCAGCCGCATCATCGTCTTGATCGTCAGCGCCGCGGCGGCTGCGGTCGGCGGATCGAGCACGCCGGCCTGGCTGGCCCGCCGCTCGGTCGAGCCGAGCTCGCGATCGTAGACCACGAGCTCGGCGCCGTCGCGCCACACCACGAACCGCGCGGTGTCGGTGTCGGCGCGCTGCGCGGCGATCGCGATGTCGGTGGGCGCCGGGCCCTCGATCACCACCTGCAGGTGGTAAGGCGCCAGCGCCTGCTCCATCGCGTGGCGGAGCTCGGGATCCGGATCGGCGAGCACGGCCCGCTGCTGCGCGTGGGGCTCCCCGTGCGCGGCGCCGGACAGCGCCGCGGCGATCACCAGGACCAGCGAGCACCCCCTGATGGATCGACGAGCCACGCTGCCCAGCGTAATCGGTCTGGCGCGCGATGGTGCGCCCGTGCAGCGGCGTCGTGCCGCAGCGTGAGCGCGGGCTCAGTGATCGCCGCGGTTCGCGACCCAGATCACGGACCGCACCCATACCGCACTCATCAAACGGGCTTCGCGCCGGCAGCCGCGGGCGCCGTCCGGGCGGCGCGCTGGGCGCGCCAGGCCTCGAGATCCCCCGGGGTCACCTCGGCCTCGTGGTGCAGCGCCCAGTTCACGCACGCGACGATGTCGTCGGCGTCCTCGATCCCGACGCCGATCCGGATCAGCCGGTCGATCCCGAGCGCTGCGAGCTGCCCGGGCGGTGTGAAGTACTCCGACACCGTCCGGTGGTGGTTGACCTTGGTGGTGAGGCCATCGAACGACAGCGCGTAGCGCGGCACGACGCACGACACCAGGACGTCGGCGATGTGGCGGTGGCGCGCCTCGTCCGCGCCGGCGACCCGGAGCGCGAGCAGCGAGCCGGTGCGCCGGTAGTCGCGCGCGATCACGGCGGCGTCGGGGTGATCGGGCAGCGACGGATGGAACACGCGCTCGATCCGTGGGTGGTGGGCGAGGAACGCGGCGAGCCGGGCGGCCGAGGCGCAGCGCCGGGCGTGGGCGGCCTCGGCGACGGGCAGCCCGGCGGCGATCCGCCGCGCGCGCTCGTCGTCCAGGATCCCGCCGCGCATCGCGACCAGATCCATGAGCCGGTTGGCGAGCTCGGCGTCGTCGGTCGCGATGTAGCCGCCGAGCGCGGTGTCCTGGCCGCCCAGCGCCTTGGTCAGGCTGCCGACCACGACCCGCACGCCGCGCGCGAGCAGCGGCGCATCGAACGCCCACGGCGTCGCGATCGTCGAGTCGATCACCAGGCTCGGCGTCAGCGCGGTGAGCGCCGGGATGTCCTGCGCCCGGGTCAGCGGGTTGGTGAAGGTCTCGGCGAGCACCAGCTGGGTGGTGGGCCGGATCGCGGCGGCGAGCCCGCCGAGGTCGCCGTCGTCGACCAGCGTCACCTGCGCGCCGATCCGCTGCGCGGTGTGCTCGAGGAACGTGCGGGTCTTGTTGTAGACCTGTCGCATCACGACCGCGTGGCCGCCGGCGGTGAGCAGGACGTCGGCGACCAGCGCGATCGCCTGCATCCCGCTGTCGGTGACCAGCGCGGCGCGCGCGCCCTCGAGCCCGCGCAGCGCGGCGATCAGCTCGCCGGTGCCCGGCGTGCCGTAGCGCGCGTAGAGGTGGGGCAGCTCGGACCACGCGCCGTCGCCGGCGAGCAGGAACGCGGCCTTGGCCTCCTGCCAGGCGACCACCTCGGGCGAGCCCAGCAGGTCGCGCTGGATCGTCCGGTGCTCCGGGTGGAGCCAGCGCACGCCGGCCTTGCGCGCGTGGGCGTCGAGCGCGGCGTGCAGCTCGCGGGTCGCCGCGGTCATCTCGCCGAGGGCAGGGCGCTCGGAGGGACAGCCCTCCGGATCGAGCCACGCGGCGACGCCGGGCGGGGTCAGCCGGCGGGTCCGCCGGGTCGGTTCGTCGTTCATTCCACGACTCCCAGCCACAGCGTCTGCTCGACCCGGCCGAGCTCGCGGATCTGATCGCTGAGCTCGCGGATCTGCGCGTCGTCGCTCGGCGAGATCACGAACCCGTGGTGGGTCTGGAGCGGCTCCGAGCGCGCCGCGCGGTTCTGCACGGTCAGCCCGGCGCGCCGGACCTGCGACTCGACCCGGCGCACCAGCCCGGTGTGAGCCTCGGCGCTGACCCGCAGGTAGTGCCGGCGCGGCGGCGACGGCGCGGGCCGATCGCGGTGCGGCGCCGGCCACTGCACCGAGTTGTCCTGCGCGAGGTCGATCAGGTCGCCGAGGATCGCGGTCGCGGTCGGCAGCCCGCCGGCGCCCTTGCCGAACAGCGACAGATCACCCGCGCTGGCGCACTTGAGGTAGACCGCGTTGTACTCCTCCTCGACCGACGCCAGCAGGTGCCAGTCGGGCAGCAGCACCGGCTCGACCGCCGCGGTCAGCGCCGCGCCGCGCCGCGCCGCGTGGGCGATCAGCCGGATCCGGAACCCCATCGCCTCGGCGAGATCGCAGTCGGCCGGCCACAGCTCGCCGATCCCGCGGACCGGCAGGGTGTCGGGCGGTAGCCACGCACCGAACGCGCGGTAGGCGAGGATCGACAGCTTGGCCGCCGCGTCGAGCCCGTCGAGGTCCGCCGACGGGTCGGCCTCGGCGAGCCCCATGCGCTGGGCCTCGGCGATCGCGCGATCGAGCGCCCACTCGTCCTGCTCGAGCCGCGTGATGATGTAGTTGCAGGTCCCGTTGACGATCGCCATCAGGCTGTCGATCTCGTCGGCGCGGTGCGACAGGTGGCGGATGATCGGCAGCGCCGCGGCGGCCGCCGCCTCGCACAGCAGCGGCGTCCCGGTGCGCTGGGCGAGCACGCCGAGCTCGGCCAGCTTGCGCGCGAGCAGCGCCTTGTTCGCGGTGACCACCGGCTTGCCGGCGGCCAGCGCGGCCGCGACCGTGGCCTCGACCGCCAGGCCGCCGGCGACCTCGACGATCACGTCGACCTCGGGGTCGGCCACCAGCTCCAGGGCGGTCGCGGTGCGGACGATGCCATCTGCCAGGCGGCTGCGCGGCTTGTCCGGATCGCGGACGGCGATCCGGGTGACCCGGAACCGCACCCCGTAGCGCTCGGCCATCGCGCCGGCCTGGCGATCGAGCAGCTCGAGCACGCCGGTGCCGACCGTCCCGCAGCCCACCATCCCGATCTTGATCTCGCGGACCGGCCGGGCGCCGATGCCCTCGAACCGGGCGCGCGGCGCGGCCGCCCCGAACGCGCTGGCGTCGCGCAGCAGCGCGGCGAGCCGGTCCTGGTCGGCGAGGAACGCGTCGTGCCCGTACTCCGAGTCGAGCTTCCACAGCGAGCACGCCGCGCCCACCGCCTGGAGCTCGCGGTACAGCTCGTGCTGCAGCGCGAACGGGAACACCAGATCGCCCGGCACGCCGACCACCAGGACCTCGGCGGTCACCCGCGCGAGCTGGGCGTGCAGCGACGCGCGATCGGTCCCGAAGTGGCTGCGATCGATCGCCTCGGACAGCAAGAGGAACGTGCGGACCGGGAACCGGGCGGCGAACCGCTCGCCGTGGTGATCGAGGTACGCCGCGACCGGCGGGCGATCGAGCTCGGGCACCAGCACGCCGAACCGGGTGTCGAGCTCCTCGCGACCGCGGTAGGTCAGCATGCCGAGCTGGCGGGCCCGGACCATCCCGGTCGCGACGTCGCCGCGGCGCTGCCCGTCGCGCACCAGCTCGCGCTGGAGGTAGCGCGTCGCGGTGCCCCAGCCGTCGGGTCGCAGCCCGGCCGAGATCGTGATCAGGCGCGCGCAGCGCTCGGCGTGGCGGACCGCGAACGCGATGCCGACCAGCCCGCCCAGGCTCGCCCCGACGTAGGTCACCGGGGCCGTACAGCCCAGGCCGTCGAGCCAGGCCGCGATCAGATCGGCGAGCCCGAGCGCGGACAGCGGCGGCGGCACTGCGCCCTCGTCGAACCCTCGCCAGGTCGATCCGTTGCCCGGCCAGCACGGGCAGAGCACCGTCGCGCAGCTCGGGTCCACCAGGTCGGGCGCCTGGAGCGCGGGCCACCACGCCTCGGCACTGCTCGTCGGATCGCCGAACGGAAACGGCGAGGCTGTGATCCCGCCCACGACGACCACCACGGGCGCCGCGCCGAGCGGCTGGCCGATCAGGTAGCCGGCGAGCTCGACCCCGGCCAGCGCGTGCCCCTCGACCACCATCGCCTCCCGGCGGACCTCGTGGCGCTGCGGTGCCGCGATCGGGGCGCTCGGCAGTGGGACAGTGGCGGACATATGTCCGTAATCGTGGACGAAGGTGGCCGCCGGGTCAATTCATCGAGCGATCGCGCCCGGGCTCACGAGCGCGCACCGAGGCCGCGTCGGTGTGCGATCTGCGGCGACCGAGCGATCGCATCACACCACCTCACCTCCGTGTGGACACAGCGTCGATCTCGTTCGCTGACCGATCGACCACCGTTACATCCGGCCATGGCCATGGTGCGGCAACCAGCGGCAGGCTACGATTCTGCTGTGGCGGGACTCGATGAGGCGCGCGCGCGGTCCGCGCTCGCCGACATGCAAGAACGCCTCGCACGCGGCCCGATCGCCGCGCTCGGGCTGACAGCGAGCTCCACCCCGGAGGATGCCCGGGCTGCATTTCTGCAACTGACGAAGCATTTTCACCCGGTGCGGTTCGGCCGGATGGCAACCGACATCCAGAGGCTGGCCAACGAGGTATTTCTCGCACTGCGCGCGGCGCACGAGAGCGTCGCCCGGACGCTGCGGCGGCCGACCGGCCCGATCCCGCCGCCTGGGAGCACGTCGGCCGGTGCGCCTGCGAGCGGTCCGGTCAACGGCCGCGGGCAAGCCTTGCCAGCCCGCCCGGCGCGTCCTGCGGTCCCGGACACCGGCGAGCGCCCGGTCGTGCCAGCGACGCCGGCGTCCGGCCCCCGGCCCGCCGTCGCCCGGCCCTCCGCGCTCGCGCCGGCCGTGGCATCCCGCCCACCGGCCCCCGTGCGCCCGATCGGGAGCGCGCCGCCGGTCACCGCGCGCGACGAGGCGGCCGTCCTCGATCTTCTCCAGCGCCAGCAATGGGATCTGGCGCGCACCGCGCTCCACCAGCTGTCGGCGCGCGATCCGAGCTCGAAGCGGCTCCGGGCGCTGGAGGCCTACGCCCGCGGCCGGGAGGCCCAGCTCGATCGCCGGCTCGACGATGCGCGCGTCGAGCTGCAGGACGCGCTCGAGCTCGATCCGGATCTCCAGGTCGCCAAGACCGCGCTGACCGAGCTGTTCACACGCCGAAGATAGGTATACTTCCGACGAGGCATGGGCCGCGTCATCGGGATCGATCTCGGCACCACGAATTCGTGCGTGGCGGTACTGGAGGGCGGTGAGCCGACGGTGATCCACAACCAGGAGGGTGGGCGGACCACGCCGTCGATGGTGTCGTGGAACGCCGATGGCGACGTCGTGGTCGGCGCGGCGAGCAAGCGGCAGATGATCACCAACCCGCAGCGCACCGTGTTCGGCGCCAAGCGGCTGATCGGCCGCAAGATGCACGACCGCGAGGTCCAGGCCCTGGTGTCGCGGCTGCCCTACAAGGTCGTCCCGGCCAAGAACGGCGACGCCTGGGTCGAGGTCGCCGGCACGCCCCGCGGGCCGCAGGAGATCTCGGCCCACGTGCTCGCCAAGATGAAGCGGGTCGCCGAGGACTACCTGGGTGAGCCGGTGGTCGAGGCGGTCGTCACCGTCCCGGCGTACTTCGACGATGTCCAGCGCCAGGCCACCAAGGACGCCGGCGCGATCGCCGGGCTCACCGTCCGCGCGATCCTCAACGAGCCGACCGCCGCGGCGCTGGCCTACGGCGCCCAGCACCAGCACAACCAGCGGCTCGCCGTGTTCGACCTCGGCGGTGGCACGTTCGACATCTCGATCCTCGCGATCGAGAACGGCGTGTTCGAGGTGCTCGCGACCCACGGTGACAGCTCGCTCGGCGGCGACGACTTCGACCGCGTGATCATCGACCTGCTCGCCGAGGAGTTCGCGGCGGAGCACGGCATCAACCTGCGCGACGACTCGGTGGCGCTGCAGCGGCTCAAGGAGGCCGCCGAGCGCGCCAAGATCGAGCTGTCGTCGGCGATGACCACCGACGTCAACCTGCCGTTCATCGCCGCCGGCTCCAGCGGTCCGGTCCACCTGATGCGCGAGCTCGAGCGCGGCCAGCTCGAGCGCGCCTGCCGCCACCTGATCGACCGGCTCGACGCCCCGTGCCGCCGCGCCCTGGCCGACGCCCACTGCACGCCGGCCGACATCGACCAGGTCCTCCTCGTCGGCGGCATGTCGCGGATGCCCGCGGTCCAGGAGCGCGCGGTCCAGATCTTCGGCAAGCCGGCCAGCCGCGGCGTCAACCCCGACGAGATCGTCGCGATGGGCGCCGCCGTGCACTCCGGCATCATGGGCGGCGAGCTCCAGGAGGTCGTGCTGCTCGACGTCACGCCGCATGACATGGGCGTCAAGGTCGCCGGTGATCGCATGTCGGTCGTGATCACCGCCAACACCAGCATCCCGACCCGCGCCAAGAAGATCTTCGCGACCACGGAGGACAACCAGACCTACGTCGCGATCGAGATCTACCAGGGCGAGCACGAGCTCGCGTCGCGCAACCGCCGGCTCGGCCGGTTCATCCTCGGCGATCTCCGCCCCGCGCCGCGCGGCCAGACCAAGGTCGAGGTCAGCTTCACGATGGACGCCGACGGCATCCTCGAGATCACCGCCGCCGAGATCGGCACCGGCCGCGCCGCCAGCGTCCAGATCGAGGCCTCCAGCGGCCTCACCGCCGAGGAGATCGAGCGCCTCGGCCAGCGCCTGAGCACCTGACGCAGCGCGCAGCCACCCCGGAACCGACCGAGACCGCGTCCGCATGAAGCATGGCCGAACTGCGCCGGCGGCGCTCGCTTCGCTCGAAGCCATCCTTCGCGCGCGGCAGTCGCCAGCTCCTAAGGCGCGGCGAACGACACCACCGATTGCTCGTAATCGCCCGAGCCCATGGCGCCGGACTCGAACAGCCCGCGCTCGGCGATCCAGGCGAACGACTCCTCGTAGACCTGGCGGGTATAGGGCTCGAACACGATGCGCTCGCCGGGGCCCCAGCGCCGGGTGTCCATCGCGGCGTGGAACCGATCCGGGAACTCCTTGAGATAGTAGTGGGTGTAGAGCTCGGGCCGGACGTCGATGTCGCGCTGGGCGCGGCGCAGCGCTCGGTAGTACTTGCGCACGTCTTCCGGATCCGGGTCGCCGTTGATCATGGCCGCGATCATGAAGGTGGCGTCCATGATCTTTCTGTGGCCGAGCTGCTCGGCGAAGTAGTAGGGGCCGCTGAACAGCGTCGCGGCGGGGGCCTTGCCGTCGAGGAAGGCTTCCATGCGGTGAAACAGCATGCCCTCGCCGAACGACAGCTGGATCTGGTCGCGGGGCAGGTAGCGCTCCAGCGCCTGGATCGTCGCGTAGTGGCTGCCCGACTGGTAGCTGACCGAGATCGGCACGCTGGCGAGGTCCGCCGGGCTGCGGATCGGCGAGTCCGCCGGCACGAAGATCCCCGCAGGCGCCACCGAGTAGGCATCGGCGAACAGCTTGGTATGGCCGAGCGACGCCGCGACGTTGACCGTCCAGTGGCAGGCGCAGGTGACGTTCGATGGGCGGCCCTTCTCGATGGTCTGGAACGCGCCGATCTTGCCGGTCGTGGCGTGGTGCGCGCCGGCGCTCGATCGAATGAACTCACGGAACTCGTAGTCGAGCCCCTCGGCGCGGAAATACCCCTTGTCTTCCGCCACCCATTCCTGCAGGCGGAAGTGCGCCTCGATCGCGAACTTGGTCATGACATCCTCCGAATCGGGCCGGCGAGCGACCGCATGGCAATCGTAGCGGAGGCCGCCTGCGGGTACGATGCCCATCCGGCAATGACCATCATGCCTCGATCGAATGACCCGGGCGTCCGGCTTCGCGACCTCCGCATCCTGGAGGTGATGCTCGGCGAGCTCAGCCTGACCCGCGCGGCCGAGCGCCTCGCGACCAGCCAGCCGACGATCAGCAAGGTGCTCGCGCGGTTGCGCGGCCAGTTCCACGATCCGCTGCTGGTCCGCGATGGCCAGGCGATGCGGCCGACCCCGCGCGCCCAGGAGCTGGTGGCGCCGCTCCGCGCGCTGCTCGCCGCCGCCGATGGCATCCGGCGCCCGCCGCACGGCAGCTTCGACCCCGCGACCTCGCAACGCCGTTTCCGGCTGGTTGTCACCGACGTTGGCATGATCCGGTTCCTGCCGCCGCTCACCGCGCGACTCGCGGCGGCGGGGTCGGGGCTGACCCTCGAGGCGGTTCCGCTCGACGCGCGCCACTTCGAGCTCAAGCTCGCCGCCGGCGACGCCGACCTCGCGCTCGGAACGTTTCCCTACGCGCCGCGCGGCCTGCGCCGGCAACCGCTCGACATCGATAAGTACGTATGCATCGCGCGCCAGGGGCATCCCGAGCTGCGCCGGCTGCGCACGCTGGCCGGGTTTCGCCGCGCGCGCCACATCCTGGTCACCGCGTCGGACACCGGGCACGGCGCGCACGAGGCGGCGCAGCGCGCGCTGGAGGCCGTGATCGCGCCCGACACGGTCCTGATCCGGCTGCCGAGCTTCGTGGCCGCCGCGGCGGCCGTGTCCCGGAGCGATGGCGTCGCGATCGTCCCGGCGAACCTGGCGCGCGCGCTGACCGGGCTCGGGCTCGCCGCGTTCCGGCCGCCGATCGCCACGCCGCCGATCGCGGTCGCCCAGTACTGGCATGAGCGCGACCAGCGCGATCCCGGCCACCGCTGGCTGCGCGCAGCGTGCTTCGCGCTGTTCGGCCACCCGCGATCCCGCGCGTGACAAGACGTGACGCCGAGGGCGCTCCCTGACCCGCGGGGCATGGCGGCCAAGGTCACGTCGCAGAATCGGTATTATGTCAACTCGGACCGGGTGTGGTCTCGTATTGTGACTTCCTTGCAGAATCAGGCCTTACGGCGCTGATCCACACCCCTCGGGCTGGCCGAGGACGCGCTCGCGGGCGCGGTGGCGCGCGGCGTGGGCCAGCTGGTCGTGCTCGGCGCCGGGCTCGACACCTACGCGTACCGCGGCGCGCTGCGCGATCGGCTGCGGATCTTCGAGGTCGATCACCCCGCGACCCAGGCGTGGAAGCGCGAGCGGCTCGCCGCGGTGGGCATCGCGCTGCCGCGCTCGCTGGTGTTCGCGCCGGTCGACTTCGAGCGCGAGAAGCTGCCCGACGGCCTGGCAGCGGCCGGCTTCGATCCTGCGCGGCCGACGTTCTTCACCTGGCTCGGGGTCGTGCCCTACCTCACCGAGCCCGCGATCTGGTCGACCCTCGGCTTCGTCGCCGGCTTGCCCGGCGGCGCCGAGGTGGTGTTCGACTACGGCGATCCGCCGGAGCTGCTCCCCGCCGAGCTGCGCGCGGTGCACGAGGCGCGAGCGGCGCTGGTCGCGGCGCTGGGCGAGGCGTGGGTGACGCACTTCGACCCGCCGGCGCTGCACGCCCGGCTGACCGCGTTCGGGTTCCGCGAGATCGAGGACCTCGGGCTGCCGCAGATCGTCGCGCGTTTCGGGGCGCCCGCCGCGGCCGCAGTGCCGGAGCGCGGCGGGCACATCCTGCGCGCGGGCACCTGACCGAGGCCGGGGCGCCGGCGAGCTGACCGGGGCCGCGGTACGCGGCGTGCACCGGGTCGACAACCATGGCGTCGTCGACCTCGACCCCGGGGATCCCACGCGACCCGGCACTCGACAGCACGCTCGCGCTCGCCCGCGACGGCTACGAGTTGAGCAGCCGCGGCTCGTCTACCGCGATGGCTTCGACGCCGGCGCTTGCACAGCCTGCGCGGCGACGATATGCACCGGC
>DATAPF010000454.1:0-18806 GCA_036265355.1 Kofleriaceae bacterium | reverse complement strand
CATGGTCAACGACAGCATCGTACTCCCCGGCAAGACGGTGGGGCCGAACCCCCATGTCGGCTCGGGCCATATGGGTTTCTGCAACCCACCTTGATGGTCGCCGCGACTGCGCTTCCGGCCACACCAGCCGGGCGGTCGGGGTGGGATCTCCAGCCGCAACATGTGCGCCGGGCCACGGACGTCCGTGAGCTGAGACCCGGCTGGCGCGATCTCGTCACTGCGATGACGCAATGTAGCCTCCGCATCCCACGGAGGTACCCATCGTTCTTCAGCGAGCTCGCGATGAAGTTCACGACGCTCGACCGCTACCACTGCTCGATCCTCGCCGAGACCTTCCCGA
Source organism: Kofleriaceae bacterium (assembly GCA_036265355.1). Classification (GTDB taxonomy): domain Bacteria; phylum Myxococcota_A; class Polyangia; order Haliangiales; family Haliangiaceae; genus JABFXX01. The sequence continues at coordinate 18,466 of DATAPF010000454.1, read as the reverse complement.
ACCGGTTCTTCCAGCACTCGGCCCAGACGCCGGTCCTGCACAACGGCGAGGTCGTCGTGGCGCAGACCGTTCCCACGATCTGGGACAGCCTCGCCGCGGCCGGGATCTCGGGCAAGTACTACTTCACCGACGTGCCGTTCGTCGCGGTGTGGGGCAACAAGTACCTGCCGATCGCGCACACCTTCCCCGAGTTCCTCGCCGACGCCGCGGCCGGCACGCTGCCGGCGGCGTCATTCCTCGACCCCAAGTTCCAGGACGAGGACCAGGGCACCTCGGGCGACGACCACCCGCACGGCGACATCCGCGTCGGCGACGCGTTCATGAGCCAGGCGTTCCACGCGGTCGCCAGCGGCCCGGGCTGGGCCAAGACCGTGTTCGTCATCACCTATGACGAGTGGGGCGGGTTCTTCGACCACGTCGCGCCCCCCAGGTCGGTCGCCGCCAACGACGTCGATCCGCCGGATGACAATGGCGACGTCCTGCTCGGCATCCGCGTCCCGACCATCGTCGCCTCGCCGTGGACCCACGGCCACGACGAGCCGCGGATCCACTCCCACCTGTTCGACCACACCTCGGTGCTCAAGCTGATCGAGTGGCGATGGCGCCTGCCGCACCTGACGCTGCGCGACGCGCCGGACTCCAACATCACCAACCTGGCCCACGTCCTCGACTTCCAGGGCCACGACCCGCACGTCCCGCGGCTGCCGACGCCGGTGGCGCCGGTGATCGAGGCCTGCCCGCCGGCGTTCGTGGGGGACCGGCTGTGGAAGCAGCTGCGCGAGTCCCCGATGGCGAAGGACTGGCGGCTGTAGCCGCGGCGGTCAGCGCGACTGCGCCTCGGGCCACACCAGGCGGCGCAGCGTGCGGGCCAGCGCGACCGTGGTGACCCGGCGCTCCGGGACCACGAAGATCGTGTCATCGCCGGCGATCGAGCCGATGATGCTGTCGAGCCGCGCCTGGTCGAGCAGCGCGGCGACCGCCTGGGCCGCGCCGGGGCGGGTATGGATCACGACGATCGCGGCGCCCTCGCGGATCCCGAGCACCAGGTGCGCCATGGCCGCGAGCTGCGGATCGCCGCCGGTGCGCGCGGCGAAGCCGTCGACCTCGTAGGCGGTGCCGCCGCTCGGCAGCGCGACCCGCCGCGCGCCGAGCTTGGCGAGATCGCGCGACAGCGTGGCCTGGGTGACGTCGTGGCCGCGCGCGCGCAGCAGATCGCGCAGATCGCCCTGGGTCGCGATGTGGCGGGTCCGGATCAGCTCGACGATCAGCGCGCGCCGCGCCCGGGTGTCCTCGAGATCCGCCATCACTCCGCTCGCACGATGGTGCCGACCCCGGTGTCGGTGAACAGCTCGGCGATGATGTTGTGGGGGATCCGGCCGTCGATCAGGTGGACCGCGCGAACCCCGCCGGCGAGCGCCGCCAGCGCCGCCACCGCGGTGCCCGCCGTGCCGTTGGTGATCACGCCGGCGGCGATCTTGCCGCGCAAGGTCGCCGGCGTCAGATCGGTGACCAGCTCGCCGGCCTCGACGATGCCCGGCACATCGGCGAGGTACATCAGCTTGTCGGCGCCGATCGCGCGCGCGACCCCGGCGGCGACCACGTCGCCGTCGAGGTGATAGCTGTCGCCGTCGGTGCCGATCCCGACCGGCGAGATCACCGGGATGTAGTGCTGGCCGATCAGCGACTCCAGGAACGCCTTGTTGACCTCGACCAGCTCACCGGCCGGGCCGCCGTTGCCGGGGTCGCCGGCGCCCTCGTTCGAACCCTCGTTCGAGCCCTGGGTGGTCCGCTTGCGCGCCCGGAGCAGCGCCGCGTCCTTGCCCGACAACCCGACCGCGGCGCCACCGGCGCGGTTGAGGATCGTCACCAGCTCGACGCTGCTCCCGGCGCCGAGCACGACGATCGGCGACAGCCCGACCGAGTGGAGCAGCAGCACGTCGTCGCCGAACGCCCGGCGCAGCCCGTCGCGAGCGAGCGCCGCGCCGCCCGAGTGGATCACGCAGCGCGTGCCGCGGAACCGCGAGATGTAGCCGAGCGCCTGGACCAGCAGCGCGCGCTTGAACGCCGGCGAGTAGTTGCCGATCCGGTCGTCCTTGCGCACGCCGCCGTCGGGCGCCTCGAACAGCACCGAGGTGTAATCCGCGTTGAGCTTGACGTAGTCGTACGACAGATCGCAGCCGTAGGCCTTGCCGCTCGCCGCGCCGGCGCGCAGGTCGACCGCGATCACGACCTCGGGCTCGCGCAGCCTGGCCTTGAGCTGCGCGCGATCGAACGCGACCGGCGCGGCGTCGTAGACCGGCGCGCCCTGGATCGCGATCGCCGCGCGCGCCGGATCGACGTCGAACCGCTGCGAGCCGCAGCGCGCGCCGATCGTCATCATGATCCGCCCCCAGTTCGGGTCCTGGCCGAACATCGCGCACTTGACCAGCGGCGAGACGCAGATCGCCTTGGCGATGTCGCGCGCGACGGCCGGCGACGGCGCGCCCGCGATCCGGACCTCGAGCCGCTTGGTCGCGCCCTCGCCGTCGGCCGCGATGTCGCGGGCCAGCTCGTCACACAGCTCGGTCAGCGCTGCGGTGAACACGCGGAACCCCGGCGCGTCGGCCTGGGTCAGCCGGGCGTTGCCGGCCTGGCCGTTGGCCAGCACGAACACGCTGTCGTTGGTGCTCATGTCGCCGTCGATCACCAGCTGATCGAACGTGTCGGGCGCCGCCTGCTTGACCGCGGCGTCGAGCGTGCGTGCGTCGATCGCGCAGTCGGTGACGATCACCGCGATCATCGTCGCCAGCTGCGGCGCGATCATCCCCGAGCCCTTGCAGATCCCGGTCAGCGTCACGCTCACGCCGCCGATCTCCACCGTGCGCGATGCGAGCTTGCGTGTGGTGTCGGTCGTCATGATCGCCTCGGCGGCCGGGGCCGGATCGGCGCCGAGCTGCGCGACGCAGCGGGGCAGCGCCGCCACCACCTTGTCCGCCGGCAGCCGCATCCCGATCACGCCGGTCGCCGCGCTCGCGACCTGCGCCCGGTCGACACCCAGCGCCCGGGCGGTCGCCGCGAGCACCGCGTCGGTCGCCTCCACGCCGGCCGCGCCGGTCATCGCGTTGGCGTTGCCGCTCATCACCACGATCGCGCGCATCGCGTCCGACGGCAGCCGGCGCTCGGCGTCGGCGACCGAGTGCGACCGCGCGCGGTTGACCGTGAACACCCCGGCGCACGCCGCGTCGCAATCCGACACGAACAGCGCGACGTCCGGCTTGCTCGGCCGGATCCCCGCGGCGACCGCTGCGAACCGGAAGCCCCGCGCCAGCTTCACGCGTGCCTCGCCAGGTGCCCCAGGCCGGTCATCCGGTCGAGCCCGAGCATCAGGTTCAGGTTCTCGACCGCCTGGCTCGCCGCGCCCTTGAGCAGGTTGTCGAGCGCCGCCGTCACGATCACGAAGCCGCCGGCCGCGCCCTCCGACGCCACGCCCACCGCGCACGTCCCGGTCCCGACCACCCGGCGCAGCGACACCTGCTCGGCGCTCGCCGCGATCACCACCGAGCCATCGCCCGCATAGTCCGCCCGGTAGCGTTCGACCAGCGCGTCACTGGTCATCGGGGTCACCCCCGCGCGCAGCCGCGCCGTCACCGTCGCGAAGATCCCGCGCGCGATCGGAAGCAAGTGCGTGGTCAGCGCCACGCGCGGCCGCGCCGCCGGCTCGCGCGCCACCCGGCCGAGCGCCATCTCGATCTCCGGCACGTGCTGGTGGCGCAGGACCTTGTAGGCCCGGACCTCGCCGTACATCTCGCCGAGCGACATCGCCTCGTCGGCGGAGCGCCCGGCCCCGGTCACCCCCGACCCCGCGGCCACCGCGATCGCCGGCTCGACCAGCGCGTGGCGGACCAGCGGCGCCAGCGCCGTGATCACGCAGGTCGCGTAGCACCCGGGGTTGGCGACCAGCGCCGCGCCGGCCACCTCGCCGCCGAACAGCGACGCCAGCCCGTACACCGCCCGGCCATCCGCCCGGTGCGCGTTCGACAGGTCGATCACCCGCACTCCGCGCCCGATCAGCGGCGGCGCGAGCTCCCGCGCAGCCTCGGGCGGCGTCGCGAGCAGCGCGACCTCCGCCTCGGCCGCCAGCGCCGCGCGCGTTGCAACGAACGCCAGCCCGGTCCGCGTCCCGGTCAGCTCGTCGACCGGCGTCCCGGCCCGCGCATCGCTCGCCGCGCACGCGATCCGCACGCCCGGGTGCACCGCCAGGAGCTTGACCAGCTCCAGCCCGGCGTACCCGGCGGCCCCGAAGATCGCAACGCTATGCATCGACTGCATGTTTATGCATGCCGGCGCGACGAATGCAAGCCCCGCGACGGCGCCACGGTCGGTGCCGCGAACGTCACCCGGTCGTCACGCCGGCGCAGCCGCTCGGCACGAGGAATCAGAGGTGCTGAGTTGCCGCGACTCGGGGCTCGGCCCCCTCGTACAGGTCGCTCAGGTGCTCGCCGCGAACTCGCATTGTGGTGGCAGCGCGTCACGATGCCAGCGGCGAGATGTTCTCCAGCACGATGCGGCCCTCCGCAGAGCGAATCTCGTAGTTGAAGTGATGCAGGAAGCTGAGGCCGATGAGGCCATCGATGCGATGCCGATCCTCCAAGTCGAACACATGAACCACGAAGCTCTTCATCCCGAAACCGAGCGCCGCAAACCGGGCAACGCGCAGTGTGTACCCGCGCTCACGACCGATCGCCGTGGAGGTGGTGCTCGTGACACCGCCGTGCCGTGCGCCATAGCCGATCTCGTCGAGGACCTCGGGCACGATCACCGTCTGAGTTGCGCCCGTGTCGAGGACAAGCCTCAACTCCGCCTCACTGCTGGGTCCCCGGACTGTCCCTGTTACATAGATGAGGTCTTGCCGAACCGCGAAACGCGTCACTTGCGTCATGCTGCACCTCCCCGTGACCTCCGTTGCCGCATCTTTGCTTCGTACGCCTCGGCTTCAGACTCGGTGCATGGATAGAACCGCGGCATCCCGCAGGGAATATCGACGCGGATGAAATGCAGTACGGGCTCCGCCGCTGGCCGGAACGGCGCCGTGTGATAGTGAGCGATCGTCTTGTAGTGCTCGCGCCATGGCCGCGCCTGGATCAGCGGCTCAGCGCGCGTCTTGCCATGGCCGACAACGCGTGCAGTGCGGAATTCGAAGTTGTTGGGTTCTGGACGGTCGATCTCCACGAGGCACACCCATTCGTCGGGGTACCGTTTGCAGATCTGCTCCCAGGTCAACGGCTCCGAGAGGGTCGGTGCAGAGTGCGCGGTCGTCATGCGCCGACGATCGGCGATCACCGCCAGCGCCGCAAAATAATTGGCATTTTTGAGCATCGCGACCGCGCGTGTCGCGATGCTTCCAGCGATCAGGCGCGGTTGCGCTTCATCGCGCGATCGATCTCGCGCTGATCGTCGGCGGCGCGCTTGGCGGCGCGCTTGTCGTACGACTTCTTGTGGGTCACCAGCGCCAGCTCGACCTTGACCCGCGCGCCCTTGAAGTACAGGCCGAGCGGGATCAGCGTGTAGCCCTGGATCGTGGTCTTGGTGCCGAGCTTGTCGATCTCGCGCTTGTGGAGCAGCAGCTTGCGGACGCGCGAGACGTCGTGCTGCCAGCGGTTGGCCTGGGCGTACTCGTTGATCTGGATGCCGTGGACGTAGGCCTGGCCCTTGCGGATCTCGACCCAGCCGTCGGCGATGGTGACCTTGGCATCGCGCAGGCTCTTGACCTCCGAGCCGACGAGCGCGATGCCGGCCTCCATCCGCTCGTGGATGTGGAAGTCGTGCGTCGCCTTGCGGTTGCTGGCGATCACGCGAATCGCGTCGGCGGCCGGCTTGGCCATCACCACTCGCCGACGTTGGGCATCGACTTCCACGGCTCGCTCGGTGCGAGCGCGGCGCCCTTCTGGAGCAGCTCGACGGAGATCAGGTCGGGCGAGCGGATGAACGCCATGCGGCCATCGCGCGGCGGCCGGCTGATCGGGTAGCCCGCGTTGACGAACCGCTGGCATGCGGCATAGACGTCCTTGACCTCGTATGCCACGTGACCGAAGTTGCGGCCGACGGTGTATGCGTCCTTCTGGTCCCAGTTGTAGGTCAGCTCGATCTGCGGCGAATCCCCCTCCCCGTGCTCGCCGAGGTAGACCAGCGTGAAGCGGCCTTGCTCGTGGTCGCTGCGCCGGACCTCGGTCAGCCCGAGCCCCTCGCAGAAGAAGTGGATCGCCTTGGGCAGGTCGCGGACCCGGATCATCGTGTGCAGGTAGCGCATAGCCGTTTCGTTAGCAGATTTTGGGTATCCTGCGCGCGATGAGCGAGCCCAACGCCCTGGTCAATTTTCGCCTCGACCGCGACCGCCCGATGCGAATCAAGTGGCTGGCGACCGACGGCGTCCCGGGAGACGGCTACAAGGCCCAGGTCACGACGATCAAGCTCGACGACGGCGCGGTCCTGGAGATGGACAGCTCGGCGATCCTGGAGCAGACAGCTCCGGATCCGGCAGGTGGTCTCGGGGCCTACCTGGTGACGTTCAACGGCATGGTCGGGTTCGCGAGCGACCACCCCGACCGGGCGCGGATCGATCAGCTGGAGGACGAGGAGATCGGCTACGAGATGGTGTTCATCCGCGAGCGCGATGGCGAGCTCGCCGTCGAGGGCGAGGACTACGAGATCCGCGAGCGCCCGCGCGGCATGGCGCACAAGCTGACCCATCGCCATGCGTGACGACGCGCCGAGCCGCACCGCCCAGTGGGTCGCGGCCGCGCGAGGCATGGGGCGGCTGTTGCCCGAGGCGGTCCGGATCGCCGACGACCCGTATGGCCTGGCGTTCGCCTCGCCGAGGATCGCCCGGCTGATCGAACGCACCCGCGACGCCCGCCCGGATCGCGCGCAGACGATCGCCCGGGTGCCGGGGCTGTCGCCGTGGATCGCGTACATGCAGGTCCGCACCCGGCTGATCGACGACGCGGTGCGCGCGTTCGTCGCCGGCGGCGGCCGCCAGGTCGTCGTGCTCGGCGCCGGCTACGACTGCCGCGCGCTGCGCCTGCCCGAGCTCGCCGGTGCGCGCGTGCTCGAGGTCGACCACCCGGCGACCCAGGGCCACAAGCGCGCGGTGCTCGACCGGCTGGCCGCGCGCTCGCCCGCGCACTACCTCGCGTGGGACTTCGAAACCCACCCGATGGACGACCTGCCGGGAGCGCTCGCCGACGCCGGCCACGATCCGGTGGCGCCGACCCTCACGATCTGGGAGGGCGTGACGATGTACCTGACCGAGGCGGCGATCGACGCCTCGCTGCGCGCGATCGCGAGCTGGAGCGCGGCCGGCTCGGTGCTCGCGCTGACCTACATGACGCGGCAGCGGCTGCGCAGCTCCGGAGCGATCGGCGTCATGCGGGCGGTGGTGCGCGGCCTCGGCGAGCCGTTCCGGTTCGGCTGGGATCCCGACGAGTTGCCCGGCTTCCTCGCCGCGCGCGGCTTCGCGCTGACCGGCGATGTGTCGACCGCCGATGCCGCCTACCAGCTCCTGCCGCACGATCTCGCCGCGCAGATCGTGAAGACCGACCGGGTCGCGATCGCGCGCCGCGCGGCGCAGCGTCCGGCGCGCCCACCGGGGCTGCGATGACCCGGCGGACGGCCCGTGAGATCGCGCTTCGCCCACCGGACCGGCCACAGCGCCGCCTCTCGCTCGCCTCTCGCAGCCGGCGGCCCACCGCCGTTGCGTGATCGCGCATCGCCCGCGATACAGTCCGCCGGTGCGCGTCCTCGTGATCGGCGGCGGGATCTTCGGCGTCACCGCGGCCCGGGAGCTCCGCGCCCGGGACTGCGATGTCACGCTCGTCGACCCCGGCCCGCTGCCCCACCCGCTCGCCGAGTCCACCGACATCAGCAAGATCGTCCGCTGCGACTACGGCGCCGACGAGGACTACACCGCGCTCGGCGAGCGCGCGCTCGACGGCTGGCGCCGGTGGAACGCCGCCTGGCCGGTCCCCCGGTTTCACGAGACCGGCGTCACCTTCGTCACCCGCGCCGCGATGCGGCCCGGCGAGTTCGAGCACGACAGCTTCACGCTGCTCGCCCGCCGCGGCCACCGCGTCGAGCGGCTCGACGCCGCCGCGATCGCCACCCGGTTCCCGGCCTACCGGCCCGGGGTCCACGTCGACGGCTACTTCCACCATGAGGGCGGCTGGGCCGAAGCCGGCGCCGTGGTCGCCCACCTGCTGGTCGACGCGATCGCCGCCGGCGTCACCGTGCTCGGCGATTGCCCGATCCACCGCATCGTCGACGAAGGCGCGCTGTCGGGCCGGGCGCTGATCCCCGCCGACGCGGTCGTCGTGTGCGCCGGCGCGTGGACCCCACTGCTGATCCCCGAGCTCGCCGGCGAGCTCCGCGCGGTCGGCCAGCCCGTGTTCCACCTGCGCCCCACCGACCGCGCGCTGTTCTCCGAGCTCCAGTTCCCGGTGTTCGGCGCCGACATCGCGCGTACCGGCTATTACGGTTTTCCGGTCCAGCACGACGGCATCGTCAAGATTGCCAATCACGGCGCCGGCGTCGCACTCGCTCCCGACGCTCCCCGTCAGGTCACGGCGGATCAGGAATCCGCGCTGCGCGACTTCCTGCGCGTCTCGCTGCCCGCGCTGTCCGGGGCCCCGATCGTATCCCGCCGGCTGTGCGTCTACTGCGACACCCGCGACGCCGACTTCTGGATCGCCCGCCACCCGCGCCGGCCGACCCTCACCGTCGCCACCGGCGGCTCCGGCCACGGCTTCAAGTTCGCCCCGGTGATCGGCCCGATCATCGCCGACGCCGTGCTCGGCATCGACCACCCGATCGCCCACAGGTTTCGCTGGCGCGCCGGCGCCGAACCCCGGTGGCGCGGCGATGCCGCACGCTCGACGTAGCCGCGCACCACCGCACGCCACCGTGCGCTCCTGACACCGCCGTCCCGACGAGCCTTGCGCGCGATCGCTGGCATCCTTGCGTCATGAAGGCCGTCGTTCTCACCGGCTATGGCGACATCGACAAGCTCGAGCTCCGCGAGCTACCCGCTCCCCGGGTCGGTCCCGGCGAGCTCAGCGTCCGGGTGGCCGGCATCAGCATCAACCCGATCGACTGGAAGATCCGCAGGGGCGACCTCCGCGGCGTCATGCCGATCGAGCTCCCCGTGATCCTCGGCCGCGACGCGTCCGGCGAGGTCATCGAGGTCGGTCCCGGCGCCCGCGGCTTCCCGATCGGCGCTCGCGTCATGGGCCACGTCCAGGCCGCCTACGCCGAGCGCGTCGTCGCCAAGGCCGAGTCCTGGGCGATCGTCCCACCCCAGATCGACCTGATCGACGCCGCCGCGATCCCGCTCGTCGGCCTCACCGGCGCCCAGCTGATCGATGCCGTCGATCCAGCCGCCGGCCAGACCCTGCTCGTCACCGGCGCGGTCGGCAGCGTCGGGCGCGTCGCCGTGTTCGCCGCCCGCGCGCGCGGCGCCCAGGTCTGGGCCGGTGTGCGCCGCACCCAGAAGCACGACGCCGCCCAGCTCGGCGTCGATCACGTGGTCGCGCTCGACGACGACCGCGAGCTCGACGCGCTGCCCGCGCTCGACGCGATCGCCGACACCGTCGGCGGCGACACCATGCAGAAGCTGCTGTCCCACGTCCGCCGCGGCGGCACGATCGGCAGCGTGCTCGGCAAGCCGCCCGGCGCCGAGGAGCGCGGCCTCGTCGTCCGCGCGATCTTCGCCCACCCCGATCCGGTCCGCCTCGCCGAGCTCGGCCGCGCCGTCGCCGAGCGCCGCCTGAGCATCCCGATCGCCCGCCGGTTCCCGCTCGCCCAGGTCCGCGCCGCCCACACGTTCGCCGAGCGCGGCGCGGGCGGCAAGGTCATCCTCGTCGTCTGACCGGCCGCCGCCGCCGCCCCGCCACCAGCCCGAGGCCGACCAGCCCCACGATCAGCGACCCGCCACCGCCCGCCGCGCATCCCACGTGGTTCGTCGAATCGACGAACCCGCCCTGCGACTGGATCTGCGCCGAGTCCGCCAGCGTCCCGCGCTGCGCCCGCACCATCGCGTGCTGCCCCGCCTTGAACTGGTAGCGGTACAGGTCCCCGTCGCCCTGCTGCGCCGCTCCGTCGACGTTCCACTGGTAGTCCACCCCGAAGATCCGCGCGCCGCCGGTGTCGTACGCCTGCGCCAGCGCCGCCAGCCAGTCGCCGTCCTTGTGCCCGCTCTCCGGCTCGGTCAGCACCACCACGTCCGCGATCTCCGACTCCGGCACCACCACCACCGGCAGCGTCGCCGCCGCCACCCCGTCCGCCAGCAGCTGGAGCGACCCGGTCTGGACCGACGTCGTGTGCAGCGTCAGCCACTCGCGGTCCTCGAACAGGAACGTCGTCCGCGGCTCCGCCGTCATCCCCGCCGGCACGTCCGCCGACAGCACCCCGTTGCCGTGCAGCTCGCGCCCGCCCTGGAAGTACCGCACCAGGTACGTCGCCGCGCCGCTCGCCAGCACCCGCGCCTCCGCGACCCGCGCCTCGTCGTCGCGCCCCAGGATCAGCGAGCCGTGCGCGTCGAGCTCGATCGCATCCGGCAGCCTCACCTCGGCGACGCCGTGCCCCACCGCGTGGCCGCGCGGATCGCGCAGCGTCAGCGCCGCCGTCCCCTCGCCCACCGCCTCCCCGTGCATCGCCAGGTCGCGCCCGCCCGACGCCACCGCCCCGTCGATCCGGAACACCGCCGGATCCGACGACTCGATCGACCAGCCCTGCAGGTCCTCCTTGTCGTCGCTCGAGTGCGCGAACACCGTCACCGCCGCCCCCCGCACGTACGGCGAGTGCAGGTTGTCGTCGAACCGGCGCGGCGTGAGCGTGAAGTCCCACGTCAGATCGATGTCGTCGGTCATCGAGTAGGTCGGCCCGCACGCCGCGCCGACCAGCGCGAGCGCGAGCCCCATGGCGCATGTCCCAGGGCGCATCATCGCTTCGCGCACTGCAGCCACCGTGCCCCGCCGCAAGCCACCGAAACATCGTCCCGCCGCTGCCGCACCTGTCGCCGGTTCATCTCCCGCTGCGTCAGGTTCTGAACACCCGCCACCGCGGCCTGCCGCGTCGAGCTATGGTGCGTCATGCCCGCCGAGGGGATCCACCTGACCGCGCTGCGCGAGGCCATGGCCTCCCCGTCCCTCGCCGCCGCCGTCCGCCGCCGCCTCGTCCGCCGCGACGATGCCGCCCGGTTCGGCGCGCTGCTCCCCGATCTGCCCTACTTCCATCGCTACGCCGTCGAGGTCCTCCGGTACATCACCCGGCGGCCGGCCCAGCCGTCGCCCTGGGGCGCCGCCATCCACGGCGGCGGCGCCGTCGCCCTGCTCGCCAGCCTGCTCACCCTCGCCCGCCGCGAGCGCGACGACGATCTCGCGGCGATCGCCCTCGGCCTGGCCTCGCACTGCGCGATCGATCGCGCCCTGCATCCGCTGGTCAACGCCCTCGCGCGCGCCCACCCCGTCGCCGCCGGCCACGACGCCGCCCACCGCGAGGTCGAGAAGTTCCAGTCGGTCTGCTTCCACGAGCACTACCTCGGCCGCGACACCATGGGCACCCCTGCGATCACCCACTACCTGACCATCCAGCTCGCCGGCCGCCTCGACCCCCGCGTCGGCCGCCTCGTGCGCGAGGCCTGGTCCGCCGCGCTCGGCGCCGCGCCCACCGAGCGCGAGCTCGCCGGCTTCGCCCGCGGCTACGCCGCCCACGCCCGCCTGCTCGGCACCCCGCTCGGCAAGCGCATCGCGCCCCCCGCCGCCAAGCTCGCGGCCCGGCCGCGCTACCTCCACGGCCCGTGGGGCAGCTTCGAGTCCCTGCTCGACGCCGCCATCACCGCCTCGCTCGGCGTGATCGAAGCCGCAGGCGCCGTGCTCGACGCCGTCCCCGCCGACCTCGACGCCGCCCGCCGCGCCCTCGACGCCCGCCTCCCGCCCGGCACCATCGATCCGCAGGGCCTCGATCTCGACCTCGACCGCCCGGTCCAGCTCGCCCTCGCCAGCTGATCCTGCGAACTTCCCTCGGTCGGTTGACCCGGCACCCACCGCGCCCCATAGTTCAGTTTGTTCTTTGACAAGGGGGCGTACCGGTTTCGACGGGGATGGTGACGTTCGGGTCGCGCGTCGTGGCGCCCCAGGCCACGTAAAAAGGGGCAACACTGCAACTGCGAACGATAACGCCGTTGCTCTCGCTGCCTGATAAAACCAGGTAACGACGGTGCCTGCAGCTTCCGCCTGTAGCCGCAGAGCACCGACACAATCAGGCTGGACCTCCTGACCCGCCAGCACACGGAGGTCGAGACAACGCTGGCTCGTTGCGCTCGCAGGTCGGCCGCCGCCTGCGAGCGCGAGACCACCAAACGGCGTGCCTACACGCGTAGACGCTCGTCCTGATCCATCTTCGGACGCGGGTTCGACTCCCGCCGCCTCCACTTTCTTTTGATAATTCAGTCAGTTCGGCATCTGTAGCAACCCGCCGCCTCAGCGGCAGTTTGCGGACCTCGGCGCGCCGAGTTCCGCGCGCAGCGCCGCAAGGACATCAAGATGGCGGACTGGTCCGCGGCGGTCGACAAGTTCTTCCGCGACACCGAGCTGCCGGTCCTCTCTGGGGCCGGCGCGATGTCGCACGAGGAGGCGCTCGATTGGGCCGAAAGCCAATACACGGCGTTCGCCGAGCGACGCCGCCTCGAAGCCGAAGCCAAGGGGTGGAGCGCTACATCGATGACCTCGCCGCCACACCGAAGCTCCTGGAGGGTGAACGTCATCTGCCGAAGCCGCGCGGCAAGAGGAAGAGAGATGCGTGACACTCTGCCTGGCCCGGGGCCGAGATCAGCGCGGCTCCGCCTGCGTAGGCCCGTGCCCAGATCGGCACCGGCGTCATGGCCGGCGCCAACCCCGCGGCGATCTGCGCTGCGCGCGAACTGACCGCCAACGCAGCGACGGCGCCGGCTGCAACCGTGCAACCGTCGGTGATCGTTCGCTGTCAGAGCCCCGGCGTACTGTTTCCTCGTGCGCCACGCGATGAAGATCGGCCCGTTCTCACTCGATCGAGAGAACACTCATGCGTACGTGGCGTTCGGCGACGGTGGGCTCGACGTGGTCGTCGAGGGCTCCGACGACAAGGGCCTCGCCGCGCTACGGCGCAAGTGTGGGCAGGAGCCGCTGGTCTGCGAGCGCGCACTGGCGCACGTCGCCGGCGCGCAGGGACTGAAGCTGGCCGAGCTACCGCCGCATGTCCGCGCGATCAAGGCGGCGCTAGCCGTGTGCCTAGCGCATGGGCCGACGCTTGAGACCGTCGGCCCCGAGCTGATCCTCGAGCTGATCGACGCCGCGGTCGCGTTCGAGGCCGCCGAGCCGTGGCACGTGTTCGAGCCGGACGAGCCGCTCTCGATCCGGATCGATGCTGCAGGGCGCGAGCTCGAGGGTTGCGTCCTCGGGGCGGGCGGCGAGGAGTTCGGGCTCGCACTCTACCATCAGGCAGGCAGCGTCGACCGCGTCCACACGTTCGTGCAGGAAGGGCGGCCCGAGGCTGGGCGCTCGCTCGCGTGCACGACCATGCTATTGGCCTACGATAGCTCGTGCAGCGTCGAGGCGGTGCGCGCGATGACCGGCGTCGAACTCGCGCCGCTCGTGTTTCATATCACGCGAGGCGCGCCTCGCGAGGCCGGTCCGGACGACGTCGCCGTGCTGGTCGCCGGGCTCCGGGCGGTCACGGCGCTCGCGGAGGGTCGCGCACCGCGCGGCGAGACCCGCGATCCCGCGCACCAGGTCATCGCCCATGCCGCGCGCGCGAACGCCATGGCGAAACCACGAGGGCTGTACGCAAGCGTGGGCCGGAACCAGCCCTGCCCGTGCGGTAGCGGCAAGAAGTTCAAGCGCTGTCACCTCGGGGCCGTCGAGACCGCACCGTCACCAGCGCCCGGCTCGCCGCGCGCGATGCTCCACGCTCGAGACGAGCGGCTCGCGGCGGACATCATCGAGCACGGCAAGCGGCGGTTCGGTGGCGAGATGCTCGTGCGCCGCTTGAGCGAGACGCTGGGCGATCGCGCATCGTTGGGGCAGTTCGTTACACCGTGGCTCGCGTACATGCTGCCGTTCGAGGGCGAGCCGCTCGCAGCGCACTTCCTGCGGAGCCGGGGATCTAGCCTTTCCGCCGAGGATCGGCGGTGGATCGAGCGCCAGCTCGCGACGCCGATAGGAGTGTGGGAGGTCCTTCGCGTCGATCACGGTCGCGGCGTAGACGCCGTCGATCTGCTGACCGGCACACGGTGCTTCGTCCAAGAGGCCATGGGGTCCGGAATGCTCGCGCCGCGCGACGCGATCCTCGCGCGTGCGGTCGCCGACGACGTCGTCGTGTTTTGCGGCGTGCATGAGGCGCCGCTCGACCCCACGAACGCGGACGCCGTGGTGACGCAGGTCGGCGAGATCGCATCAAAGCAAGGATCCCAGCGCCTGATCGATCTGTGGGAAGGCCAGGTGGCCGAGAAGCGCCGCAAGGCCGCCACCCCGATGAAGATCACGAACACCGACGGTCACGAGGCGGCGACGACAGAAGACCGCTTTGCGCTCCGCAGCGGCAGCTTCGAGACGGTGTTCGCGCGGCTCGCCGCGCTCGACGGCGTGAACGTCGACGAGCACGACCGCACGGGCGCGCGCTTCACGTTCACCCGCGCGGGCAATGCGAAGCATGCCCACTGGGCGAACACGATTATCGGCTCCGCGCGGCTCACGCCGACGCGCCTCGTCGTCCAGACCAATTCGTCCGAGCGTGCCGAGGCGCTGATGGCCCAGCTGCGCGAAGCGCTCGGCGATCTCGCGACCTGGAAGACACGGACGCGAGAGACGCTGCCGGAGATGCTCGGCGGCGAGACCGTAATGATCGATGGCCAGCTCGTCACGTCGCCGGCCGAGACGACGCTGCGGGATGCGTATCGCGAGTGGCTCGATCTGCCGGTGCCGTCGCTCGGTGGACACACGCCGCGCGAGGCCGCTCGCGATGCGGAGGGACGCCGCGGCGTGCACCTGCTGCTCAAGCAACAGGAGAACCGTCACGCACGGAAGCCGGTCGAGGGGCTCGATCCCGCGCAGCTTCGGCGCGAGATCGGGCTCGACGAGTTGGGCCAGCCGCTCGCGAACTTCGAACTCGCGCGCACGCTGGGATCTGGCCGCAAGCTGTCGGAGACGGTGATCGACTTCGCGCGACCGATGCTCGACGCCGAGGCCGCACAGATCGACGAGCACCACATGCGCGACGTGCTCGGGTTCGCGATCACCGTGTGGAACTCGGTCGTCGCCGCCGCGCAGGCGGGTGACACGCTGGATGCCGCTACGCTTCGCGCCGACTTCTCCGCGGATCGATGGCTCGCGTGGGTAGAACCCCTGCTGACGCGCAAGCGCCAGCGGTTCGGGGACGACGTCCGGCTCGTCGGCCACTGGCACGTCCGACGCCACCGAGGCCAACTCGACATCCAGATGGAGACGCGCGTCTCGCCCGCCCTCCACACCCAGCTGGAGGCAGCTGGGATGCGGTGACGGCCGCCCGCTCGTGGCTGCTTCTCGATTTGCTGCTGGTACGCTGAACTCATGGCACAGGACGACGAGGAAGCCGAGGCGTTGGGAATTCCCTGGGAGACCGTGCGGGCCGAGTTCGGATTCGACGACGTCGGCCGCTGCGCGCTGCGCGGCGGTGCACGCGACGAGTTGCTCGCGGATTACCCCCACCTCCGCGAGGAGGACATCGAACAAGCTCGGCAGTTCATCGAGGACGAGGAACGGGCGCTGCGACGGCGAGATCGTCGACCGCCCTTTGATCTCGCGCGGTTTCAGCCGCGCAAGAAGCCGGTCGTCATCTCGGAGTTCGATGCGTGGGTCGGTACCAACAACATTCCGGACCACTTCGAGTTCGGCAAGGGCTGGTGGGACTACGTCGAGCTCATCCGCACGTTCGCCGCGCGTCTCGACTCTGAGGACGTGCGTGTCGTCGGGCACTACATCGTCGAGACGCCGCCACCAACCGAGCTATTGCCGATGCCCGCGGTCGCGATCGTCACGCCTGCCGCAACCTTCGCGTTCCGCTACGACTTCGGAACCTGGTCCCTGAAGCAGCCGGTGGTGCTCAGTGAGTGGGTGCTCAGCGTGGATCGCGAGGCGCCCTATCGCGGCCCCACGTTCGGGCTGTTCGACGAGGCACGCGATCTTCGCCCCGAAGGTCTTGACGGTCTGTCCCCCAACTACCTTTTCGGTCCGTACCGCCAGGACCAGGCCAAGTTCTCGTGCGTCGTCAAGGACCAATGGCCGTGGCCATGCTCCTCCGGATCCTCGCGTGGCGTGCGTGACCGACGACGTGACCGAGTTAGCCACGACGGCGCCAGTAGCCTGGTCGTCGCTTGGCCGCGGCCACGGCAAGCACACGGATCTCCTTTGCCAGCTCGCGATAGACGATCACGAACGGGTACCGCTTCATCACGTATCGCCGAACACCTCGCCGTTTGGGATACGCGGCCCACGCCTCGGGGAACCGGGTGATCAGCCTGAACGCTGCGCGCACCGCTCGGGTGAACCCCATTCCGCACTTCGCGCCTTCAGCGAGAAGCTCGTCCCGAGCTTCGTCGACGAGCCGAACCGGCTTGATCATCGCTTCGCGCGGATGATGCGCTCGGCCTCGGCGAGCACGCCCTCGGCGTCGTGCGCGCCACCGCCGCCAGCGAGCACCTGCTCGTCACGGCGTCGGATCTCGTCGTCCCACGCGGCCTCGATCTCCTCCGGCGTCCCCGCTTCCTCATCCTCGTCGACGCTCGCAAGCAACTCGCGGGCCAGCTCGATGCGCTCGTCGGGCGTGAGTCGCTTGGCCTGTTCGAGTACCGCATGGACGTGGCCGCTCATGAGTCACAGCTTATCGCGGTCTCGGCGATGGCGCGACGTCCGGTTTCTCTCGCCCCCGCTCTCGGCGGTCTGGGCAGCGAGACGGCGGAAGGATCCCTCGCCCGATCGCTCTGCCCGATGCCACCAGATCACGGGCCGAGACCATCGGATCACCCGGGACGCCAAGCTCTTGATCGTGCAGCAAGCGCTTGGTTTCGTTGGCGTTCGGTGGATTTCGACTCCCGCCGCCTCCATCTTTTCTCTAGATAATTCAATCGGTTCGCAACCCGCCGCCTCGGCCGCAGCTGACTTCGCCGCAGGCCTCGATCGAGGGCACGATAGAGCTCAACAGCTTCGCGGGGCTGAAGGGCAATACACGGCGTTCGCTGAGCGACGCCGCGTCGAAGCCAAGGGGTCAGAGCGCTACGTCGACGACCTCCCCGCCACAGCGAAGCTCCTGGAGGGTGAACGTCATCTACCGAAGCCGCGCGGCAAGCGGAAGAGAGATGCGTGAAGCTCTGCTGCCCACGTTCTGCCCGGCCCGAGAGATCTCGGCGGAGGGCCGTCAGGTCACCCCATGCGCCAAGATCGCGCGGGCGATGGTCGCGGCGCGCTCGTGATCGGCCGCGAGCACGGCCGCCGCGAGCGCTGTAGCAAGGCTTGCTACAGCGATCGTCCCACCACGTCCGCTCGCGTCCATCGGGTCCGGTGGCACCCCGTCGAGAACGCTCGGATCGGGCGGACCCGGGCGATCGCTTCTGATCCTTCGACTCCCGCCGCCTCCACGATTTTCTCTCGCTATCTTCGGAGCTTGCAAGGACTGTAGCGGATTGCAGCGAATCGGGGCCGATTCCGGCCGCGATCGGCTGCTCGATCGCCGAGCTTCGCGGCCCGCGCGGGATGCGAAGCTTCGCGATCTCGGCGCACGTCCGCTCCCAGTGCAGTCTGCGGTTGTAGCCGTCGAACGCGTTGCGCGACTTCCGGGGTGTGCGTCATGCGCGTCTCCAGGATCTCCGGATCGACGCCGCCGGATCGGCGAGCCGCCCACCGCGCCGGCCGGGTCGAGGTCGCCAGCGAGCTCCATCTCGGCATCGAGGTCGTGGGCGCCGACCACCGTTACCGCCCGCAGCGCTCGCCGAGCAGCGCCTGGGCGACGTCCAGCACGAGCGCCGCGGTCGTGCGCCAGGACCGCGAGCACGGCGCCCGCAAACTCCACGGCCGCGCCAGCGCCGGCGAGCGGTCGAGGTGCCGCCGCCCTCGGTGAGCTACCTGGGCGCCATCGCCGCCGCCGGCGAGCACCGAGCGGCGTGCGCCAAAGCGGCGTGCGCTAAGTTCGCGTCCATGGCCAGCAAGGGCAAGAGCAAGGGCACCACGGAGCCTACCAGCGCGCTGGAACGGCATGCGACGCGCACGACTCGCCGACTGACCGACCTCGCTATATTATTAATGCTTGGAATCTTCGCGGCAAGCCAAGATTTTCCAGCGGTATCATTTTAAGCTGCCAATTTGTTGAGAGATTCGGTATTGGAGTGATAGGCGGCAAGCAGTGCGGAGATGATGCGCTGTCCCTTGGGTGA
>DATAPF010000453.1:0-18956 GCA_036265355.1 Kofleriaceae bacterium | reverse complement strand
TCGGCGGCGACCAGGTAGGGCTCCTTGAGCCGGCCGACCGCGGCGACGATGACCTTCATGCCGATCAGCGCACGGCGTCGTAGGTCTCGCCGGGGGGCAGCCGCGCGTCGGGCGGCACCTCGAGCGGGACCCGTGGTGCGTCGTTCCACAGGCCCTCGAGGTCGTAGTGCTCGCGCGCCGAGTGCAGGAACACGTGGACGACGAAGTCGCCGTAGTCGAGCAGCGACCATTGCCCGGAGCGCGCGGCCTCGGCGCCGAGCGGGCGCAGGTCGTCGAGCTTGAGCCCGGCGATGATGCCGTCGGTGATCGCGTCGACCTGGCGATCGGAGCGCCCGGACACCACGAGCTGGTAGTTGCAGAACGAGCACAGCTCGCGGACGTCGAGCAGCACCGGCTCCAGCGCCTTCTTCTCGAGCGCCAGGGTGAGCGCGCGCATCGCGCCGTCGAGCCCCTCGGTGGTGGCCGGCGCGCGGGGCGGGGGCTCCACGTGGGGCTCCGCCGATCGCGGCTTGCCCTTGGTCGCGAATGCCGAGGGCTTGACCGAGGCCGAGGGCTTGATCGACCGCTTGGTTCGCTTGTTCTTCGTCTGGGTCATCTGGCTCCAGGCATGGCTAGGAACGAACCTGACCGCTACCGCGTACCACGAACTTGGTGGTGGTGAGGCCCTCGGCGCCCATCGGGCCGTAGGCGTGCAGCCGGGTGGTCGAGATCCCGATCTCGGCGCCCAGCCCGAGCTCGCCCCCGTCGGCGAACCGGGTCGAGGCGTTGATCATCACGGTCGACGAGTCGACCTCGCGGACGAACCGCTCGCCGGCCGCGCGGTCCGCGGTGACGATCGACTCGGTGTGGCTCGACCCGTAGCGCTCGATGTGGGCGATCGCCGCGTCGAGGCCGTCGACCACGCGCACCGCGAGGATCAGGTCGAGGTACTCGGCGTACCAGTCGTCCTCGCTCGCCGGGCGGACCGCCTCGCCGCCGAGCGCGCGCACCGTGTCGTCGCCGCGCAGCTCGACCGCGGGGCGCAGCCGCGCGACCAGCCGCGGCACGAACGACGCCGCGATCGCGCGGTCGACGAGCACGGTCTCGACCGCGTTGCACACGCCGGGCCGCTGGACCTTGGCGTTCTCGATGATCGCGAGCGCGCGCTCGGGGTCGGCCGCGGCGTGGACGTAGATGTGGCAGACGCCCTTGTAGTGCTTGATCACCGGGACCCGGGCGTGCTCGGCGACGTAGCGGATCAGGCCCTCGCCGCCGCGCGGGATGCACAGGTCGATCAGGTCGTCGAGCCGGACCAGATCTGCGATCGCCTCGCGATCGGTGATCGGCACCAGCTGGGCGGCCTCGGCGGGCAGCCCCGCGGCGGTCAGGCCGTCGTGGACCGCGGCGAGCAGCGCGCGGTTGCTGTCCAGGGCCTCACGACCGCCGCGCAGGATGCACGCGTTGCCGGCCTTGAGGCACAGCGCCGCGGCGTCGGTGGTGACGTTGGGCCGGGCCTCGTAGATCATCGCGATCACCCCGAGCGGGATCCGGACGCGCTGGATGTCCAGACCGTTCGGCCGGGTCTCGGTGCGGTCGACCCGGCCCAGGATGTCGGGTGCATCGGCGATCTCTGCGACCGCGCGGGCGAGCCCGGTCACCCGGCGATCGTCGAGCATCAGCCGGTCGAGCAGGGCGGCCGACGTCCCGGCGTCGCGCGCGGCGGCGAGGTCGCGGGCGTTCGCGGCGAGGATCGCGGGCCGGTGGCGGTCGATCGCCCGGGCGATCGCGGCCAGCGCCTCGCTGCGCTGCGGCGCGGTCGTCTTGGCGATGATCCGGGCCGCGGTGCGCGCCGCCTCGGCGACGCGCCGGATCTGCTGGGCGCGCTCGGTCGGTCCGGTCACAGCCGGTCACAGGATGACGAGATCATCTCGGTGAATCGCCTCGTCGATGCTCTTGTATCCGAGCGTGGCCTCGATGGCGGCCGATTGCAAGCCTGAGATCTTGCGAAGGTCGGCCGCGGGGTAGGCGCTCAGGCCCCGCGCGAGCTCGGGGCCGCCCGCACCGACCACGACGCTCACGGTATCGCCGAGATCGAACTCACCCTCGACCCCGACGATCCCGGCGGGCAACAGGCTCCTGCCGTGGTCGCGCAGCGCGCGGGCGGCGCCGTCGTCGATCACGAGCCGGCCCGCCGGGCGGGCGCCGTAGGCGATCCAGTGCTTGCGGGCCGACAGCACGTCGGGGCCGGGCACGAACAGGGTGCCCAGGTCGGCGCCGGCGAGCACGCGCGACACGACGTCGGGCTCGCGGCCGGGGGCGACCACCGCCGGGATCCCGGTGCGGGTGACGATCCGCGCCGAGCCGACCTTGGACGCCATCCCGCCGAGGCCGACCCCGCTGGTGCTGCCGCCCGCCACCGGCACCGCCTCGCGCTCGATGTCGTGGACGATCGGCATCCGGACGCCGGCGGCGTCGCGGACGCCCTCGACGTCGGTCAGGATGATCAGCGCGTCGGCCGAGATCAGGTTGCAGACCAGCGCGGCGAGCTGATCGTTGTCGCCGAACTTGATCTCCTCGGTGGCGACCGTGTCGTTCTCGTTGATGATCGGGACGACGCCGTGGTCGAGCAGCGCGCGCAGCGTGAGCCGCGCCGACAGGAACCGGCGGCGGTCGCCGAGGTCGTCGTGGGTGACCAGGACCTGGCCGATCGCGAGGTCATGGACCGCGAACGCGTGCTCCCAGTGCTGCATCAGCCGGCTCTGGCCGACGGCGGCCGCGGCCTGCAGCGCCGGCAGATCGTGGGGCCGGCCGGGCAGCCGCAACCGCCGCACGCCGAGCGCGATCGCTCCGGAGCTGACGATCAGCACCTCGACGTCGCGCCGGCGCAGCTGGGCGATCTGGTCGGCGATCGCGGCGGGCCGCCCGGCCGGGCTGTCCGCGAGCAGCCGGCTGCCGATCTTGACCACCACCCGGCGCGCCTGCGCGAGCTGGTCGCGCGGGTTCATCGCACGCTCGCCGCCACCCGCGCGCGCCACCGCCGGTCGAACGCGTCGAGCGCGCCGTCGAGGAACGGGTTGGCCTCGGCGGACAGCTGGACCTCGACCGCGGCGACCGTGCGCGACAGAAAGCCGGTCTTGCTGGCCAGCGCGGTCTCGACCGCCTGGTCGAGCGCGTCGACCGCCTGGCCGTCGGTCACGCTGGACCGCCGGGCGAGCAGCCGGCGCACCGCGCCGCGGGTCGCGAGGTCGGCGAGCTCGAGCGGGGCGCGCAGGGTCGCCCGCGCGGCGGCCATCGCGCCGCGGCGGAACGGGTGGAACGCCAGCGCGCCCGGAGTCTGGTCGATCGCGCGGCCGATCTCGTCGCGCAGCGCGAGCGCGGTGCCGGCGTCGATCGCCAGTCCGGTGTGGAGCCGGGCGCAGTAGTGGTCGAACAGCGTCATGGTCACGAACGTCCGCGCCGCGGACCGGGCGCGGTCGATCGTCGCGAGCGCGACCAGCATCCGGCGCGCGGCCCGGCCGGCGACCCGCAGCATGATGCCGCTCGCCGCCAGGTTGACGATGCTGGGCGGCGGGCTCGTGCCGTGGACCAGCGTCTTGAGCGCGGTGTCGTCGAGATCGATGTGGTGGGCGGCGGCGATCCGGCGGTAGCCGCCGCCCAGCACGAGCGCCGTCGCCCAGTCGTCGAGGAACGGGACCGGCACGGCGCCGGCCAGGCTGCCGGCGACGGAGCGGGCGATGATCGCGCGGCGCTGGCCGGAGAGGTAGTCGCGACTGCGGATCAGGCTGGTCGAGGTCATGGCTTGGCTCCGTCCTGGTTGGCGCGCCGTGCAGGGTTGGGCGTGTCGCCGGACCGGGCGGGCGGCTTGCCCGCGCCGGCCGGACCGCCGGGCTTGCCCGCACCGGCCGGATCGCCGGGCTTGCCTGCGCCTGCCGGACCGCCGGGTTTGCCCGTGGGCCTGGCACTCGGCGCCGACTTGTCCCCGGTTCCGGTCGCACCGGGCGCGGCCGGCCTGGCGCCCCCCGTCGGGGTTTCGCCGGGGCGCAGCAGCTCTCCGCTGTCCAGCCTGGGGGTCGGCGGGATCGCGGTGCCGTCCGGGTTGCGGCGCAGCGGCGGCGCGATGCCCTGCAGGAGGTAGTCGCGGTCGTCGACCTCGCGCCGGCGCTCGGGGGTCGCGACGACCTCGCCGTCGGACGGCGGCAGGACCATCGCCGCGGTGCCGATGCCCGAGACCGCGCCATCGACCGAGACCTTCATGGCGAACCGCCGGCCGTCGCGGGTGAACCCGATGCGGCCGGTCAGCTTGACCGCCAGCGGCACGCCGCGCTCGGCGTCGAGCACGACCTCGCCGGTCACGTCGTCGACGCTGCGCGCCTCGCGCCACTTGCGCTGCGCGAGCGGCTCGGCGGCGGGGTCGCGCGCATCGGCGGCATGCGCGATCTCGATCTTGCGACCGGCCCGCCCGCCGACCTCGAGCGTGCCGCGATCGGCGACCTCGGCGCCGGGGGCGAGCAGGTCCCAGGTCGCGGCGACCGCCTCGAAGTAGCGATCGCGCAGCTCGGCCGGCTCGTCGGGGGTCTCCGGATCGCGCGCGTGCCAGCGCTGGTAGCGCGGCCGCAGGTACAGCGTGCCTTCGACGAACGTGGTCTCGCGGCCGTAGTCGGCGGAGTTGCTGTAGATCGCGTGGTAGGTGTCGCCGGTGCCGTTGTCGATCTGGGCGTGGTCGGACAGCTCGCTGACCGGCTTGTCGCCCTCGGTCACGGTGATCGAGCTGTTGACCCCGGCGGTGTGCGGGCCGAGCGCTGCGAGGATCACCCGGTACGGCCGCGCCAGCGCCCGGCCGAGCTCCACCGGATCGCGCGCGGCGCGCGCCACGTCGATCGGCGCCTCGGGCTTGCGCGCCTCCACCACCAAACCGGGGAGATCCTGATCCTGCACGCTGCGCGACCGACCGCAGGCCGCGGCGCACAGCACCAGGAGGGCGAACCGGATCATCGCTGGTTTCTTAGCTTTGCCGACGAGCGCGGTCAACTGGCGGGTCGGATCGGCGCCCGCCCGTGATCGGTCAGCTCGGATCGTCGAGCACCTCGTCGAGCGTCTGGGCGCGGAGCACCCGCACGCCCCAGCGCTCGAGGTCGGCGGTGTCCGCCGCCTCGATGCGGGCGAGGGCAGCGTCCGGTAGCTCGCCGAATCGGGCCTGAAGCAGCCGCAACAGCAAGCTGCGTTCCCCTTCCCTCATCCCTTCCTTCATCCCTTCCGCGTTCGCTTCGGTGCGCAGCTTCTGCTTGTAGTCTTCGAACCATGCTCGAATTTCTGCGCTCATGTCTTCCTCTGGGCCCGTCGCGTTGTTACCAGCCGCGAGCTGGAAGTGTACCAGCAGAGGCGTCGCCAGGGTCATCTCCCAGGTGTCGTCCGGCAACGCCGCCAGGTCAGCCAGCGCCTCTTGCAGCAGGCGCCCCGGCCCGAGCAGGCGCAAGAGCAGCGTCTCGCGCGTCCGGGGAAGCTCCGCCAGCACGACGACGCGCAGCACCAGGCCCCATACCGCGTGATAGACCCCCAGACGCACCGCCCGGCAGCCGTAGGCGTCGAGCGCCGTCTCGGGCCGTCCCGGGCTGATCACGACGAGCGCAGGGAACGCCACCGCGGGCTGCGCCGTGTCCTCGAGGTCTGCGTCCACCGCGGCGGAGCCAGCGGCGGCACGGGCGCGACGGGACAGTTCGTGATGCCACGTGTGCTGCTTGTTGATGCACCGGCGAACCTTGGCGAGCGTCGGGGTGCCGTGGAACGGCTCGAACAGGCTCGGCTCCGCCGCCAGCTCGCCGAGCAAGCCCATCTCGGTGAGCTCGGCGGCGCGTGCGGGGTCCGGGACGCTGTAGACGTCGATCTTCTGCGTCGCGGCGAGGACCTCGACCTCGGTCTCCGAAGCACAGGCGCGGCTCAACGCGTCGCGCAGGACGTTCTTGGCGAACTGATCGGAGCGGTTGAGCATGGCGCGTCAACCTACCCACGCCACGGACGGCCGGTCCAATTTCCGTGCAGCGTCGGCGTCTGCGCATGCACAAAGCTGTTTGCGAGCATCCGCGCGGCCGCGCACGTCGCATCCTCGAGCTGCCGGAAGCCGCTCGCCCGCGGGCGATGGAGCGGCTACTGTAACCGGCGGTGCTGGCCGAGTTCGAACCCCTGGCGATGTCGAACGCCGCCTACGGGGTCGTCATCGCGCTGGGGCTGCTGTGGGGCAGCTTCGCCAACGTGTGCATCTATCGCTGGCCGGCGGGCCGCTCGGTGGTGACGCCGGGCTCGCACTGCATGGCCTGCCAGGCGCCGATCCGCTGGTACGACAACGTGCCGGTGCTGGCGTGGCTGTGGTTGCGCGGCCGGTGTCGGGCGTGCAAGGCGGCGTTCTCGCCGCGCTACCTGGTCGTCGAGGCGGTGACCGGCGCGCTGTTCGGGTTCGCCTGGTGGGCGACCGTGATCGCCCCCGCGCTGTTCGAGCCGTTCGGCGCGCGGCTCGTGCACTTCTCGATCGACGCCGCGTTCTGCTTCGCGATGGTGGTGATCACCTTCATCGACCTCGACCACAAGCTGATCCTGAACAAGGTCACGATCCCGTCGATCGCGCTGGCGTACCTGGCGTCGCTCGCGTGGCCGGGGCGGCGGTGGTACGATGGTATCCTTGGCGCGGCGGTCGGCTACGGCCTGCCGTGGGTGGTCGGCGCGCTCTACTACCGGGTCAGGCGGCGCGAGGCCATGGGGCTCGGCGACAGCATGCTGCTGGCGGTGGTCGGCGCGCTGCTCGGCTGGCGCGGCGTCCTGGTCGCGCTGTTCGGGGGCTCGATGATCGGCACGGTCATCGTCCTCACCGCGCTGCTGGTCCGCCGGGCGGGCGGTGAGCCGGCCCCCACGGACGCGCCGGCCGCGGCGGAGAGCGATCGCGATCCCGGGGCCGCGGCGGCGCCTACCCCGGATGAACCGGAGAAACCCTCAGTCCTGTTCACCGAGCTGCCGTTCGGCCCGTTCCTCGCGATGGCGGCGGTGCTGTACCTGTTCGCCGAGCCGTGGGTCCAGATCCACTTCCACCTACCTGGCGGGTGAGCCCGCGGCTGGTCGTTGCTATAGTCCCCAGGTGGTGGGCCAAGCGGCCGAGCAGATCATCGCCGGTGTCGTGCTCAGCGAGCGGCTCGCGGTCACGATGTACGGCGCGATCCACCGCGCCCAGTTCTCCGGCCAGCGCAACCTGCGCGGCCTCGTGGTCGACCCCAAGCTGCTGGCCGAGAGCTCGTTTCGGCTCGCGCTGACCGACGCGGGGGCGATCGCCACCGCGGTCGCGCTCGATCACCCGAGCATCGTCCCGACCGTCGCGGTCGAGGAGGGCGGCCCCGACGTCGTGATCGTGACGCGCGGCGTCGGGCGCTACGTGACGGTGCAGGACCTGATCACCGCGGCGCGCGCCAATCGCAGCCAGGGCGGCAAGCTGGCGATCCCGGTCGCGGCGGCGATCGGCCGCAGCGCGATCGAGGCGCTGGCCGCGGCGCACCGCGCGCAGGTCGTGCACGGCGCGGTCCACCCGCGCAGCGTGCTGATCGACGAGGACGGCGGGGTCCGGCTCGGCGACTTCGTGGTCGGCCGCGCGCTGACCACCGCGGTCGCCCAGGGCGCCGACTCCGCGATGTGGCGCGGCCTGGCCGGCTACCTCGCGCCCGAGCTGGTCGTCGGCGAGGACCCGTCGCCCGGCGCCGACGTGTTCGCGGTCGGCGCGATGCTGTTCACGATGCTGTCGGGCGACGTGCCGCCGGGCAGCCTGCACGTGACGCCGGCGGTCGAGCGGCTGGTCCAGCGCGCGCTCGACACCGACGTCGCCCGGCGCTACCGCAGCGCGGGCGATCTGCTCGAGAACCTGCTCGAAGCGTTCGAGGACGATCGCTGGGAGCTCGCCGACCGCGGCGAGATCATCCAGGCCGCCGGGCTGTCCGAATCCGATACCAACGTCGACGAGGCCACCGAGGACCTGCTGGCCTCGCTCGCGACTCCCGGGGCGGTCCAGGTCACGCCGATCCGCCCGAGCGTCGAGGTGCGGGCCCAGGTCGTCGCGTCCCATCACCACCATATCGATACCCCGGCGGGCAACCGGCTCGACGCGCTGCTCGCCGATCTCGATGACTCGCGCGAGCTGACCGCGGTCGACGACGACCGGCCGTTCGTGCGCGATCCGATCAGCGAGGTGATCGCGAAGAACCCGCGGCGCTCCGAGGCGATCGTCCAGCTCCGCCACCGGGTGCCGTCGCTCGACGATCCCGACGATGACACGCCGCTGCCGCCGCCGATGCGCGAGAGCGACCAGATCCCGGTCGTCCGGCCGCACGGGGCCGGTACGCCGGCGCGCGATGAGGTCGCCGCAATGAACGCGCTGGCCGGCCTCGACGACCCGGCCCGGCTGGTGTCGAACGCCGCCGAGCAGGCGGTGCAGGCCGCCGACAAGCTCGAGCAGGCCGCGCGCCGGGTCGAGGCCGCCGCCGTGGTCACCGCGCGCAGCTCGCAGGGTCGCCCGGTGGCGCGCCCGGTCGTCGATCTGCCGCCGATGGAGGAGCTGCCGCCGGTCCGGTTGCGCAGCCGCGCGCTCGGCATCGTGTCGCTCCTGGTCGTGATCGGCGGCGCCGTCGGGTTCTACATCGTCTACCAGAACCAGCAGGAGGCGACCGCCGCCCAGCGCGCCCGCGACGAGGAGCGCCGCCGCGATCACGACGAGCGCGAGCGCCAGGCGCGCGAGGCGCAGGCCGATCCGGGCCGGATCAGCGTGTCGACCACGCCGTCCGAGGCCAGCGTGTGGCTCAAGCTCGGCCGCACCAACCTCGATACCATGGTCTTGACCGCGCGCCAGATGCTGCGGCTGCGGCTCGAGCTCCCGGGCTGCCAGCCGGTCGACGCCGAGGTCCTGCCGGCGGCCTGGGAGGGCTCGGGCCTGGCCAAGAAGGCCAAGCTGGCGGTCACGCTCAAGCCGCTGGCGGTCGACAAGAAGACCCACCGGCCGGCGCCCGTGGCGCTGCCGGCGCTGCCGCCCAACCTGCCCGAGCCCACCGGGTTCAGCGATGGCGAGGGGCCGGTCCACATCGAGAGCTCGCCGCCCGGCGCCGAGGTCTGGCTCTTGATCGGGTTCGCCAACACCGGCGTGAACTTCCCGACCATCGCCGGCCGCGCGTACGAGCTGCGCGCGCTGGCCGAGGGCCACAAGCCGGGCTACGCGTCGATCACCCCCGACGAATGGCGCGATCCCAGGGGCGATCCGCGCATGCCGATCGACGTCGCGAAGAAGAAGGACACGATCGACAAGCACATCGACCTGGAGGTCGATCCGGACGCCCGGCCCGCCGACGCCCGGCCGGCCGGGGCGAAGCCGAGGAAGTGATGGCGGCCGCGCGCACGCTGCACGTGCGGTGCACGACCTGGGAGCAGGTCGAGGTGTTCCATACCCGGAAGCTGCGGCGCGGCAAGCTGCTGTCGATGCGCGTGCCGTTCCGCGCCGAACCCGGCTCCGAGGTCACGCTCAACCTCGAGCTGCCCAACCAGGTCGTGATCGTGATCGACGGCGTGGTGCTCAAGGCGTCGACGCCGGTCGAGGCCGACCCGAAGGTCGCCAAGGCCGACGCCGGCAAGACCTGGCTCGAGGTCGAGCTCGTCGGGTTCACCGAGGACGTGGTCGCGCGGATCCGCCGGATGGCGGCGGGTGAGTCCACCGAGCCGGCGCCGGAGCCCGCGCCGCCGCCGTCGCCGGCGCGGACCCGCACCACCGGCCAGCTGTCCGCGCTGTCGGGCGACGAGCTGCCCGCCGACGAGCGCGCGCTGTTCCAGCAGCTGACCGGCGAGCTGCGCCGGCTGCGCTCGCTGGCGGTCCACGAGGTGCTCGGCGTGGTGCGCGACGCCGACGCCGAGCAGATCCGGCTGGGCTGGATGGACCTGATCCGGCGCCATCATCCGGATCTGGTCGCGCGCCGCAACGCGCCCGCGATCACCCACCTCGCCGAGGAGATCACGATCCTGATCAACCGCGCGTACGACCGGCTGCGGGTCGCGCTGGTCGCCGAGGGCCGGGCGGCGTCGGTCGGACCGGCGCTGACCCCGCCCCCGGGCTGGCTGGTCGGGTTCGAGGACATCTCGAGCACGGGCGCGAACCTGCGCAGCAAGCTCGCCCACACGCTGTACAACGGCGGCAACGCGCCACAGGTCGAGCCGGTCGCGCCGCCGCGGCGGCCCGCGCCGGACGGGGAGGGCGGCGAGGCGTTCGAGGCGCGCGCCCGGGCGATGCTCGGCGACGGCGACGCCGACAACGCCCAGGAGGTGCTCGCCGCGGCGCTCTGCGTCTATCCGCGCAGCCGCCCGCTGCGCTCGCTGTACTACGTCGCGTCGGCGATCAGCGCGCTCGGCAAGGGCGAGATCATGCTCGCGACCTCGCAGCTCGAGACCGCGCTCGCCCACCACGAGGACTGCGCCGAGGCCGCCGAGATCCTCGAGCTGCTGCGCCGCCCCGGAACGCCGGTCGCGCGCCACGAGATGACGAGGCTGTTTCGATGAGAGCGAAGCCATGAGGGCGGTCGGCATCGACCTCGGCACCTCGAACTCGGTGTGCGCGGTGATCGACAAGGACGGCGTGCCGCGCATCCTGACCACGCCCGAGGGCGCGACCACGATGCCGTCGCTGGTGTGGTTCTCCCCCGACGGGCCCGTGGTCGGTGAGCTCGCGCGTCACGGCCTGGACTACAGCCCCGATCTCACGATCTTCGGCGCCAAGCGACTGCTCGGCCGCCGGTTCGATCACCCCGAGATCCGCCGGCTCGCGCGGGTCCTGCCGTTCGAGCTGATCGAGGCGCCCAACGGCGATACGTGGATCTCGCTGTCGGCCGGCCGCGCGGTGTCGCCCGAGGAGGTCTGCGCGCTGATCCTGCGCGAGATCCGCCGGATGGCCGAGGACCACTTCGGCGAGCCGGTGTCCCGCGCGGTGATCACGATCCCGGCGTGGTACGACGCCGCCCAGCGCCAGGCGACCAAGGACGCGGCGCAGATCGCCGGGCTCGGCGTGCTGCGGCTGCTCAGCGAGCCGACCGCGGCGTCGCTCGGCCACGGCGCGCACCGCGGTGCGGATCGCCGCTACCTGGTGTGCGACCTCGGCGGCGGCACGTTCGACGTCGCGGCGGTCGACGTCGAGGCCGGCATCTTCGAGGTCCTGGCGACCACCGGCGACGCGTTCCTCGGCGGCGACGACGTCGACCGCGTCGTGGTCGACAACCTGGTCCGCGACGTCCGCTCGGCGCGCGGCTTCGACATCACCAGCGACACCGTCGCGGTCGAGCGCCTGCGGCTCGCCGCGCAGACCACCAAGCACGAGCTGTCCGACGTCGCGGCGAGCAAGATCTACGTCCCCGAGCTGCTCCAGCTGCCGTCGGGCCGCGCCGTCGAGTACCAGAAGCCGCTGCGCCGCGACGAGCTCGAGCAGTGGGCGAGCTCGCTGATCCGCCGGCTCGAGGCGCCGATCCGCGAGGCGCTCAGGCGCTGCGGCCGCAAGCGCGAGGACATCGAGGAGGTGCTGCTGGTCGGTGGGATGACCCGCATGCCGGCGGTCCGCCGCGAGATCGCGCGGGTCACCGGCCGCGAGCCCCACGTCATCCCCAACCCCGAGGAGGTCGTCGCGGTCGGCGCCGCGCTCGAGGTCGCGCGCCTCGAGGGCACGATCGAGGGCGTGCTGCTGATCGACGTCGCGGCGCGCGGGCTCGCGGTGTCGCTGGGCGGCGACTGCGAGCAGGTGATCGCGCAGAGCTCGGTGGTGCCGACCCGCGAGCACCGCGTGTTCGGGACCCGGCACGACGACCAGCTGCGCATCGAGTTCGACGTCTGGGAGGGCGAGTCGCCCGATCCGGCGCACAACCGTCACCTCGGCCGCTATGCCGTGCTCGATCTGCCGCCAGCGCCGGCGGGAGACGTGCTAGTCCTCGTCGAGATGACGATCGACACCGATGGCACGGTCCGGCTCGGCGCCAGCGAGCTGGTGTCCGGAGAGCGCCTCCAGCTCGAGCAGCTCTATCACGCGGGCCTCGCCCGCACCGAGGTCGCCCGGCTCCAGCGCCAGTTCGAGGAGGCGGCGCAATGACCGCGCGTGCGCTCGCTCGCCTCGCGGCGCTTGCCGCGCTCGTCGCCGGCAGCGCCTGCGGCGCCACGGCCGCACCCGCCGCGCCGGCCGCACCCGCCGCCGCGCCGGCCATCGCGTCTGGCGCCCCGGCGCTGCGCAGTCCGGACAAGATCGTCCAGCTCAACACGCCCGGCGCGGCGGTCGACGTCGTCGCGGCGCTCCCCGCCGGCTACGTCACCGTGGTCGACTTCTGGAGCCAGTCGTGCGAGGCGTGCGGCCCGCTCGGCCAGCGCCTGGAGACCGGCGTCGCCGACGAGCACCGCGTCGTGATCCGCAAGGTCGACGTCGGCGACGGCGACACCCCGGTCGCGACGGCCTACCAGATCGCCGCGCTGCCCCACTTCTTCATCTACGACAAGCAGAAGCGGCTGCGCTACGACCTGGTCGGCCCCGACTGCCTCGCCGCCGCCCGCTACGCTCGCGAGCTCGCCACCGAGTAGCGATCGCTCCGGGCTACCGGCCGCCGCGTCCGTTGTGGCCGTGCTCCCAGCCGCGGCGCGACGCCTCGGAATGGCCCTCGGGATCGCCGAACCAGCCGCTCGGGCCGTGATCGCCGTGCTCCCAGCCGCGGCGGGACGCTTCCGCGTGGCCGCGCGAGTCGCCGTACCAGCCACTCTGGCCGTGGTCGCCGCGCTCCCAGCCGCGGCGCGACGCCTCCGAGTGAGCTTCGGGATCCCCGAACCAGCCACCGCGACCGCTGCGCGTCTCCCGATCGCCGTCGTCGCGCTCGCGGGAACGATAGCCGCCGCCGCGGTCGTCATCGCTCATGAACCGGCCCCGGTCGTCGCGCTCCGGCATCCGCGACGAGCCGCGATAGCCCCCGCGATCCTCGGACATGCGATAGCGTCCACTGCGCTCGTCGTCGCGCTCGGACCAGCCACGGCGCGACGCCTCGGAGTGACCCTCGGGATCCCCGAACCAGCCACCGCGGCCGCTGCGCATGTCCCGATCGTCGTCGTCGCGCCCGCGCGAGCGATAGCCGCCGCGGCGCTCGTCGTCACTGACGAACCGACCGGACTCATCGCGCTCCGGCATCCGCGACGAGCTGCGGTAGCCCCCGCGCTCGTCGTCGTCGTCGCGGCTGCGCGAGCGATAGCCACCGCGGCGGTCGTCGTCGGTCATGAACCGACCGTAGTCGTCGCGCTCCGGCATCCGCGACTGGCTGCGGTAGCCGCCGCGCTCGTCGTCGTCGCGCCCGCGCGGGCGGTACGAGCGGTCGTCGTCGTCATCGCGGCCGCGCGAACGATACAAGCGGTCGTCGTCGCGGCTCGATCCGCTGGTGTACTGGTTGCCGCGAAACGGATGACTCTCGCGCCGACGGTCGTCGTCGTCGTCCCGGTAGTTGCGATACTCGCGGTCTTCCCTCGGCATGTCGATACTCCTTCACGGGTTGTGCAAGGCAGTGCAGACGTGGTCAGTGGACTTCGGTGGCCGCCTTGGCGCGGAGCCGGTCCGCGGCCTCGAGCCAGCCGCGCACCTTCTTCAGGTGCTGGAGCTCCGTCTGTTGCGCTTGTGTGATCTTCGCGGCCATCCCGGCGTCGCCGAGCGCCTCGGCGCTGCGCGCGAGCGCTGCCCAGCTGTCCTGATCCGCCAGCTCGGCGACCAGGATGGTCTCCAGGCAGTCGATCAGGCTGGTTCGCGGATCGACGAGCACGTTGACGATGCCCCGGCTCGCGGTCGCCTGCAGGCTAGCGCACGGCGTCACCATCGTCGGGTCGCCGCCGAGCCCGCGGATCAGCTCCTGGGCGAGCAGCGCGTGAGCGAACTCCTGCTCGCGGATCTCGAGCAGCTGCGCGCGGCTCGGACCGCCCTCGAAGCTACCGTACGCGTCGAGCTTGGAGATCAACGCATCGTACAGCCGCGTCCCGGTACGCTCGAACTGCAGCCGGGCTCCGAGCTTGTCCAGCACCGGCAGCCGAGCCGGGTCCACCGACGCCGTGGACATGGTCCCGTGCGGACCCCCGGCGCGCGCATAGGCGATTCGCAGCTGGGCGATCTCGTCCGGTCCGCCCGACGAGGTCGGCTTGAACTCGCGGGCGCCTTGCACCATGTCGTCTCGCTCCTTGGGGTGCGGTGCGAGGCCCGTATGGTTGTTCCCCGGAGTCGTCGAGTTCTCTGCCTGGCGCTTCACGACTTTGCTCCTTGCTCCGGCTTGACGGCGCTGGCATCGGAACGCTTGCCGGTCTCCCGTCCGGCCAGCTCGCCACCCGGCTGCCAGGTCCAGCCGGCCGCGGCGATGTTCGATGGCTGGATCTCCGCATTGAGCTCGGCGCGGTAGCGCCGCGTGCGCTCTGGCTCGTGATCGCGCGCGCGGTCGATCAGCTCGGGGCCATCGGCACCGAGGTTGACCTCGGCGCGCAGCACGCCGCGCACGAAGTCGCGATGGCTGACGTACCGGATCGGCTCGCGGATCACGCGGTCGAGCACCTGCTCGGCATCCCGGCGCTCGTGATCCTCGAACAGCCGCGCCACCGCCTGGACGTGCCCCAGCTCGTACTCGAGCATGCGCTCCCAGACCGCGCGGATCCGGCGATCGTCTTCGGATTCGACACAGCTCCAGTAGTTGTAGGCCTCGCACGCCTCGTGCAATAGCCACTTCTCGAGTGCAGACTCGCGTGGATCGATCAGCGACTCGTACTGGGTGACGTGCTGCTCCTCGATCGACGCGATCTCGGCGTACAGCAGGCGCGCGGTCGGGTCCGCGAACATCGGGCCGATCGTCATGTAGTAATCGTGGGTCTGGTTCTCGCCCGCCATGATGGTGAGCGCGTGCAGCTTGCTCAGCACATCCGCGCGCCGGCGATCGTAGGGGCTCCGCAGGTCGTCGAGCGGATGGCGATGCTCGATCGTCGTCGGTCGCCCGGGCAGGATGTCGGTATAGCCCTGCAGCAACGCGGCCGCGTCCTTGCCCTCGGTGCGGTCCATCAGCGCCGCGAACCGGTACATATGATCGAAGTCCTCGAGCAGTCCGAACCGGAAGATCGCGGCCATGTAGGGATCCGGCTCGGCGCTCGCGACGCTCGCCGTGACCTCGATGGCGACCTGCTCGTAGCCAATCGTCGTCTCGAGCGGTGTCTGGTCGGCCGGGAGTAGCCAGTTGACCAGCGTCTGCTGGTGCTGCTCGATCCGGCGGATCACCGCGAGCGGGCGTTGCAACGCCGGAAACAGCCGGGCCGCCGCGTGGCCGAACCGGTTGGCCTCCGATTCGATCCCGTTCATCAGAATGATGCGCACGCGGGTCAGAGCATCCGTGTCGAGCTTGCTGATCGGCTCCTGGACCAGCTCCTTCCAGTCGAAACGCTGGCGCTCGATCGGCGTACCGTGATCGCGAAGCAAGTCGAGTCCCATGGTTCCTCCGACGCCTGTCGGGGATGCAGCTTCAGTGCCTTCGTGATCGATGCGCGTGGAAGCGCGTAGACGCCGGAGCGCAGGCGGGAGCGCGCTTGTTCGTCGCAGATCGGCCAATGACGCTGTGTGCGGGGTGGCGTGGGCGCACGATCCTGCGGATTCACTCTCGATGATACGCACCCCGCGCTCGTGGGGCTCGGGCCTCGCTCGCGGCCGCGCTCCCTATATGCTCGGCTGGAAATCGTTCAGAGGTCGGACCGCGAGCCGAGTTCGACGACGACGATGACGGCCGTCCGGTCGAGGTCCGCTACGCGTGGGCCCAGCTCGACCCGATCACGCCCGCTGGGAGCAGGCGTTCTCGTCCGGCGGTCAGACAGACCTGGGAGACCAGCTGGACCGCCGGCTTCACCCGCCGGCCCGGCCGCGATCTGCGGGGCGGTCGACCGAAGCGCCGAGCCGGGACGCGGCTGCGCCGGTGTGCCAGGATAGCCCGGTGCGACACGCGGTGATCCTCGCGGGGGGCAGTGGAACCCGACTCTGGCCGGCGAGCCGGCGCGCGCGGCCCAAGCAGCTCTTGCCGCTCGGGCCCGGCGGCGAGACCCTGCTCGAGGCGGCGATCCGCCGCGGCCGGGCGATCGCCGGCGAGCGCGTCGTGGTGGTCACCGCAGCGGGCCAGATCGATGCGACCCGCCAGGTCGTGCCCGGCGTCGAGCTGATCGCCGAGCCGGTCGCGCGCAACACCGCGGCGGCGCTCGGGCTGGCCGCGGCCGTGCTCGCCGGGCGCGATCGCGGCGCGGTGCTGGCGGTGCTGCCGGCCGACCAGCATGTCGCCGACGAGGCCGGCCTCACGGCGGTGCTCGACACCGCGCTGGCCGCGGTCGAGCGTGACGACGTGATCGGCACGGTCGGCATCACCCCGACCCGCGCCGAGACCGGCTTCGGCTACCTCGAGATCGAGTGGAGCGAGATGGGGGGTGGGGACCCTGACGGCTCCGCCGGCGGGGCGGGGGGCAAAGCCCCCCGTGGGATCGCCCGCGCTGCACCGGGAGTGGTCGCGCCGGTGCTCCGGTTCGTCGAGAAGCCGGACCGGCCGACCGCCGAGGCCTACGTCGCGAGCGGCCGCTACCTGTGGAACGCGGGGATCTTCTGCGTGTCGGCGGACCGCCTGCTGCGCGAGCTCGACGAACACCTGCCGGCGGCCGGGCGCGCGGTCCGCGACATCGCGGCCGGCCGGCCCGGTGCGAGCGAGGCCTACGCGGCGCTGGGGTCGATCTCGATCGACCACGCGGTGATGGAGCGCGCCGCGCGCGTGGTGACCGTCCCGGCCGCGGTCGGCTGGGACGACGTCGGCTCGTGGGCGGCCCTGCCGGCGCTGCGCGGCACGGACGGCGACGGCAACACCAGCTCGGGACCGGCGGTGATCCTGGGCGGCACCGGCAACGTCGCGATCGGCGACGACGGCACGCTGATCGCGATGGTCGGCGTGTCCGACCTGGTCGTCGTCAAGAGCGGTGACGCGGTCCTCATCTTGCCGCGGTCCGAGGCCCAGGACGTGCGCAAGATCGTCGAGGCTCTTTCGGCGCGCGGGCTTGCGCGGTACCTATGAATCGTGAACCCTTCCGTGTTTCGAGAGTACGACATCCGCGGCGTCGCGGATCGCGATCTCGATGACGCCACGGTGCGCGCGCTGGGGAACGCGCTGGCGGGGCAGCTCGCCGCGCCGCGCGGGCCGGTCGTCGTCGGCCGCGATCCGCGGCTCCACTCGCCGCGGCTGTTCGGCGCGCTGACCGACGGGCTGCGCGTCCACGCCGAGGTGATCGACATCGGCGTGGTGCCGACCCCGGTGCTGTACTTCGCGGCCCACCACCTCGCGTCCGCCGCGGCCGTGATGATCACCGGCAGCCACAACCCAGCCGAGGACAACGGGTTCAAGCTCGTCGTCGGCTCCGAGACCCTGCACGGCGCCGCGATCGCCGCGCTGCGCGACCGGGTCCAGCAGCTGGTCACCGGGCCGGCGCCGCACCCGATCAAGGCGATGCACTCGCGCGACGTGATCGGCCCCTACCTCGACCACGCGCACGCCATGCTGCGGCTCGGCCCGCGCCGGCCGCGGGTCGTGGTCGACGCCGGCAACGGCGCGGGCGGGCCGACCGCGCTCGCGCTCTACCGCCGGCTCGGGTTCGACGTCGTGCCGCTGTACTGCGAGCTCGACGGCAGCTTCCCGCACCACCACCCCGATCCGACCGTGCCGGCCAACCTCGCCGACCTGATCGCCGAGGTCGACCGCGCCGGCGCCGAGCTCGGCATCGCGCTCGACGGCGACGCCGACCGGCTCGGCGTGGTCGACGCGACCGGCCGGGTCCTGTGGGGCGATCAGCTGATGATCCTGCTCGGCAAGGCCGTGCTGCGCGAGGTCCCCGGGTCGCGGTTCGTCGGCGAGGTCAAGTGCTCGCAGGCGATGTTCGACGAGCTCGCCGCCGCCGGCGGCAAGGTCGAGATGTGGAAGGTCGGCCACTCGCTGATCAAGGCGCGGATGAAGCAGATCGGCGCGGCGCTCGCCGGCGAGATGTCCGGCCACCTGTTCTTCGCCCACCGCTGGCTCGGGTTCGACGACGCGATCTACGCCGGCGCCCGCGTGCTCGAGCTGCTGTCGCGCGACGACCGCACGCTGCGCGAGCTCGCCGACGAGCTGCCGGTCATGGTCAACACGCCCGAGATCCGGATCGGCTGCCCCGACGGCGCCAAGTTCGCCGTGGTCGCCGACGTCACCGCTCGGCTGCGCGCCGATCCCGCGGTCACCGGCGTGGTCGACATCGACGGCGTCCGCGCCCGGTTCGCCGGCGGCTGGGGCCTGGTCCGCGCCTCCAACACCCAGCCCGCCCTGGTCATGCGCTGCGAGGCCGCCACCGCCGAGCGGCTCGCCGAGATCCGCTCCGCGATCGAGGCCCACCTCGCCGCCGCCCACGCGGCGCGCAGCAGCTAGGACGCTGCTGACGGTTTTTATCGATTTCGCGCGCGACCCGTCAATTCGACGCCGACGTGGGAGCGTGCGATCCGCCCCGTCGTAGAACGAGCCCATGAGGCAGGCACGTTCTGTGTCGACGATGCGGTGGCGAGCCAGGCGTTCCGCGAGCCGGCGAGGGGATGGCTAGCGGTGTCGGACGTCGACCATTCGCCGGGCAAGGGTCATCTGCCTCGCACGACGTCACTGCAGGGCGATCGCAGCACTGTCACCGCCGCCGCCTCGACGCCTGGCAAGCGTACGCGCGTGCAAGACCTCCCGGCCCCTGGCTCGGGCCACGTCGCCGAGCACG
Source organism: Kofleriaceae bacterium (assembly GCA_036265355.1). Classification (GTDB taxonomy): domain Bacteria; phylum Myxococcota_A; class Polyangia; order Haliangiales; family Haliangiaceae; genus JABFXX01. The sequence continues at coordinate 146 of DATAPF010000453.1, read as the reverse complement.
GCGCTGCCCCTCAGCTCAGTGCGTCCAGTGCCCCCGCGGAGGCCGGCGCGCCGGCTGCACCTGCGCCCGTCGCCTCTGAAGCTCTCGCTGCGGCGCCTCGCTGGACAGTCATCGCGACGCCGCCCCGGCTGGATCTGCCCGTCACC
>DATAPF010000452.1:0-13987 GCA_036265355.1 Kofleriaceae bacterium | reverse complement strand
AAGGTACGACCTGTCGAAGGTCGGCCGCTTGAAGTTGAACTACAAGTTCAAGCTCGACGAGTCGCTCGACAACACCGTGCTCACGAAGCGCGACATCCTCGAGACGATCCGCTACCTCATCGATCTCAAGAACGGCAAGGGCTCGATCGACGACATCGACCACCTCGGCAACCGCCGGGTGCGCGCCGTCGGCGAGCTCATGGAGAACCAGTACCGCATCGGTCTGGTCCGCATGGAGCGCGCCATCAAAGAGCGCATGAGCATGTCTCAGGAGATCGAGACGCTCATGCCGCACGACCTCATCAACGCCAAGCCGGTCTCGGCGGTCGTGAAGGAGTACTTCGGCAGCTCGCAGCTGTCGCAGTTCATGGACCAGACGAACCCGCTCTCCGAGGTCACGCACAAGCGTCGGCTCTCGGCCCTCGGGCCGGGCGGCCTCACGCGCGAGCGCGCGGGCTTCGAGGTGCGCGACGTCCACGGCACGCACTACGGCCGCATCTGCCCGATCGAGACGCCGGAAGGTCCGAACATCGGCCTGATCGCGTCGCTGTCGACGTTCGCGCGGGTCAACGAGTACGGCTTCATCGAGACCCCGTACCGCGCGGTCGAGCAGGGCAAGATCTCCGAGGAGGTCCAGTTCTACTCGGCGCTCCAGGAGGAGGGCCAGATCATCGCCCAGGCCAACGCCGACGTGAAGGGCGGCAAGCTCGCGGGCGACTACACGTCGTGCCGCAAGGGCTCCGATGTCATCATGACCAGGCCCGAGGACGTCACGCTGATGGACGTGTCGCCCAACCAGCTGGTCTCGGTCGCGGCGTCGCTGATCCCGTTCCTCGAGCACGACGACGCCAACCGCGCGCTGATGGGCTCGAACATGCAGCGCCAGGCGGTGCCGCTGATCCGCACCACCTCGCCGCTGATCGGCACCGGCATGGAGGGCATCGTCGCGCGCGACTCGGGCGTCACCGTGGTCGCCAAGCGCGACGGCGTGGTCGACTGGGTCGACGCCAACCGCGTCGTCGTCCGGCCGAGCAAGGTCGACCCCAAGGACCCCAACTCGGTCCGCCCCGACATCTACACGCTGGTCAAGTTCCAGCGCAGTAACCAGAACACGTGCATGAACCAGAAGCCGATCGTCCAGCCCGGCGATCGGGTCAAGGCCGGCGACGTGATCGGCGACGGTCCGGCGACCGAGACCGGCGAGCTCGCGCTCGGCCAGAACGTGGTCGTCGCGTTCATGCCGTGGGGCGGCTACAACTTCGAGGACTCGATCCTGATCAACGAGAAGCTGGTCAAGAACGACGTGTTCACCTCGATCCACATCGAGGAGTTCGAGTGCGTCGCGCGCGACACCAAGCTCGGCAAGGAAGAGATCACGCGCGACATCCCGAACGTCGGCGAGGAGGCGCTCAAGGACCTCGACGAGTCGGGCATCGTCCGGATCGGCGCCGAGGTCAAGGCCGGTGACATCCTGGTCGGCAAGATCACGCCCAAGGGCGAGACCCAGCTGTCGCCCGAGGAGAAGCTGCTGCGCGCGATCTTCGGCGAGCGCGCCGGCGACGTCCGCGACACCTCGCTGCGCGTGCCGCCCGGCGTGATCGGCGTCGTGATCGGTGCCCGCGTGTTCGCGCGCAAGGGCACCGAGAAGGACGAGCGCGCCCAGGCGATCGAGGACGCCGAAAAAGAGCTGCTGATGCTCAACAAGCGCGACGAGGTGAAGATCATCTCGGAGGCGTACTACAACAAGATGCGCGAGCTGCTGGTCGGCAAGACCACGGCGTCGCGCCTGGTCGACGACAAGGGCAAGGTCCTGCTGCCCAAGGGCGAGAAGATCACGCTCGAGATGCTCAACGAGGTCCCGAGCCGGTACTGGCACGAGATCCAGCTCGACGCCGGCGACGGCAAGATCGAGGAGCAGCTCGAGCAGCTCGCGGCCAAGCGCGAGGAGGACGTGTTCAACATCGAGCAGCAGTACTCGGAGAAGATCGCCAAGCTGACCAAGGGCGACGAGCTGCCGCCCGGCGTGATCAAGCTGGTCAAGGTCTACCTCGCGATCAAGCGCAAGCTGTCGGTCGGCGACAAGATGGCCGGCCGCCACGGCAACAAGGGCGTGGTGTCGCGGCTGCTGCCCGAGGAGGACATGCCGTACCTCGAGGACGGCACCCCGGTCGACATCGTGCTCAACCCGCTCGGCGTGCCGAGCCGCATGAACATCGGCCAGATCCTCGAGGTCCACCTCGGCTGGGCCGCCCGGGCGCTCGGCAACCAGATCCAGGCCTACCTGGACACCAGCTGGAACGCCGACGTGCTCAAGGACAAGCTGCGCAAGCTGTTCCCCGACCACACCGCGCTGATCGACCGGCTGTCCCCGGAGGACACCGGCCGGTTTGCCCGCACGCTGACCAGCGGCGTCCACCTGGCGACCCCGGTGTTCGACGGCGCGAACGAGCACGAGATCAAGTCGGCGCTCAAGATGGCCGGGCTGCCGACCGGCGGCCAGGCCCGGCTGATCGACGGCAAGACCGGCGAGCCGTTCGACAACATGATCACCGTCGGCGTGATGTACATGCTCAAGCTCCACCACCTGGTCGACGACAAGATCCACGCCCGCAGCATCGGCCCGTACTCGCTGGTGACCCAGCAGCCGCTGGGCGGCAAGGCGCAGTTCGGCGGCCAGCGGCTCGGCGAGATGGAGGTCTGGGCGATGGAGGCCTACGGCGCGGCCTACGCGCTGCAGGAGTTCTTGACCGTCAAGTCCGACGACGTGATCGGCCGGACCCGGATGTACGAGTCGATCGTCAAGGGCGAGCACGTGCTCGAGGCCGGCCTGCCGGAGTCGTTCAACGTGCTGCTCAAGGAGCTCCAGGCGCTGTGCCTGGACGTCGAGCTGGTCGAGGACCCGACCATGCCGCGCCGCCAGGCCGAGCAGGCTCCCGGCATCCCGGCCGGCCTCGCCGCGCTGGCCCGCGAGGTCGCCGACAAGATGGGGAGCGCGAGCTGAATGTTCGACCTGTATAACGATCGAAAGCCCAGGACTTCGATCCTCAGCAAGGCCATCGATGGACTCCTGGGGGCCGTCGTGGCCGTTCTCAGACCGTTCGTGAAGCGCTACCACCCCGAGCTGGTCAACGAGCTCAACGGGAAGCCGCGACTGTCGCTGGGACTTCGTTTCGCTGACCGCCGTATCGACAAGAAGGACCTGCTGGACAAGGAGAACCCGTGAAGGACATCTTCAACTGCTTCGAGAAGCCCAAGGACCCGCGCTCGTTCTCCGCGATCCGCATCATGCTCGCCTCTCCGGAGAAGATCCGCGAGTGGTCGCATGGCGAGGTCAAGAAGCCAGAGACGATCAACTACCGGACGTTCAAGCCGGAGCGCGACGGGCTGTTCTGCGCCAAGATCTTCGGGCCGGTCAAGGACTACGAGTGCAACTGCGGCAAGTACAAGCGCATGAAGCACCGCGGCGTGGTGTGCGAGAAGTGCGGCGTCGAGGTCATCCAGGCCAAGGTCCGCCGCGAGCGCATGGGCCACATCTCGCTCGCGACTCCCGTCGCGCATATCTGGTTTCTGAAGAGCCTGCCGTCGCGGATCGGCAACCTGCTCGACATCCCGCTCAAGGACCTCGAGAAGGTCCTGTACTGCGAGGCGTACATCGTCACCAACGAGAAGCAGTCGGGGCTGTCGCCGTGCGAGCTGCTGACCGAGGAGCGCTACTCCAAGCTGCTCGACGAGCTCGGGTTCGACGCGTTCGACGCCGGGATGGGCGCCGAGGCGATCCTCCAGCTGCTCAAGGACATCAACATCGTCGAGATGGCCGAGACCCTGCGCCAGGAGATGCGCGAGATCAGCTCCGAGGCCAAGCGCAAGAAGATCGCCAAGCGGCTCAAGGTCGTCGAGGCGTTCCGCGAGAGCGGGAACAAGCCCGAGTGGATGATGCTGACCATCATCCCGGTGATCCCGCCCGACCTGCGCCCGCTGGTGCCGCTCGACGGCGGCCGGTTCGCGACCAGCGATCTCAACGACCTGTACCGCCGCGTGATCAACCGGAACAACCGGCTCCGCCGGCTCCAGGAGCTCAACGCGCCCGAGATCATCATCCGCAACGAGAAGCGGATGCTGCAGGAGGCGGTCGACGCGCTGTTCGACAACGGCCGGCGCGGCAAGACCATCACCGGACCGAACAAGCGGCCGCTCAAGTCGCTGTCGGACATGCTCAAGGGCAAGCAGGGCCGGTTCCGCCAGAACTTGCTCGGCAAGCGCGTCGACTACTCGGGCCGTTCGGTCATCGTCGTCGGCCCCGAGCTGCGTTTGCACCAGTGCGGTCTGCCCAAGAAGATGGCGCTCGAGCTGTTCACGCCGTTCATCTATAACAAGCTCGAGGAGCGGCACCTCGTAACCACCATCAAGTCTGCGAAGAAGCTGGTCGAGAAGGAGCGGCCCGAGGTGTGGGACATCCTCGAGGAGGTGATCAAGGAGCACCCGGTGCTGCTCAACCGCGCGCCGACCCTGCACCGGCTCGGCATCCAGGCGTTCGAGCCGGTGCTCACCGAGGGCAAGGCGATCCAGCTCCACCCGCTGGTGTGCGCGGCGTTCAACGCCGACTTCGACGGCGACCAGATGGCGGTCCACGTGCCGCTGTCGATCGAGGCCCAGATGGAGGCCCGCGTGCTCATGATGAGCACGAACAACATCCTGTCGCCGGCCAACGGCAAGCCGATCATCGTGCCGTCGCAGGACATCGTGCTCGGCCTCTACCACCTGACCCGCGAGCGGCCGTACGCCCGGGGCGAGTTCCGGGAGGCCAAGCCCGGCCAGGTGGCGCGCGGCGTGTACGGCTCGGTCTCGGAGGTCCGGATGGCGTACGACCACGGCGAGGTCGACCTCCAGGCCGCGATCAAGCTGCGCATGCGCAAGCCCGACGGCGACGGCACCGAGCTGGTGTCGACCACGGTCGGCCGCGCGCTGCTGCGCGACATCTGCCCGCGCCAGATCCCGTTCGAGGCGATCAACCGGGTGATGGGCAAGAAGCAGCTCGCCGAGCTGATCGACCTGGTGTATCGCGAGGCCGGCCAGAAGGCCACGGTGCTGCTCGCCGACGCGCTGCGCACCACCGGCTACACCTACGCGACCCGCGCGGGGATCTCGATCTGCCTCGACGACATGGTGATCCCGCCGTCGAAGGAGGTCCTGCTCGAGGAAGCCAAGAAGGAGGTCGCCGAGATCGAGGAGCAGTACACCGAGGGCCTGATCACCGACGGCGAGCGCTACAACAAGGTCGTCGACATCTGGGCCCAGGTCGCCGAGGCGATCGCCAAGGACATGATGAAGGAGATCTCGACCGAGGAGTTCACGGACCCCGAGACCGGGTCGACCAAGAAGGCTCCGTCGTTCAACTCGATCTTCATCATGGCCGACTCCGGCGCGCGCGGCTCGCAGCAGCAGATGCGGCAGCTCGCCGGCATGCGCGGCCTGATGGCCAAGCCGTCGGGCGAGATCATCGAGACCCCGATCACGACCAACTTCCGTGAAGGGCTGTCGGTGCTGCAGTACTTCATCTCGACCCACGGCGCCCGCAAGGGCCTGGCCGACACCGCGCTCAAGACCGCGAACTCGGGGTACCTGACCCGCCGCCTGGTCGACGTGTCCCAGGACACGATCATCAGCGAGTTCGACTGCGGCACCCGCCAGGGCGTCGAGATGATGCCGCTGATCGAGGGCGGCGAGATCATCGAGCGGCTCGGCGACCGCATCCTCGGCCGCGTCGTGCTCGAGGACATCGTCGATCCGTACACCGGCGAGGTGCTGTGCCCGGCGAACTCGGAGATCACCGAGGACCACGTCAAGATCATCGACGCGGCCGGGATCGACCGGGTCAAGATCCGCTCCGTGCTTGCGTGCGAGACCCGGCGCGGGATCTGCTCGCTGTGCTACGGCCGCGACCTGGCGCGCGGCCACATGGTCAACATCGGCGAGGCGGTCGGCGTGATCGCGGCGCAGTCGATCGGCGAGCCCGGCACCCAGCTGACGATGCGGACGTTCCACATCGGCGGCGTCGGTCAGATCCGCACCGAGCAGTCGGCGCTCGAGTCCCGCAACGAGGGCACGGTCAAGCTCAACTCGATCCAGCTGGTCAAGAAGAAGGACCACTGGGTCGTGATGAACCGCCAGGGCGAGCTCGTCCTGGTCGACGACATCGGCCGCGAGCGCGAGCGTTACGGCCTGCAGTACGGCGCGCGGCTGATGGTCGCCGACGGCACGCGGGTCAAGGCCGGTCAGCTGCTCGCCGAGTGGGATCCGTTCTCGATGCCGATCGTCACCGAGGTCGCCGGCTACGTGAAGTACGGCGACATCATCGACGGCGTCACGATGCAGGAGTCGCTCGACGAGATCACCGGCCTGTCGCGCAAGACCATCATCGAGTCCAAGGACGCCGACAGCCGTCCGCGGATCACGCTGAAGAACGCCGACGGCAACACGGTGAAGTTGCCCGGCTCCGGTAGCAACGAGGGCGAGGCGCGCTACTTCCTGCCGGTCGGCGCCAACATCTTCGTCAACGACGGCGACTACATCGAGGCCGGCGACGTGATCGCGAGGATCTCGCGCGAGACCACCAAGACCAAGGACATCACCGGCGGCCTGCCGCGGGTCGCCGAGCTGTTCGAGGCCCGCAAGCCCAAGGACCACGCGGTGATCTGCGAGATCGACGGCGTGGTGCACTTCGGCAAGGACACCAAGGGCAAGCGCAAGGTCCTGGTCGTGCCCGAGGTCGGCGATCCCGCCGAGTACCTGATCCCCAAGGGCAAGCACCTGTCGGTCCGCGAGGGCGACCGGGTCCGCGCCGGCGAGGCGCTGATGGACGGTCCGGCCAACCCGCACGACATCCTCAAGGTGCTCGGCGAGCGCGCGCTGGCCAAGTACCTGGTCGACGAGATCCAGGAGGTCTACCGGCTGCAGGGCGTGCGGATCAACGACAAGCACATCGAGGCGATCGTCCGCCAGATGCTGCGCCGCGTGACGGTGACCGATCCGGGCGACACCAACTTCCTGCTCGACGAGCAGGTCGAGAAGCACATCTTCGAGGAGGAGAACGAGCGCGTGATCGTCGCCGGCGGCCAGCCGGCCAAGGGCGACGCGCTGCTGCTCGGCATCACGAAGGCGTCGCTGTCGACCGAGTCGTTCATCTCGGCGTCGTCGTTCCAGGAGACCACCAAGGTGCTGACCGAGGCCTCGATCAACGGCCGGGTCGACTACCTGCGCGGCCTCAAGGAGAACGTGATCATGGGCCGGCTGATCCCGGCGGGCACCGGCCTGGGCGCCTACAAGCGCCTCACGGTCGACGTCCAGACCGAGGACGAGGGCGCCGGCTACGGCAGCAGCAGCGGTGGCGGCAGCGCGATCGCCGCGATCGAGAGCGACGACGCGCACGAGCCGGCCGCCGACGCCGCTGCCGAGTGATCGGCGCGGCGCCGGCGCGGGGGATCCGGCGGCGGCGCGGCGGGGTCGGCGCGGCGTCCGGGGCCGCGGCAGCACCTCCCGGACCGGCCGATCCAGGGTCTGGAGGGTCCCGGTGTCGCGGGCGCGGTGCGCCGCGTGTGCGCGAGGTCCGGCCGGTCATCCGGCCGAGATCTCGGGTAGTTAGCAGGCCGGTCAGGGTCGTGGCAGGCCCCGCTAGCGCTTGCACTCCGTGGGGCCATGGCTATCCTCCGCGGCGATGGCTTCGACGGGCAAGAGACTGGCAGCCGTGGCGACCACGCTCAGCTTCGAAAAGTTCTGGGCCTGGCTCGCCGGTCACGCGAACTGCATCGTTCGCGCGGGCACCCCGGAGGTCGTCTTGCTGGATCACGACGACTTTCACTGGACGCTGATCACCGAGGACGATCACACGCTGGTCGTCCAGCTCGCGCGCGCCAAGGATCTCGTCGGCGAGCTGCTGGTGTTCCCTGCGGAGATCGCCTACGTCCAGGTCGAGCCGTCGGAGACCGAGGGTGAGTGGCTGTTCGAGTGCGTGGTCGAGAGCGAGAAGGCCCGCGAGGTCGCGTACCACTTCGTGATGGCCCACGAGTACGAGGACGGCGAGCACCGGCGCGAGGAGAAGTGGACGCACTGACCGCGCGCTGACGGCTGTTGACGGCCGTTGCTCGATAGAACGGATCGACGAGATCGCCTGTGCTAGGCTCGGGCTGGCTCATGGTGGACGAGTCAGGCATCGAGCCGGATCCGCGCATCGGCGGCGTCGTCGATGAGCGCTACAAGGTGATCGAGGCGATGGCCTCGGGCTCGATGGGCGTGGTCTACAAGGCCGAGCGGGTCCCGGTCGGCAAGCTGGTCGCGATCAAGTTCCTCCACGCGCCGTTCGCCAACGACTCCGAGTTCCTCGCACGGTTCGAGCGCGAGACCCGGGTGATGAGCAAGCTGAACCACCCGAACTGCGTCTCGGTCGTCGACTTCGGGGTGTGGGACGGCGCGCCGTACCTGGTCATGGAGTACGTGTCCGGCACGACCCTGCGCGCGCTGATCGACAACGGGCCGATGCCGCCGCGCCGGGCGCTCGCGCTGATCCGCCAGATCGCCGCCGGGCTCGCCCACGCGCACGCCCAGGGCGTCGTCCACCGCGACGTCAAGCCGGCGAACATCATGGTCAGCGAGGAGATCGGGACCGGCGACCACGTGCGGATCCTCGACTTCGGCCTGGCCCGGCTGCGCGGCACGGTCGGCGGCCGCGACGCCACGCAGTCCAACGTCGTGGTCGGCACGCCGAACTACATGGCGCCGGAGCAGACGGTCGGCGGCGGGCAGATCGACGCCCGGACCGACATCTACGCGGTCGGCGTGGTGCTGTTCGAGATGGTGTCGGGCGAGCGACCGTTCCAGGCCGAGGACACGCTCGCGCTGCTCGGGATGCACCGCGCCGCGCCGATCCCGCAGCTCGCCGATCAGATGCCGGAGGGCACGCCGCTGCCGCGTGGGCTGCAGGAGCTGATCGAACAGGCGATGGCGAAGTCGCCGGGCGACCGGTTCCAGAGCGCGATCGAGCTCGCCGAGGCGATCGACGCCGTGTCGGGCGGCGCGGGAGGGACCGAGGGCGGCGCGCGTGCGGTCCAGATCAGCGAGGCCCGGCGCATCGTCGGCAGCGCGCCGACCATGGTCGATCTCAGCGACGCGGCGGAGCTGATCCCGCCGGCGTCTCGGCCGCGGTCGCGGCCGCGCGGCGGGTTCTTCGGCTCGCTGATCCTGCTGGCGATCCTGGTCGGCGGGGTCGGCGCCGCGGTGCTGTGGATCCAGGCCCGGAGCGCCAGCAAGGTGGCGACCGCGCAGGCGACGGCGCCGAGCGCGTCCGAGGACCACCCCGCGGCTGTGCCCGGGCCAGCCCCGACCGGTTCCGCGGGCGGCGGATCGGCTGCGAGCGGTTCGCCGGCTCCCGCAGCCGCGAACCCTGCTGGGTCCGGCGTCCAGCCGCCCGGCGCCGCCGGCAGCGCGACCGGCCCGGAGAGCAGGGCCGGCGAGCAGGGCTCCGGCAGTGCGGGCACCCCCGAGGCCGCAGGCGCCGGCGCCCCCGAGGCGGCGGGCAGCGCGGTCACTGCGCCCGCGGCCGGCAGCGCGGCGCCCGGCGTGGATCCGTCCACCCCGGTCGCGCCGCCGGCCGCCGGAAGTGCAGCGCCAGCGGGTGAGGGCAGCGACGACCACGCAGAGCCGGCCGGCGCCGTCGTCCCGCCTGCCGACATCGAGATGGACCCGACCAAGGCCGAGGATCCGGCGCCTGCGTCGACCCGGCCGGCCAGTGGGGCGGAGGAGGCCGCCAACGCCCCCAGGACCTCCGAGGAGATCGAGCGCCACCAGCGCGAGAAGCGCGCCCCGGCGGCCCCCGCGCTCGCGACCACCATCGAGGCCGCTGTCCGGCTGATCCAGGACGGCAAGCACGACCTGGCGATGGCCAGCCTGCAGGAGCTCGGCAAGCGAATCCCCGCCAGTGCCTACATCCCGTTCCTGCTGGGCAACCTGTACTACGATCAGCGCTGGTGGACCGTGGCGATGGACCACTACGCCCTCGCGATCAAGAAGAACACACAGTACCGCGCGAACCCGACCCTGAACCGCAACGTGATCAGCATGCTGGCGAGCGACAAGACCTCACGTAAGGCCCAGGGATTCTTGAAGTTCACTGTCGGGCGGCCGGCGGTCCCGTACCTCCGGCACGCCGCGCAGCACGATGCCAGCGCCCAGGTCCGGCGCGCGTCCGGATGGCTGCTGCGCAACCTGTGAGCGGCGCCGCCCGCGCGGCGACATCCGGCAAAGCCCGGGCGGGGGCCCGAGACGAAATCCCTCAATCCACCTCGGACCTTCCGACCGCAAGCCCCTTGACAGCGCGGGCGCGATCCAACAGAGTTCGCCCTCGCTTTCCGTCCGGGGGCCCATCCCGGACCCTCCGAGACTTTGGACTCCCCGGGACCCTAGATGCCCACGATCAATCAGCTCGTCCGCAACGGCCGCGAGAAGGCGCGCATGAAGAGTGCGTCGCCGGCCCTCAAGCAGTGCCCGCAGAAGCGCGGCGTCTGTACGCGCGTGTACACGACCACGCCCAAGAAGCCCAACTCGGCGCTGCGCAAGGTCGCGCGCGTCAAGCTCACCAACGGGATGGAGGTCACGTCGTACATCCCGGGCGAGGGGCACAACCTGCAGGAGCACTCGGTCGTCCTGATCCGCGGCGGCCGCGTCAAGGATCTCCCCGGCGTTCGCTACCACATCATCCGCGGCACGCTCGACACCACCGGCGTGCAGAACCGCAAGCAATCGCGCTCGAAGTACGGCGCGAAGCGCCCCAAGTAGTCGGGCGGCCCAGGAACCAGCCATGCCTCGTAAAGGTGAAGTCCCCAAGCGCAAGGTCCTGCCGGACCCCAAGTACACCGACGCGCCGTCGGACGTCCGCCGCCGGATCACCAAGTTCGTCAACGTGGTCATGCGCGACGGCAAGAAGGCGGTCGCCGAGGGCATCGTGTACGGCGCCCTCGACATGGTCGCCGAGCGCGCCAAGGACGATCCGCTGAAGGTCTGGGACCGCGCGCTGTCCAATGTCCGGCCCCGCGTCGAGGTCAAGAGCCGCCGCGTCGGTGGCTCGACCTACCAGGTCCCGGTCGACGTCCGCCCGGATCGCTCGCTCGCGCTCGGGATGCGCTGGCTGGTCGAGTACGCGCGGGACCGCAACGAGAAGACCATGATGGACCGGCTCGCCAACGAGATCGTCGACGCCGCCCAGAACCGCGGCAACGCGGTCAAGAAGCGCGAGGACGTCCACAAGATGGCCGACGCCAACAAGGCGTTCGCGCACTACCGCTGGTAGGACTCATCCACGGCCCACCCCAGGAGGCGAGATCGAACGAAGCGTATCCCCACGCGGGGCTCGGAAGGTAGCTGCATCCCCCGCCGGCCACAGCCGGCGCCGGACCCGATGCACGGTCTAAACCGCTGAGCTCATGACGCCGACCGCCGCGCCAGGATCCGGGCGTGGACCTCGCGTCTCGTTCGTTGCCCCGCGGCGCTGGTTCCTCTCGAACACGCCGTGCACAAGACCGCCACCCGCAGCGTCCCGCTGTCCCGCGTCCGCAACATCGGGATCATGGCGCACGTCGACGCCGGCAAGACGACGACGACCGAGCGTATCCTGTACTACTCCGGCGTCACGTCGCGGCCCGGCAACGTCGACGAGGGCTCGACGGTCACCGACTGGATGGAGCAGGAGCAGGAGCGCGGGATCTCGATCACCGCGGCGGCGACCACGTTCGGCTGGAAGGCTTGCGTCGTCAACCTGATCGACACCCCGGGCCACGTCGACTTCACGATGGAGGTCGAGCGCTCGCTGCGCGTGCTCGACGGCGCGATCGCGGTGTTCGACGCGGTCGAGGGCGTCCAGTCGCAGAGCGAGACGGTGTGGCGCCAGGCCGACCGCTACCGGATCCCGCGGATCGCGTTCATCAACAAGTGCGATCGCGAGGGCGCCGAGCCCGCGCGCGTGCTCGACGAGATCCGGACCCGGCTCGGCGCGTCGCCGATCGCGATCCAGCTGCCGCTCGGGCTGGGGCCCACGTTCGCCGGCGTTGTCGATCTGATCACGATGCGCGCGCGGACCTGGGACGTGGCGTCGTTCGGCGCGTCGTTCATCGACGGACCGATCCCCGCCGATCTCGCCGAGGCGGCGAGCCAGGCGCGCGACGCGATGGTCGAGGCGATCGCCGAGCGCGACGACGAGCTGATGGCGGCCTATGTCACCGGACGCGAGCTGTCCGAGGCCGCGATCCGCACCGCGCTGCGCCGGATCACGCTCGGCAACCGCGGCGTGCCGGCGCTGGTCGGCGCGGCGTTCAAGAACCTCGGCATCCACAACCTGCTCGACGCGGTGCTCGACTACCTGCCGTCGCCGGCCGACTTCGCCGAGATCCGCGGCCGCGATCCGCGCGATCCGACCGGCGCGCCGACCCTCGTGCGCAGGCTCGGACGCGACGGCGCGCTCGCCGACGCCGAGCCGCTCGCCGCGCTCGCGTTCAAGGTCCAGATCGACGAGGCCGGCGGCACGCTGACCTTCGTCCGGGTCTACGCCGGGTGCCTGCGGGTCGGCGACGCGGTGCTCAACGCGACCAAGGGCCACCTCGAGCACATCGGCCGGCTGGTCCGGATGTTCGCGAACCACCGCGAGGACATCAAGCAGATCGAGGCCGGGATGATCGGCGCGGTCCACAACCCGGTGCCGGTGACCGCCGAGCCATCGGTTCCCCTGGTGGGAGCGCGCGAGGCGACCGACGAGCTCACCGGCGGCCCGCTCGCCCGCGTCCCGCTCGCGGCGACCCGGCTGTCGACCGGCGACACGCTCGCCGATCCGCGCGCGCCGATCCTGCTCGACGCGATGCGCGTGCCGAGCCCGGTGATCGGCGTCGTGATCGAGCCGGAGACCGACGACGACGTCGCGCGGGTCGCCCAGGCGCTCGAGCGCATCGCGATCGAGGACCCGTCGTTCCGGGTCACCACCGATCCGGACTCCGGCCAGGTCGTGATCTCCGGGATGGGCGAGCTCCACCTCGAGATCATCGTCGAGCGCATGCGCCGCGAGTTCCGCGTCCGGGCCCGGGTCGGCAACCCGCAGGTCGCCTACCGCGAGACCGTGACCCGGCGCGCCGAAGGTGAGCACAAGCTGATGCGCGCCAGCTCGCGGGTGGGCGGGCCGCGCGGCGAGTACGGCCACGTCCAGCTCGTGGTCGAGCCGACCGACCGCGGCGGCGGCTATGTGTACGAGAACCGGGCATCGACCAGCGAGATTCCGCAGGAGCACGCTCCCGCCGTCGAGGCCGGTGTCGCAGAGGCCGTCGAGCGCGGCGTGCTGGCCGGCCACCCGATGATCGACCTCCGGGTCTCGGTGGTCGGCGGCAGCTATCACCCTGTAGATTCGAACCCTTACGCCTTCAAGGTCGCCGGGACCCGGGCGTTCGTCGAGGCTGCCCACCGGGCGGCACCCACCGTCCTGGAGCCGGTCATGGCGCTGGAGGTGGTGACCCCCGACGAGCACGTCGGGGAGGTGCTGGGCGATTTGCATGCCAGAAGGGGGAAAGTCGCTGGCATTACCGCCCGACCTGGTGTACAGACCGTCGCCTGTTTTGTCCCGATGGCCTCGATGTTCGGCTACGCCACTGACCTGCGCAACCGGACTCGAGGCCGCGCGACCTACGCCATGGAGCTCGACCACTACGCTGAAGTCCCGCAGCAACTCCGGGATGACCTGATCGCATCCTCCGCCACGCCTGGCGCCTGAAGCCCTCAGGCGCATGACTCAAGGAGACACGCCGTGTCCAAAGAAAAATTCGTTCGCAACAAGCCGCACGTCAACATCGGAACGATCGGGCACGTCGATCACGGCAAGACGACGTTGACGGCGGCGATCACGAAGGTGCAGGCCGGCAAGGGGCTGGCGAAGTTCACGGCGTTCGACCAGATCGACAAGGCGCCG
>DATAPF010000451.1:0-32098 GCA_036265355.1 Kofleriaceae bacterium | reverse complement strand
GACCAGGCGCTCGATCTCGTTCACCGCCTTGCCCTCGGCGGCCGTCAGCCAGCTCGCCTCGGTCTCGGCGGTCGCCACCCGCGTCAGCTCGCGGACCGCGGAGTAGCTCAGCGCACCGCGCGCCAGCGCCGCCGTGATCTGCGGGAGCCTGGCGAGCGTGCGCGCCACCCGCATTCGCTCGCGCGCCGCGTGGGGTCCATACCCCAGCTTGCGCTCGAGGTACTCGTACATGGTGGCGAAGCCGCACAAGAAATGCAGCTTGAGCTGCTCGGCGCGCAGCAGGTCGTAGGCTTCCGCGGCGTCGAGTGATGCGCGGTGCCGCGCGTACTCACGCAGCCGGCGGTCGACCTCCACCCATTCGATCGGGCCGTGGTCCGTGCGCGGTGCCTCCTGGTCGTCGATGGCCTCGCTTGCGCTGTGCAGCAACATGACGTCGTTCCTTCTCGCCGGCCCACTGCCTCGCGTGTGTGCCTTCTGTAGCACGCGATATTTCGGCTCTGCCTGCTGCGATCTCCCGCGTTGCAATGCACCCGACCGCGATTTTCCCCTCCGGCTCGCATCGCGCACGCAGAGCGCAATCTGACGCTCGCAGCGCAGGATCAAAGGACGGTCCTCGACCCGTCGTCCGAGAGTGGCTATCACCCTGTCAACAAGAATCGATGCATCTCCGTGTCTTGCCGCACTTTGCCGTTCAGGGACGAAGCAGAATCGATTGACGGGCGGCGCGGCCAGGAGCAGCGCGGCGCCGTGGCAGTCACATCTCGGAGAGCACCGCGAGCCGGCGCCGCTCGAGCGCTCCGGCCTCGTCGCCGAGCGGCCCGCCGACGTTGGCCTGCGCCAGTCGCCAGGCGCGCTCACTGCCCGCTGGATGATCTCGAGCAGCGCCCGGCGCGCGGCAGGTCGAGCTTGCCGCTGCCGACTGCGCGGCGGATGAGTTCGCCCGGTTCTGCGATCCACACGCGTCCGAGCTGACATCGGCAACGACCACGGGGCGCACGGCACGAACCAGATCGCGCGCGACGTCCTCGGCTGCCGTACGATTGCCGAGGCAGACGCCGGCCTGGCACCGAGGACCGACCGAGAGCCCCGTCGCCATCGCCCAGGAGATGTGGGGCCTGATCATCACCGACAACCCGATCGGCCTGGAGGTGCAACGGACCACCGCTGCACTGGCTTCATCCCATCCGGATCAGCTTCGTGGTGACCTGCGAGAGCGCGTCCAGCCGTGAAACCTCGCCGCCATGACCTCACGGGGAACGGCCGCTGGGCTGCTCGCGACCGTGACCGACTGGCTCAGGAACCTCGTCCTGCCGCCCAGACGACCAGACCATCTTTCCCCGGCCGTGAACGCAAGATGAGCAGCGACGCTCGCAAGACCCCGCTGAGCGGCTCGCCGAGACAGCGCGGCCGGTGAGCGGTACTGGCCTGGATGCGTCTTGGCCCGTTACCGCGGGCCGGTCCACCAGCGACAGGGCCACGCTGCGGCGCTCGTACAGCCGATGCGATCGCGGCGTGCTAGATCACAGCGGTGGCCGCCGGGGGTGGGCGCAACGACCTCGAGATCACGTTCCAGCGCCGGGTCCGGACCCGGCTGGTCCAGCTGATCGACGAGCTGTCGACTGGGCTGGTCGAGCGCGACACGCCGGTGCGGCTCGCGCTGCTCGCGGCGCTGACCAGCGAGCACATGATCCTGGTCGGCCCGCCGGGCACCGCCAAGAGCGAGATCGCGCGCCGGATCGGCTGGGCGTTCCGCGACGCGACGTACTTCGAGCGGCTGATGACGCGGTTCTCGGTGCCCGAGGAGCTGTTCGGACCGCTGTCGCTCAAGGCGCTCGAGCGCGACGAGTACACCCGGTTGACCGCGGGCTACCTGCCGGCCGCCACGGTGGCGTTCCTCGACGAGGTGTTCAAGGCCAACAGCGCGATCCTCAACGCGCTGCTCGGCGTGCTCAACGAGCGCGTGTTCGACAACGGCACCGAGCGGGTCCGGCTGCCGCTGATCACGCTGATCGGCGCCAGCAACGAGATCCCGACCGCCGAGGAGCTGCTCGCGCTCTACGACCGGTTCCTGATCCGCTACCGCGTCGAGCCGGTGTCGGCCGCCGGGTTCGGCGAGCTGCTCGGGCTCGAGGGCCGGGTCACCGCAGACCGCGTCCAGGCGCGGATCAGCGTCAAGGTGCTCGACAAGCTGCGCGCCGAGGCGGCCAGGGTCCGGCTGTCCGGCGGGGTGCGCCACGTGCTGCACACGCTGCGCGAATGGCTGGCCGGGCAGGGCATCTACGTGTCGGACCGGCGCTGGCTCAAGGTCGTGCAGCTGCTGCGCGTCGCGGCCTACACCGAGGGCCGCACGCTCGTGCTGTGGCCGGATTGCTGGCTGCTCCAGCACTGCCTGTGGTCGCACCCCGAGCAGCACGCGAAGATCCGGGACTGGTTCGACACCAGCGCGATCGAGATCGTGCGCAACGAGCCCGAGCGCATCGCGCGCCTGGTCGCGAGCATCGAGCAGGGCGCCGCCGTGTCCCGGGTCCATCGCAAGGACGCCGCCGGGCGGCTGCTGTACCACGCCGAGGACGGCTCGATCGTGCCGCGGGCGACCGGGACGCGCGCGATCACCACGCGCAGCGGCGATCCGCTGTACGTGGCGCCCGGCGATCCGCCGCACAGCGATCCCGAGCGCGCGCTGACCGCCGCGCAGATCTTCGCGCGCCACTTCGCCGACGACGTCGACGGCTTCGACGAGTACATCTCCGATCCGGCCAACCAGCTGAGCGCGGCGGTCGCGCTCGAGCCGGTGATGCAGGTCGTCCCGGGCGACGGCGCGTCGAGCCGCGCGGCCCAGCTCGAGGAGCTCGCGGCGGACCTGCGCGAGCTGTTCGCCGCGCTCACCGAGCACGCCGCGGCGTTCGACCGCGAGCCGCTGTGGCTGCCGCGGTCGACCGCGAGGTCGTTCGGCGCGGCGATGAAGCAGGCGAGCGCGCGGCTCACCGAGATCCACGCCCGGCTCCACGAGGCGACCCGCGCGGCGACCCGGCCATGATCGAGAGCCGCTACGAGTTCGTCGATCGGATCCCCGAGCCGCTGTTCGACGCGGTGGTCAACCACACGCACGGCATGCTGCGGCCGCGCGCCGAGGCGATCCTGGTGCTGCGCGACGAGCTGCTGTCGGGCCGGGTGCCACCGCCCGAGGCGCTGGGCTGGCCCGACGACGCCGTGCGCCGGCCGCTGCTCGACGGCCTCGCCCGCTCGCGGATCGCGCAGCACTGCGAGGCCAACGCCCAGATCACCGACGAGGTGCTGCGCGCGATCCTCGGCGCGGCGGGTGCGGCGCAGCGCCGCTACGACGAGCTGCTCGCCGAGTGGACGCTCGCGGCCCGCGAGCGCGACCGCCGGACCAGGACGGTCGGCCTGGTCCGGGGCGGCGACGCGGCGTGCGACGAGGTGCTGCTCGACGAGGCGACCTGGAACCGGATCCGGGCCGACGCGGCGCGGATCGCCGGCGAGGTCGCGGCCGAGGCGCTCGCCCGGTGCGACCGCGACTGGGAGCGCGACGCGCGCGACTGGGCCGCGATCCGCGCGCTGTTCACCGAGCTCGCCCGGGCGTGCGGCGTCGACCGCGCCCGGTTGCACGGCCTGCTGGCGGCGGTCGACTGGCGGCGCGCCGCCGAGCTTCGCAAGATCCTCGCCGGGTTGCCGCCGGTGCAGTCGCTGGTCACCCAGCTCGGCCGGCGGTCGCGGCCGCGGACCGACGACGCCGAGCGCGAGCTCGAGTCGCGGCGCGGGCCGATCGTCCGCGACCACGTCACCGAGGTCGAGGTCCGCGAGCTCGGCGTGGTCGAGATCCGCGGCGTCGAGCGCTCCGACGAGATCGCGCGGATGCTCGGCAGCGAGCTCGCGCTGCTCGCGCGGCCCGCCACCCGGCTGTGGTGGCACGCGCGGCGCGCCGAGCGCTCGCTGATGACCTATCACGCCGAGTCGGTGTACACCAACCGGATCGCGACCGAGCAGGCGTTCCGCGCCGGGGCCGACGTCGCCCACCCCCGCGCCGAGCGCGGCCCGATCATCATCGTGCTCGATACCTCGAGCTCGATGTCGGGATCGCGCGAGCTGCTCGCCAAGGCGCTCGTGCTCCAGGCGCTCGCGGTCGCCGAGCTCGAGGACCGCGAGGTCTACGTCTACAACTTCAGCGGCGACGGCCAGCTCGTCGAGCACGAGCTGTCGCTGCGCGGCGATGGCCTGGCCGCCGCGATCGCGTTCCTCACCGTATCGTTCTGCGGCTCGACCGAGATCGACGAGGCGCTGCGCCGCGCGGTGCGCCGGGCCCAGACCGAGGCCTGGGCCGGCGCGGATCTCCTGATCGTCACCGATGGCTGGTTCGATCATTCACAGGATCGCTTCGATCGCGCCACGATCCAGGTGGTCAACACTGCGCGGCGGCGCGGCCAGTTCCGCATCCACATCGCGCTCACGGTCGGTCTGTTCAGCGATGGCGTCCACCGCTGGTTCTACGAGGACGGATCCCCGGCGCCCAGCTACGTGGGCGATCCGCACTGGGTGATCAAGGAGATCGCCGACCACATCCACGGGCTGGCGGCCTGGATCGACCAGCTCGCCCCGGTCAGCTGAGCGGCAGGTCTGACTACCGCGGGTATCACATCGGCGGATCGCAGCCGGGGATGTGCAGTCTCGCCACCCCAGATCGCGGCCGGTCGCGTTCCAGCTTCGCCCCGGTTCGCCGCGCAGACCCGCGTCTTGCCGAGCCGGCGGGGCGAGCACGGGGCTGTCGGTGTTGCGGCACGGTGGTTGCACTTCGTCCGCGAGTGCTCGACAGGATGCATGACGACGGATTCTGGGGACGTTCCTCGAGCGCGGCGCCGCGATGGCTGGCCGGCATCGCCGCGCTGGCCCTGGCGGGATGCGCGGCTCCCGGACTGTCCACCACCGAGTCGGCGATCCGCGGTGGCAGCACCGACGACGCCGATTCCGCCGTCGCTGCGCTCAGCGTCCTGGGGCTCTATGCGTACTGCACCGCGACGCTGATCTCGCCGCACACGGTGCTGACCGCCGGGCACTGCAACCTCCTCGAGGGGCTCGACGTGATCGAGGCCGACTTCGGCACGCGGTCCGACGCGCCGGTGCACAGCATCGACGTCGTCGAGGTCAAGGTCCATCCGATGTACACCGGCGAGGGCAAGCCGTACGACCTGGCGCTGATGAAGCTCGCCGCGGACCCCGTCGGCGTCACGCCGATCGCGCTCAACGACGCGCCGCTCGCCGACGCCGACGTCGGCCAGATGCTCCGCCACGTCGGGTTCGGTGTGACCGATGACAGCACCGGCGACGGCGGCGGCACCAAGCGCACGGTGAGCTACCCGCTCCACCGGATCGACGCGATGCTGATCTACTCGGGCGACACCGGCAAGCAGACCTGCGACGGTGACTCGGGCGGCCCGGCGCTGATGACGACCGGATCGGGCGGCGAGCTCCTGGTCGGCGTGGTGTCGGATGGTCCGGACTGCGAGCTCTCGCAGGACGGCTGGGACGACCGCGTCGATCTGGTCAAGGACTGGATCGTCCAGACCGTCAGCGCCTGGGATGCGCCGCCGAGCTTCGGCGAGGTCAGCGCCGCCCCGGGCGGCGGTGGCACGGGCGGCGGTGGCACGGGCGGCGGCGGCATGGGCGGCGGTGGCACGGGCGGCGGCGGGACCGGCGGAGACGGATCCGCGGGGCCGCGCGATCCGGGCGGATCCGGCAGCGACGAGACGCGGGCCGGCTGCGCTGCGGCACCCGGCGGCGGCTCCGGCCTGTGCCTGCTCGGTCTCGCCGCGTGGTCCGTCCGCCGGCGCCGGAGGCGCTGACCCGGGCATCCTCGCGATCTCGCGCGAGGGCGTTCCGTCACGCGCCGCAGGGACAGCAGTAGAACGCGACCCCGGCCGGCACGAACCCATCCCCGCGGCAACTCGCGGGAGGATCCGGGACCGGTCCGGGCCCCACACCGCCGCACCGGGCGGAGAACTCGTTCTCCGCGCAGTCCGCGTGACACTCCGCGCCGGGCGGGTTCCCGCCTTCGCACTGGGTCGGATCGTGGGTCCAGCAGGTCTGTGTGCTGCCGTCCGGCAGCGCGCACGACAGCCGCGTGCGCCCGGCGACGCAGTGGTCGCGCGCCGGTCCCGAAGGGTCCGCAGGGTCCGGATCGAGCGACGCAGGCCAGCTGCACGACGGCCAGCTCGCATTGCTGGTGCCGCCACACGACGCCACCGCGATCGAACCCGCCAGCACGACGATCGTGAGCATCTTGATCCGCATGTTCGTCTCGCCAGCGAGGATGCCTGCGCCGAGCCGCGGCGGCAGGCAAACCGTGGCATGTCCGCCGCGATCGTGCACCGACCGTGAGCGATCGACCAGCACCCAGACGTCGTCCGGAGCGAGGAGCGGATCGACGTACAGCGCGGCGGCATCGCCAGATCGCCGCACCCGCGGATTTGACGTAGTCGGTCCGCATGTTGGCCGCGGTGGCACGCGAGCTGCTTCTCGAGTGTCCGGACAGCAGACCTTGACCTCGGAGGTTTCATGTACATCATCACAACACTTCTCGTCGGCCTCGTCGTCGGGGCGCTGGCCAAACTACTCATGCCGGGCAAGGATCCGGGCGGCATCATCATCACGATCGTGCTGGGCGTGGCGGGTGCGTTCCTGGCCCGCCTCATCGGCCGAGCGGCCGGTTGGTACGCGGCGGGAGATACGCCCGGGATCATTCTCTCGGTCGCTGGCGCCATCGTCTTGCTTGTCGTGTACCGCTTGATCATCCAGCGTCGGAAACCGGCGGACATCTTCAAGCGCGACGCCGACACGCGACGAGCGCCGCCACCGAAGGATCGCGACCTGCGCTAGGCCGCGTCGTCCACCGCTGGAGCGCAAACGACTCCGAGAAACAGGCGTGCCCACGCCGCGACGGTCGAAGCCGTCGGCGCAGCGCAGGGTGCGGTTATGGCAGGTACCAGATCGGGCTGGTCCAGGCGCGCTCGGCGATCTGGACGTTGAGCTTGCCGCCGGGCGCGCAGTCGGTCGGGTTGGCGCTGGGCGCGCGCTGGCAGTCGAACACCGACCAGCGGCTGGTCGGGGTCTGCAGCACGCGGGCGTAGTAGAAGCTCGGCAAGCCGGCGTGGAACGTGGCGGTGCCGCCGGCGGGGTTGAGCAGGAAGCTCTGGCACGAGGTCGCAGCGCCGCCGGCCGGGGCGGTTCGCCGCACGACCTGCTCCTGCACGTTGCCGGTCGCCGGATCGATCCACGCCTCGACGAGGTCGATCTCGGCGAGGTTGGCGACGTCGGGCCGGGTGATCGGGTCGCGGGCGGCGAACACGATGATCCGCGGCGCGCCGGACTGGCCGGCCGGGATCGTGATGTTGCTGCCCATCGGCAGGCCGCCCGCGGCGACGAGCTGGGCCGGGAAGCTCGGATCGGCGCAGAAGGCGGTCGTGCGGTCCCACGTCTGGTACATGCGCACGGTGATCCGCGGGCCGCTGGTGGCGTAGGTCTCGCGGCGCTGGAACGCGGCGAAGATCGCGTCGCGGGTGTTCTGCTCGGCCCACGCGACGGCGACGCCGCCCGGGTTGAAGCCGACCGCGGTGTTCAGGTCGAGCCGCTTGGCCGGCGTGTCGTCGTTGACGCCGACGTGGCCGGGCCAGGTGTCCTCGCGGGTGTTGCCCGGCGTGCCGTTGTGGGTGTCGGTCGCGCCGATGATGCCCATCTGCAGCGGATCGACGTGCTGCGCGGCCTGGGTGGAGAGGCCGCGCTCGAGGCCGGTGCGGACGTAGCTGTTGGGGTCGTTGGGCTCGGTGACGCCGCCGAGATAGTTGAAGTTGCAGGTCGGATCGGTCGGGCTGGCGGGGTCGAAGAAGCACTCGCTGCCGCCCTTGTGCTGGAAGATCTCGACGAGCTTCTGGTACTTCGCAGCGTGCTGCTCGCTGCCGGCGGGGATGTTGAACGCCTGGCCGTTGCTGAGGTTGGAGTTGTGCGGGATCGTGATCGCGTTGCACGGGCCGCCGTTGCAGCCGTGGTCGAGCGCGGTCCACAGCGACTCCTGGGTCGGGTTGGACAGCGAGTCGGCGGGCATGACCGGCACGTTGGTGTCGCCGAAGATCACGTTCTTGTGGCAGGTCGCGCTGGCGCCGCCATCGCCGGTGCAGTCGTTGGTCCACTCGTAGGCGATGAACGACGTGAAGTGGCAGGGGTCGAGCGCGGCGGCGGCGGCGGCCTGCTCGGCCTGCCAGGCCTCCTGGATCACCGGCTGGCAGACGGTCGAGTCCCCGGGGTTGGTGGTGCCGCACAGCGAGCGCTGGCGGCTGAGCAGCAGCGCGAAGTCGAGCTTGTTGCCGCCGACCGAGCGCGCCGCGGCGCACCTGGGCTGGTTGAAGAACGGGCTGTCGGGGTCGAACGGCGTGCCGTCGGGCAGCGTGCCGCAGCCGAAGTCGATCGCGAGGAACTCGCTGTGATCGGTGATCGCGAGGAAGTCGAGCGGGCGGTCGAGCTGGGTCACCGGGCCGCCCGGTTCGGCGCCGGCGATCTGGACCGGCATGCCCTTGGCGAACCCGTAGGCCTGCATCGGCTCGACCCGGGTCTCGAACGTGTACGCATCGTACGAGAACGCGGTGTGATCGTGGAGGTCGCCGAAATAGGCATTCTTGAGCGAGTTGAAGTCCGGGCAGCTCGCCACCGCCGGGGCGACGGGCGCGGCCGGTGCCGCCGGCGCGGGCTGGGCCGCGATCGGCTCGGGTGGCGCCGCGGCGGGGTGCTCGGGCTCGGCGGTGCACGCCGAGGCGGCGACCGCCAGTGCCAGTGCCAGGGGCAGGGTAGAGGCATGACTGGATATCGGGATGCGCGATGGATTGTCTCTCATTCCAACTCTCCTTGATGGGCAATCTGGACGGCCAGGATCGACTCAGAGGACGGCCAGGCGCTGCACCAGCCAGAACGCACCGATGCCGCCGACCGCGTAGGCGCCGCCCTGCACGGCGGCGCGTTCCAGGCGCGGGGCGCGGCGGGCGAGCGCGAGCGCGGTCACGGCGATCGCGAGGAACACGACCTGGCCGATCTCGACGCCGGCCGCGAACCCGGCGAGCGCGGCGGGCACCGCGGTGGCGGGCAGCCCGATCTCGGCCAGGCCGCCGGCGAACCCGAGGCCGTGGACCAGGCCGAACGCGAACGCCAGCCCTGCGGTCTTCCATTCCGTCGGTGCATCGCGGGTCGGCCGCCCGACGTCGAGCGCGACCAGCACCAGGCTGACCGCGATGCAGGCCTCGGCCGCGGTCGACGACACGCGGATCCAGCCGAGCGAGCTCGCGCTGAACGACAGCGTGTGCGACAGGGTGAACGCGGTCTCGGCGAGCATCACCGCGCGCAGCGTGCGCAGGCACAGCACGAGCGCGAGCAGGAACAGCAGGTGATCGGCGCCGGTGGCGATGTGCTCGACGCCGAGCCGGACGTAGCGCCCGGCGACGGTGAGCAGGCCGGGATCGGCGGCGTCGGGGATCCGCCACGCCGGGCTGCCGGCGGTGACCACGGCGGTCGCGGTGGTGCCGTCGAGGAAGGTCAGCAGGATCACGGCCTCGCTGGCGATCGGGCCCAGGCCGGTGACGGTGAGCGCGGCGCCGGGCAGCGCGCCGGAGCAGCGCAGCTCGGTGCCGGTGTCGGCGGTGGTGGCGACCGCGCACGGCGCCGCGGCGGTGAGCGAGACGCCGAGCACCGGCAGGTTGCCGCGGATCGCGATCCGGGCGCGGTCGGGGGCGGTCTGGGTGATCTCGACGTACGCCGACCGCATGCCATGGGCCGACGCCGGGCGAGCGGCGGCGAGGACAATCAGCGCGGCGAGCGCGACGACGGCGGCGCGCATCGCTAGTCCTCCCCCGACGCGCTCTCGTGGCGCGCGACCCGCATCGGCGGCGCGAACCGCGCCAGGGGGACGCCGCCGGCGGTGAACGCGTAGTGCGCCGCGGTGGTGTCGAGGAACCGCCGGATCGCGTCCTGGCGGCGCTGCAGCGCGAGGTCGAACGCGATCTGGCGCTGGACCGCCTCGAACGGCAGCGCCCCGCCGGGCGCGACGTCGACCAGCCGCACGCGGTGCCAGCCGAAGCTCGAGGCGATCGGCTCGCTGTAGTGGCTCGACGGTGCGAGCTGGACCACGGCGGCGGTGAAGCCCGCGCCGTACGACCGGCGCAGCTCGTCGGCGGTGGCGCGGGTCTCGCGCGGCAGCGGGAACGGCTCGCCGGCGGCCGGCAGCGCGGCGGGGTCGAGGCTGCCGGCGGCGGGCAGGTCGTCGCGGCGCGCCGCGAACACGTGCATGACGTGGTAGCGGGGCGGCTGCTGGGTGCGCGCCGGATCGCGAACCAGGCTGCGATCGTACGCGGCGCGCAGCTCGGCGGCGCTCGGCTCGCGGGTCGCGCCGACCAGGCTCTCGGCGAGCAGCAGCACCTTCTGGACCACGCGCTGCTCGATGATCGGATCGCCCTGATCGAGCCCCATCCGCACGCCCTCGCGGAACAGCATGCGATCCTCGAGGACGCGCGCGGTGACCTCGGCGGCCTTGCCGGGATCGAGCGCGGCGGTGCCGTCGCGCGCGGCCTGGGCGGCGTGGACGATCGCGAGCTCCTCGGCGGAGATCTCGATCCGGTGGTCGTCGCGCGGGCGCGGCGCGGCGAGGAAGATCGCCCCGCCGATCGCGAGGAACTGGACGAGCCGGGCGCGGGCCAGCGCGGCGAGGGCGGTGAGGATCCGGCGGGCCGCGGGCGGTCCGCCAGGCGCATCGATCGCAAGGGTGGTCATCGCAGGACGTCCCGAGCAGCGCGCGTGCCACGGCCCGGCGGCGGCGCGCGGTCACATCGCGGCCGATCGCCTCGATCGGCGCGCCGTTCCGGCCTTCCGGATCGGAAACCGCGCGAACCTGCACGCCGTTTCAGCGTTCACTGTCCGCTATCCGGACACCGATCACACAGGTAGCGGCGGCGGGCACCGGCACGTCGAGGGACCACCCGGCGATCCGGCGCGGGAGCGCGCGGCACCTCCAGGTACCAGCAGATCCACACCCGAGCGACACTGAATCTCGTTATCCAACGCCGCCGCGTCTGGAAGGACCGCCGATGCTGCGTCCAGGCGCGATCGCCCGACGTCAACGCGAACTCGCCGGGGGCGACCGCGAGCAGGATGGGGTCGGACGCCGCGACCGGGATTTGGATAGGCCGTTCGTTGCCCCGCAAATACCTCGCGGGGTTCGCGCGTGCCGTGGTGGTGATTCGGCGGGCGCGGCTCCGACGCCCATCCGCGCAGCAGCCCCCGGCGAGTCTCGCGTGTGAGCGTTCTCCCAGGCGCCACGCGCTCCTACTCCGGTCGGGCTATGCTGCGCGGCGTGTCAACCGCCGCGCTCGATGAGCTGCTCGCCCAGGACTCCGGGTCGATCCCCGACCTCCTCCACCGCCACGCGGTCGAGCGGCCAGGGCACACCGCGCTGATCGCGGGCGACGACCGGCTCGACTACGCCGGGCTCGACGCGCTGGTCGACCGGGTGGCGGCGGCGCTGCAGCGCGACGGGGTCGGGCCGGGCGGCGCGGTGGCGGTCGCGGCGGCCGCGTCGATCCCGTACGTCGCGATCTACCTGGGCACGGTGCGCGCCGGGGCCAAGATCGCGCCGCTCCAGCCCAGCGTGACCCCGGACAGCCTGGTCGCGATGGTCGGCGACGCCGGGGCCAGCCACCTGTTCCTCGACGCAGCGGTCGGCCGCGCGCTCGCCGCCGCGAGCCGGCCGGTCACCGCGACGCGGATCGCGCTCGAGCGCAGCGAGACGGGGGGCAGAGCCCCCCAAGGGATCGACGGGTCTGACGCGGGCCAGGCGTTCGCGGCGTGGCTGGCTCCCGAGGGCGCCGCCCCGCGGCCGGTCGCGCTCGACCCCGGCGCGCCGTTCAACCTGATCTACTCGTCGGGCACGACCGGCACGCCCAAGGGCATCGTGCACTCGCACCGCATGCGCTGGGCCCACATTCGCCGCGGCGGGACGTTCGGGTTCGGCCCCGACGCGATCACCCTGGTGTCGACGCCGCCGTACTCGAACACCACGCTGGTCAGCCTGCTGCCCAGCGTCGCGCTCGGCGCGACCAGCGTGCTGATGGCGCGGTTCGACGTCGCCGAGTTCCTGCGCCTGGCCGAGCGCCACCGCGTCACCCACGCGATGCTGGTGCCGGTGCAGTACGACCGGATCCTGCGCCACGACGCGTTCGATCGCACCGACCTGTCGAGCTTCCGCATGAAGCTGTGCACCAGCGCGCCGTTTCCGGCGGCGCTCAAGGCCGAGGTGCTGCGGCGCTGGCCGGGTGGCCTCGTCGAGTTCTTCGGGATGACCGAGGGCGGCGGGACCTGCATCCTGGTCGCGCACCAGTTCCCCGACAAGCTGCACACCGTCGGCCGGCCGGCCGAGGGCCACGACATCCGGATCCTCGACGACGCCGGCCGCGCGCTGCCGCCGGGCGAGGTCGGCGAGATCGTCGGGCACTCGCCGCTCTCGATGATGACCGGCTATCACGGCCGGCCGGCCGAGACCGCCGCGGCCGAGTGGCGCGACGCCACCGGCAAGCGGTTCATCCGCACCGGCGACCTCGGCCGGTTCGACGCCGACGGCTTCCTGACCCTCGTCGGCCGCAAGAAGGACGTCATCATCTCGGGCGGCTTCAACATCTACCCGGTCGACCTCGAGGCCGCGCTGACCGCGCACGCCGCGGTCGCCGAGGCCGCGGTGGTCGGCGTGCCATCGGCGCGGTGGGGCGAGACCCCGGTCGGCTTCGTCGTGCTCGCGCCCGGCGCGGCCGCCGACCCCGAGGCGCTGCGGGCATTTGCCAATGCCCGGCTGGGCAGCACGCAGCGGCTCGCCGACGTCGAGGTCGTGCCGGCGCTGCCCCGCAGCCCGATCGGCAAGGTGCTCAAGCGCGAGCTGCGCGAGACCTATGCCGGACCGGCGCGAGGCTGACGGCGGACGGCCCCTGGGAGATCCCGGTCCACGGCTCGTAAGCTCGCGTACTTCCGTGAGGCAGGCGCGCAAAACGCATCGCCCGGCGGTTCGTCTCGTTTGGCTGTGGCTCCGCGCCCCGAGGCCGTGCTTATGCTCTCCTCGCGATGTCCAATCTATGGAAGCGGAAGTCGCTCGAATCCCTGCTTTCCGACACCAGCGAGGACAGCCACTCGCTGCGCAAGACGCTGGGTCCGCTGTCCCTGATCGCGCTCGGCATCGGGGCGATCATCGGCGCCGGCCTGTTCGTGCGCACGGCCAACGCCGCGGCCTACCGCGCCGGTCCGTCGGTGACGCTCGGCTTCATCCTCGCCGGCGTCGGCTGTGCGTTCGCCGGCCTGTGCTACGCCGAGTTCGCGTCGATGATCCCGATCGCCGGCAGCGCGTACACCTACTCGTACGCGACGATGGGCGAGCTGATGGCGTGGATCATCGGCTGGGACCTCGTGCTCGAGTACGGCATCGGCGCCGCCACGGTCGCGATCGCGTGGAGCGAGTACCTCAACAAGCTGCTGCAGTTCACGGTCGGGTGGCAGGTCCCGTACCAGTGGTGCCACTCGCCGCTCGAAACGTTAAAAGACGCGAGCGGGACTGTCGTGGCGCACGGCATCATGAACATCCCGGCGCTGTTCATCGTGGGGGTGCTGAGCCTGCTGCTGATCCGGGGCATGAAGGAGTCGGCGCTGGTCAACAGCATCATCGTGGTCGTCAAGGTCGCGATCGTGCTGCTCATCATCGTGCTCGGCTGGAGCTTCATCAACCCGGCGCACCACACGCCCTACATCCCGCCCGCGACCGAGGTGACCGATAACCAGGGCGTCACCCATGCGTTCGGCGGGTTCATGGGCATCGTCGGGGCGGCCGGAGTCGTGTTCTTCGCCTACATCGGGTTCGATGCGGTGTCGACCGCCGCGCAGGAGACGATCAAGCCCAAGCGCGACATGCCGATCGGCATCCTCGGGTCGCTCGCGATCTGCACCGTGCTGTACATCCTGTTCGCCCACGTGCTGACCGGCCTGGCCACGGTCGAAGACTTCCGGACGCACGGGCGCGAGGCCTCGGTCATCTTCGCGATCGAGAACTACATGCCCGGGTACGGCTGGCTCGCCAAGCTGGTGACCATCGCGATCCTCGGCGGCTTCTCGTCGGTGATCCTGGTCATGCTGATGGGCCAGTCGCGCGTGTTCTTCGCGATGAGTCGCGATGGCCTGGTGCCGCCGATCTTCAGCGATGTCCACCCGCGCTACCGCACGC
The DNA here is from genome assembly GCA_036265355.1 of Kofleriaceae bacterium. Lineage (GTDB taxonomy): Bacteria > Myxococcota_A > Polyangia > Haliangiales > Haliangiaceae > JABFXX01. The sequence continues at coordinate 17,802 of DATAPF010000451.1, read as the reverse complement.
CGTGGAAGTCGAACCTCCTGTTCTTCCTGTTCGTCGGCGCGTTCGCGGCGTTCCTGCCCGAGGACATCGTCGGCGAGATGACGTCGATCGGCACGCTGTTCGCGTTCGTGCTGGTGTGCGCGGGGGTCTGGATCATGCGGAACCGCGAACCCAACGCGCCGCGGGAGTTCAAGACGCCGGCGGTCCCGCTGGTGCCGATCCTCGGCATCGCGGCCAACCTCCTCATGATCTACGGCCTGGGCTGGACCAACTGGCTGCGGCTCGGCGTCTGGCTGGTGATCGGCCTCGTCATCTACTTCGCCTACGGCCAGCACCACTCCAAGCTGAACCAGGCCAAGCGCTAGCGACCCGTTACGGTACGCCGCGCCAGCCCGCCGCGAGCATGATCGTCGCGTGCCGGGCGTCGTGCTGCGGGCCGACCAGGCCGGCCCAGCCGGCTTCGAGGCCGACGTCGATCTGGTCGGTCGCGCGCGCCGCGACGTCGAGCGCGAACGGCAGGTGGCCGCCGTCGCGGAGGACCACCAGATCGGATTCGAACCCGCCGCGCACCGCGATCATCCATCCGGTGGCGGGCTGGACCGCGAACCACACCGGGAGGTTGATCGCGAACCGGTTGCCGAGCGGCGCGTTGGCGAGCGGCACGCGGAGGTACGGATCGCCGGTGATCGCGAACCGGCCATGCGCCCAGCGCAGCAGCGCGCCGAGCGTCACCGCCGGCTTGAACGGATCGGTGTCGCGGATCACCGCGCGCAGGCGAGGCGCGAGGGCGAATTGCCCCTCGAGTGCGCTGTACCGCACGTCGATGCCGCTGCCCTGGTACAGCCGGGCGCACGTCGAGCTGCTGGGCTTGATGCAGAACGAGCCGCTGGTCGCGATCTGGTCTAGGCTGGCGTCACTGTGAATGAGGCCGACGGTCAGGCGTGGCAGGACACCCCACCAGGCATCGGGCGACAGCGCGGTCGGCTGGCTGATCAACCGCTGCTGGATGTTGATCGCCAGCGTGAGCCGGGCGTCGATGGCGCCCGGCTCGAGCACCAGCGGACGAGTGATGATGTCGTCGGGGCTCGCTTCCGGCTGGGCCTGCGCCGCGGGCGCAGCGAGCGAGATTGTGAGCCACATGCCCGCGGCCCCGAGTGCCGCGACCGCCGGCGAGACGTCCACGCGGCGACCCTAGCACGCCGGTTCGCGGTGATCGCGTTCATGAACGTGATGAGTGCTGGATGCCAGTCCCAGCTCGATCAGATCGACGGTGTGTTCTACGACGGCGACCACCGCCTGGTGCACTGTGCGGTGAACCTCGATGCCAGCGCACGGGTCAGCCTCGACAGCGTCGACTCGGCGCTCGATCGGGCGCGCGACCGCGGCGAGGTCGCCGAGCTCTACGCCCACCATCCCGGCGTCACCGTCCCGATCAGCAAGCTCGAGCACGTGCTGTCCGGCGCGCGCGATCGCGGCCTGGCGTTCTTCACGTACTCCGACTTCGTGCACGACCGCCCGGTGGTGCCCGGTCTGGCGCTGTCGTTCGACGACACCTCGGTCGACGCGTGGTTCGCGCTGCGCCCGCTGCTCGACCAGTACGGCGCCAAGATCACGTTGTTCGTCAGCCACTACCCGGGCATCGGCCCCGCCCAGCGCGCCGAGCTCAAGCAGCTGTCCGCCGAGGGCCACGCGGTCGAGCCCCACACGGTGAACCACCTGCGCGCGCCGGACTACGTCGAGGACCACGGCCTCAACGCCTACCTGCACGACGAGGTCGATCCGTCGATCGCGATGCTGCGCGCCGATGGCTTCGCCGTCGACGCGTTCGCCTACCCGTTCGGCGCGCGGACCGAGCAGATCGATCACGGGATCGGCAAGCGAGTGTCGGTGCTGCGCTCGGTCGCGTTCACCTACGAGATCGTCGGCGATCCGTGCCCGCACTGACCGCCCGGGTGTGATCGGGGCAACGCGCCGCGCGCGGGGCGTTTGACCCGGTGCTGCCCGGCCGGGTCCGAGGGCCGTGATAGCCTGGACGGCCATGAGGAGCGCGATCGCGGGGCTGGTCATCGCTGCACTGGCCGCGTGCCATGCCGAGGCCGGCCGCGACACGCTGGTCGCGCTCCGCCGCGCGTGCGCCGGCGCCGAGTACTGGGACGGCGCGGCGTGCCGGCCGCGCGGTGACGGCGCGGCCCGGGTCGCCGCCGGCAAGCAGGCGCTGGCCAAGCTCGACGTCGACCTCGCGCGCCAGGCGCTCGACGCCGCCGAGCGCGGCGGTCCGCTCGACCACGACGCCAACGTCACGCTGTGGGAGCAGCGCGGGATCGCCGCGGCGTACGTCGACGACGAGCGCGCGGCCAGCGCGGCGTTCGACATGATGCTCGCGCTCGACCCCGGCCACTTCCTGAGCTACACGCTGTCGCCCCGGGCGACGTTCGTGTTCGAGCAGGTGCGCAACGCGAGCAAGGCGCGCGGCGCGCCGGCGCTCGACGTCAACTGGCCGCACGGCCAGCGGGTCGGCGATCCGGTGCCGCTCGACCTCGAGGTCGTCGCCGATCCCAAGCAGTTCCTGCGCCGCGCGACGGTGTTCGTCCGGACCCGCGGGGAGACCGGCTGGCGCGCCGCCGACATCGCGCTCGGCCGCACCCCCGATCGCCGGATCCTGCTGCCGGCGATCACGGCCGCGGGGCCGGCGTCGCTCGAGCTCTACCTGCGCGCCTACGACGACCGCGGCAACGAGGTGCTGACCTGGGCCGACCCGGCGCGGCCGCGCGAGATCCCGCTGCGCTACGATCCACCGACGCCGTGGTACCGGCGGGGCTGGTTCTACGTCGCGGTCGGCACCGCGGCCGTCGTGGCGGCCGGCGTCACCGTGTACGAGCTCAAGATCGCGCCGCCCGACAAGGTCAGCGGCGGCGTGTCGGTGCACTGACCCGGATCTACCGTTCGATCTGGCGCTCGATCTGGCGCTCGATCTAGCGCTCGATCCGGCGGCCCGGGCTCCAGTCGACCAGCTTGTCGGTGCGGGTCTCGAGGAACCGGGCGAGCCGGTGGTAGTCGCCGCCGGGGGGGATGAACCGGACCTCGGTCTTGAGGGTCTGCGGGTTGATCAGCTCCTTGAACGGCACGTAGCGCAGGTCGAGCTGGCCCTCGATGCTGACCATGTGGCCGTCGAGGTTCTCCTCGACCAGCGCGCGGTACGCGCCGATGCCGAGCTGGCTGCCGAGCATGACGTCGAACGCGTGCGGCGGCGCGCAGCGCGACTCGTAGCCGAGCTGCAGCCCGGTCGCCTTCTTCTTGCGCCCGGTCTTGGCCTCGTAGCGCTTCATCGCGCGCTGGGCGACCAGCTTGCCGAGGTCGATCCGGCCGAGCGACAGGTGGCCGTGCTCGTCGCGCGGCAGGTCCTTGGTCTGGGCAGGGGGCAGCATCTCGGCCAGGCCCTCGGCGAGCACCACCGTGCCGTAGTGCTTGCCGCGGCGCTCGCGCGCGATGATCAGGTCGACGATGCGCTCGATCAGCGCGTCGAGCGACAGCCGGGGCTCGCCGTCCTCGGTCACCGCCAGGTCGCCGGTGACGTCCTCGACCGCGAGCACCAGGTTGGCCTCGCCGGCGATCGCGACGCCGTACGACAGCCAGCCCGCCTTGCGACCCATGGTCTCGATGATGAAGTAGCTCGAGGTCGCGATCGCGTCGGCCCGCAGGTTCTGCAGCTCCTTGGCCATGACGTCGACCGCGGTGAAGAACCCGAACGTGAAGTCGATGCCGCGGTAGTCGTTGTCGATCGTCTTGGGCAGGTGGACGACCTGGACCCGGCGCGCGCGCTCGGGCAGCCGGCGCTGATACTCGTAGAGCAAGTTGGCGGTCTTGAGCGTGTCGTCGCCGCCGATCGAGATCAGCGCGTGGATCTCGAGGTCGACCAGCGCGTTGTAGACGTTGCGCAGCCGCGCGGTGCGCTCGGGGTCGGCCAGGTGCTCGGGCCGCTCGATGCCCTTGCCCGGGTTGGCGCGCGCGGTGCCGATCACGATGCCGCGCGAGTTGCGCAGGCCGTTGACGTCGCGCTCGGCGAAGATCCGGTAGTGCTCGTCGGGCAGCAGCCGGTGGGTCACCGGGTGGTAGTCCTGCAGGTTCGAGTAGCCGTGGAAGAACCCGAGGACCTCGCGCCCATCCTCCATGAACGAGGTCGCCGCCGCCGAGATCACCGCGTTGGCGGCGGGGGCGGGCCCGCCCGAGAACACGATGGCGACGCGCCGGATATGGTTGCCCTTGCGGGCGGGGCTGGGGGGCGGGACAGCGGGGCTGGGGGGCGGGACAGCGGGGCTGGGAGGCGGGACCGTGGCGGACATCTAGGCCCGCAGCGTACTCCGCGCCGGGGGCGCTGCAAGAGGGTGGTCCGGACACCCGCCCGGCGGACTCGCTGAGGTACCATCGCCGCGCCATGGCGATGACTCCCCGACGGATCGCGGCGCTCGGCCTGTCCACGTTCGGCCTGGTGATGGGCGGCCTGGTGGCGGGTGCCCGCGCCGCGCCTGCGACGCAGGCCGACGTCAAGACCATGCTGCGCGGGATCTCCGAGAAGCGGATCGAGGCGACGATCCGCAAGCTCGCGGGGTTCGGCACGCGCCACACCCTGTCGGACACCGCGAGCAACGAGCGCGGGATCGGCGCCGCGCGGCGCTGGATCAAGGCGCAGCTCGACGCCTGCGCTCAGCAGTCCGGCGGCCGGCTCCAGGTCGAGCTCGACAGCTTCACCGCGCCGCCGGGCCGGCGGATCACGCAGCCGACCGAGCTGGTCAACATCGTGGCCACGCTGCCCGGCGACCAGGCCGAGTCGGTCGACCGGATCTACGTGGTCAGCGGTCACTACGACTCGATGCCGTCCAGCGTGATGGACCCGGCGACCGACGCGCCCGGCGCCGACGACGACGCGTCGGGCACCGCCGCGGTCATGGAGATCGCCTGCCAGATGTCGAAGCTGCACTTCGACGCGACGCTGGTGTTCATGACGGTCGCCGGCGAGGAGCAGGGCCTGGTTGGCTCGACCCACGTCGCCGACGAGGCGCGCAAGGCGGGCAAGCACATCGCCGGGATGTTCACCAACGACATCGTCGGGAACTCGCGCGCCGAGGACGGCAAGGTCGACCGCGGCCGGGTCCGGCTGTTCGCCGAGGGCGTGCCCGACGTCAAGGAGATGTCCGACGAGCTGCGCACGCTGGTCCGGACCGGCGGCGAGAACGACACCCCGACCCGCGAGCTCGCGCGGTTCATCAAGGAGCACGCCGAGCGCGACGTCGCCGGCATGAAGGTCGACCTGGTGTGGCGCCGCGATCGCTACCTGCGCGGCGGCGACCACGCACCATTCCTCAACGCCGGCTACGCCGCGGTGCGGTTCACCGAGCCGGCGGAGAACTTCAAGCACCAGCACCAGACGCCGCGCGTCGAGGGCGGCGTGCAGTACGGCGACCTGCCGGAGTTCGTCGACTTCGGGTACATCGCTCAGGTCGCGCGGGTCAACGCCACGGCGCTCGCGGCGCTCGCGCTGGCCCCGGGCGCGCCGCGCGGCGTCCAGATCGAGACCGTCAAGCTGGAGAACGACACCACGCTGCGCTGGGACGCCAGCCCCGAGCCCGATCTCGCCGGGTATCGCATCGTGTGGCGCGACACCACCGCGCCGCTGTGGCAGAACCACAAGGACGTCGGCCTGGTCACCCATGCCACGCTGCCGCTGTCCAAGGACAACGTCGTGTTCGGCGTCCAGGCAATCGACAAGGACGGCAACGTCAGCGTCGCGAGCTACCCCACGCCGCTGCAGCCGCCGCGGCAAGCGCCGGCTGCCCCAGCGCCGCCGGCCAGGCCCTAGGCATCGCGTGTCCGGGATCCGGACAGACCGCCGCCGCGGCGGCCGCCGGATCGACGCCGCTACGGCCGCAAACTCTGCGCGCGCGCGCCGCTTCGAGGTGCTTCGAGTTCCGTTTTCTGGGTAACAGTCCGGACGCTGGTTGTTCCGCGGGTGGGTGCCGCGCTGGCTGAATATTCCAGTGGCAACGCAAGCGATGTGCCGAGCGGCCACAGGCCGGCCCGCTGTCCGACCGAGGGTCGGCGCGCGCGTCTCCGTCGACACAAGCGCCGTGCTCCGGTCTTCCGTCGCGCGGGCGGATCAGGTACAAGAACTCCTGAACGGAGCGCTCCCATGTTCTACATTGCAGATCGGAAGACGCTGACATCGAAGGTGCAAGCGCCGTTCGTGGCGGCGGAGATCAAGGCGCTGCGCTCGTCGATCTTCAAGAACACGATGGAGGTGCAGCAGGCGCTGACCGTCGCGGCGGTGGTCGAGCAGAAGTACGATCTCACGCGGGCAGACCTGTTCCTCCCGGTGCTCGACTCGTTCTGCGCGATCCTCGATCCGCTGTCGGGGACGCTGCTGCGCGGCACGCTGCGCCGGGTCGGCAACGAGATCTTCCCCGCGCTGATCTCCGTCCTGGGCATTCCGGCTGCGAACGTGAAGGTCGCGATGGGGCTCAAGGAGCCGCCGGACCTGATCCGGGCGATCTGTGGCTATTACTCGCAGTGTGTGATCGGACCCGAGGCCGGGTCGCTGGCACCGATGATCACGCATGGCGGCGTCAGCGTCACCGACACGTCGATGATGCCGTGCCAGCTGCAGATGGGCGTGTTCGTCGGTGCCGGCATGATGACCGGCATGTTCCGGGATAGCTCGCTGGCCGAGAAGAAGTGCCGGGCCAAGGGCGACGCCTCCTGCGTGTACGAGTTCACGTTCTCGTACTGATCGGCGTCGATCCCATCACCGGCGTTTGATCTCGATCCGGGCTCGGCGCGGGCTGCCGGATCGGTGCATGATCGGCGCATGAACCGCCCGCTTCGCGTGCTGTCCTGGAAGGGGGCGTGGGGGGAGGCCCTGCTGCACGGCGTGTCGCGGCCGTTCCAGGACGCCACGCAGGTCGCGGTCGAGGCCGTGCTGCACGTCGGCCTGCCGTTGCCGGAGGCGCTGATCCGCGCCCTGGACGGCCACGGCGAGCCGCCGGTCGACGTGGTGTGGTGCAACACCTCGCCGGCGCTGCGGGCGGCGCGGCGCGGCTGGTGCGAGCCGCTGGACGGCCTGCCGGTGCTGGGCGAGCTGGTCGAGCGCGCCCGGACGCCGCGGCTCGACGGCTGGCCGATCGCGCAGGTCTACGTCACGCACTACGTGCTCGCGTATCGCCGCGCGCTGTACCCGGCGCCGCCGGCGTCGTGGAGCGCGCTGGACCGCGCCGAGCACGCGGGGCGCGTCGTGCTGTATCCGGGGGGCAACGGGTTCTATCCCGTCGCGCAGGTGATGGGCGGCGGCCGGGTGTCCGGCATCCCCGACGACATGGCGGCGTGCTGGGCGACGGTGCGCCGGCTCCGGCCGCAGCTCGGGCCGCGCAGCTACAGCATCGGCCTGTCCGAGGTGATCCGGCGCGGCGACATCGATCTGTGCTACCGCGCGCTGCCCAACGTCCTGGCGTTCCAGGCCGACGGGCTGGACGTCGACTGGGCGGCGCCTGACGAGGGCATCGCCGACACCACCGACGCGATGTGGATCCCGCGCGGCCTGCCGCCCGACGTCGCCGCGTGCGCCCGCGCGTACATCGCGTTCGCGCTGTCGGCGCCGGTCCAGGACCGCTGGTGCGGGCGGCTCGCCGCGCTGCCGGTCCATCGCGATGCCCGCCACCGCCACGCCGCGTTCGCACGGCCCGGCATGCCGGACGATCCCGACGCGCACGGCCGCGTGCTGTACGTCCCTGAGGACGTCAAGGCGAGCCACGAGCCGGCGTGGGAGGCGAGGTTCGAGTCGCTGGTCGCGGCGCCGTAGGCAGCCGGGCCATCGCGGGCGCGATCAGCGACAAGGCGCCGACGGGTAGCTCGTGGGGCGATCGGTCATTGCGCCGCGAACTGCCAGGTTCCCGGGGCGACGGTGAACCGGATGTACTGGCTGTCGGCCGTGCCCGGCGTGATGCCGGCGACGCCGGTCACGAACCCGGCCGAGGTCCACACCGTGGCGCCGTTGGCGGTGATCGACGTCCACGGGTGCTTGCGTGGGATGCCCACCAGCGCCTGGGTCCCCGCCGGCGAGATCAGCGCCAGCGTGTAGCGCGTGGCCGACAGCGTGTGGCTGGCGGAGATCGAGCCCCGGACCGATGGCACCGTGGCGGACACCGAGGTCAGCGGCCCCAGCAGCGGCGTGACCTGGTACGACGTCCATCCCGGCGCGGTGGGCCGGATCCCGGCGACGAGAGCGCCCAGGAGGTAGGCCGGGCCCGCCGCCCAGGCGTGGTTGTTGGAGTCGATGGAGCTGCCCGACTGCTCCCACAGCGTCTGCGACCACGAGTCGATGTCCGACTGGTAGAAGCTCAGCATCCGGGCGATCGCCTCGTTGTCGTTCCCCATCTGAAACATGGCCTCTTCGATGTAGCGCTCCTGGTACGGGCTGGCGTTGAGCTGGGTGGTCAGCACGTTCAGCACGCCGGGCAGCCGCGTCGCGTCCGCCGCGCCGGACAGCACCGCCCACGCGTTGGACCGGTCGTCGATGGTCGCGGATTGCGCGCCGTTCAGCAGACCGAACACATACGCGCTGGACGCCGGCTTCCAGAAGTACTGGTTGAAGTGGCTCTTCACCGCGTCTTCCAGGCTCTGGTAGACCGCCACATCCGAGCTGGCGCCGCTGGCCTGCGCCAGGGTCTTGCCGGTCTCCAGCAGCCGGACGAGCAGGCCGTTGACCACGGTGTTCGCGCTCCCGGTCTGGATGTCGAGGTGGGAGCCCCAGTCGATCCAGTTCCACACCCCGCTCTGCAGGATCAGCATGCCGTCGGTGTTCCGGGTCGAGGCGATGTACTGCTTGAGGTAGGTCGCGACCTTCGGGTAGAGTTCGGTGACCAGCGCGCTGTCCCCGGTGTACAGGTAGTACTGGCCGAGCGCGGTGACCGCGGCCATGTTCTGGTCCGGGAGGTGGAACGCCGTGCCCGGCGCGGTGGTGTACAGCGATCCGTCGGGCTTCTGGGTATTGAGCAGCTCGCGGAACGCCTTCTTGGCCAGCAGCGATGCGTTGCTGTCATAGAGGTAGAACGAGTACAGGATCTGCTCCGACACGTCGCCCCACCACTGGCCGCGCTCGCGGTCCGGGCAGTCATAGAACTGGTCGCGCATGCACACGTAGGACGTGTTCCGGCTCTTGGTCCACAGCGTGTTCAGCCGCGTGTTGTTGCTGGTGAACGAGCCGACGAACTCGCTATTGTAGCCGAGCGGCCGGTACTCGAGATCCAGGATCTGCACCGGACCTGTGACATTGCTGAATGCGTACTCGACGCTGTGCTTGGTCCACGGCTGGCCGCTGGTGTTCTGCCACTGGTAGGTCGTGTAGTCCTGGACCCCGGCCTTGGTAATGAACTGCTCCTGGTACCACTGGTTCATCCGGATCGTGATCGTGACCCCGGCCGGCGCGTTGACCTTCAGATATGCATTGGTCTGGATGTTGGCGCCGATGTCGGCCGTGAAGGTGGTGTTGGCGGTGACCGACGTCGGCAGGCTCGCCCGGTTGGTGTACGGCGTCAGCCCGCCGATCTTCAGCATCGGGATCGTCCGGTTGACCATCGCGTTCCAAGGCGCCGACGGTGGCACCCCCTTCTGGGTCGCGCCGGGCCAGGTGCTGTCATCGAACGCGACCGCCGTCCAGTCGCCCGGATCGTTGCGCGCGTCGTAGCTGACCGGATACTGCGGCCACTTGTAGTCCTGGGCCTCGATGTGTTGCGCGGTCCGCGCGAACGCGGGGTGGGGCCACACCTTCCAGGTGCTGTCCGAGACGATCTTGGCCGGGGTGGCCCCGGTGACCGCGGCCTCGAACAGCAAGCCGCCATCGCTCCGCATCTGCTGGGTGTAGCCGGCGATGCCGCCCTTGTACCAGACCAGCGCCGCGATCACGTTGTCGCCGGAGGTCAGGAACGGGGCGATGTCCAGCGAGTCGTAATAGGTATTCGTCAGATCGGGCCGCAGGTCGAGCCCACCGTCGGGGACCACCAGCTGGCCGTTGACGTACAGCCAGTACTTGTTCTCGGCCGCGATGCGCACGACCGCGCTGGTCGGCTTCGCCGACAGCGTGACCTTCTTGCGCAGGCGGAGCCAGGTGTTGGCCGGGCGGTCCGCGGGCTGCCAGATCCACTGGGCGGTCCAGTCGCTGCCGGTCGCGGCCGCGGTCCGGTAATAGCCTGCCTTGGCGGCGTTGGGCGCCGGATCGCCAAACCCGGGATTGTCGAACGTGACCGTTCCCGTGACTCCGAACTTGAAGTTGAAGCTGCCGTTCGCGCCGTACGCCACGTCCACGGCCCGGGTGAACGAGCAGGTGCCGCGCTCGTCGGCGCACCAGGTGAATCCGGCCGGGCCGGTGCGGGTTCCGGAGACCTTGTAGTAGGCGGCCTTGGCGACGTTGGGGATCGGGTCGCCGAACGTCGCGTTGCTGGCGGTGATCGTGCCGGTGACCCCGGTCCTGGTCGTGAACACGCCGTTCGCGCCGTAGGCGACGTCGGTGGGAACCGTGAAGCTACAGCTGCCGCCCTCGTCGGCGCACCAGGTGAATCCGACCGGGCCGCCGGCGTTCCGGAAGTACCCGGCCTTCGCGGCCAGGAAGATCGGATCGCCAAAGCTGGCGTTGCTCATGGTGACCGCGCCGGTCACCCCGCACTGGTAGTTGAACCGGCCGTGCGCCCCGTAGGCGACGTCGACGGTCCGGCTGAACGTGCACGTACCGCCCTCGTCGGCACACTTGGTATAGCCCGGTGGCCCGCCGGAGTTTCTGTAATATCCGGCCTTCACCACGCCGACGGCCGGGTCGACCCCGAAACTGGCGACGTTGAAGGTGATGGTGCCGGTGACGCCGTCCTTGTAGGTGAAGCCGCCATTGGCGCCGAACGCCACGTCCACGGGTTGGCTGAAGCTACAGCTGCCGCCCTCGTCCGCACACCGGGTGTACCCCGATGGGCCAGGGCCGCCGACGCCGGGCTGGGCCACGAGGTTGCTGCAGTCGCCGGTGACCGCCGCCACAGGATCGGAACCGATCATCGGCGGTGCGTAAGCGCCGTCACCGCACCCAGCGAATCCGATCGCGACGATCGCGGCGAGAACAGCCCGGGCATTGTGTCTTGACAGGATTCGATGAGCTGTCATGTCGTTCTCCTCCCGTGGACGGGAATGTGTGCGGCATCGCCCCGCGCCGGTCATCTCCGGGGCGGAGACACCGCAGCGCAGGCCGCCGACTGTGGCATGTGGCCACCGCCGTCCACTATCGAAATTCAGACAGGGTGCGCGCACTGCCGTCCAGGAAATCGAAGACCAGCGATGACCGTCGGGTCGGGCTGCGGTCGCTCCCATGGTCGCGGTGCCCCTGCAAAATTTTGGCAGTTCTGCGGCTCGCAGCTGCCCTGTATCCAAGGGCCGCAGGCGCATCGCCTGCTGAAACGCAGTTCAAGACGATACCACTCGCCGGCCGGCGCTGGATCCTGCGCCTCACTGCACGACGACGCTGCCGACCGAAACCGCGGTCATCGTCCGCGGGCCCCCCAGGGCGTTCGGGTTTGCGACGCCTGTGTTCTGCAAACACTCGAGGCTGATGCGCCCGGCGCGGCTAGAGTCGTGGCGAAGTTCGTCGCCAGCGTGGCGCCGCTGGCGCGGCCCTCGGTTTGCGGCACCTCGTTCTCGAGCTGCACCGCCACGATGGGGGTCACCAATGTCGGGCTCCTGAGGCGGCACAGCACAGGCACCCGCGTGGTCCCCAGGTTGTTTGTCAGCATCGAGGCGATGACGGCGTAGCTGCCGGCCGGCACGTCCAGGTTCAGGAACGGCGCGAATTCCGTGGGCAGCACCGGCTCGTCCGACGCCTGCGTGAAGAACGCCCTGCTCACGAATCCGGACGAGCCGCCCGATGCGCAGCCGGTGCCGCTGCCCACGAAGTTCTGCGTGGCGTTCGCGTTCAAGTTGTTGAGGTTCGCGCTCGAGGGAGAGAACGTGCAGTTGGCCAGACCGCCCGCCGAGATTTGATACGACCCCGAATTGACCGAAAGTGTATAGTTACCACTGGCGTCGGAGAGGGCCGATGCCTGCGCCGTCCCGGTCACACTGATGGTTGCTCCGGCAATCGGACCGGACGCGCTGGTCACTAGGCAGCCGGGCCATCGCGGGCGCCGTGCTGCTCGCAACCTGCGTCCTTCGAGCCGAAGTACGATAGCCTCTGGCCATGGGTGAAGACGTCGGCCCAGAACTTCTTCTCGAGGCACGCAAGGACGAGTGCACGGCGAACCTGGTCCGATGGGCGGCGTGGATGGTGTTGATGATCGGGCCACTGGCTTGCAAGCCGGCCTTCGAGAGTCCAGCCCGGGCCGCCGCGTCCTATCAGAAGGACTGCGACGGTGGCGTGATGCTGGGCTGCTACAACCTCGGCGTCGCCTACGAGCACGGTATCGGGATGATGCAAGACGCCGCCAAAGCCGCCGCGCTGTACCAGAAGGCCTGCGACGGTGGCGTGATGCTGGGCTGCAGCAATCTCGGCCTCCTCTACGAGCACGGCACCGGGGTGAACCGGGACAATGCCAGGGCCGTCGCGTTGTACCAGAAGGCCTGCGACGGCGGAGAGCTGCAGGGCTGCTACGGCCTCGGCCTCGCCTACGAGTACGGTACCGGGGTGATGCAAGACGCCGCCAAAGCCGCCGCGCTGTACCAGAAGGTCTGCGACCGTGGCGTGATGCTGGGCTGCAACGACCTCGGCACGCTTCACGAGCACGGCACCGGGGTGAACCGGGACGATGCCAGGGCCATCGCGCTCTACCAGAAGGCCTGCGACGGCGGAGAGCTGAAGGGCTGCAGCAATCTCGGCATACACTACGAGCACGGCACCGGGGGGATCCAGGACGCTGCCAGGGCGGCCGCGCTCTACCAGAAGGCGTGCGACGGCGGTGAGAGCATAGGCTGCTACAACCTCGGCCTCCTTTACAAGCACGGCACCGGGGTGATCCAGGACGCTGCCAAGGCGGCCGCGCTCTATCAGAAGGCGTGCGACGGTGGCGAGATGCATGGCTGCGTCAGCCTCGGCATCCTCTACGTGCAGGGCACCGGGCTTGACAAGAACGCAGCCAAGGCCGCCGCGCTGTTTCAACGAGCGTGCGACGGTGGCGAGATGAGTGGCTGCGCCGATCTCGGCACGTTCTACGAGCAGGGCACCGGGGGGACCCGGGACGCAGCCAAGGCCGCCGCGTTCTATCGGAAGGCGTGCGACGGCGGCCTGGGGGAAGCCTGCGCCAAGGCGAGATGATCACCTGGGGCATTGCCTCCACCCGGTACAGGATGACCCGGGTCATCGGTGGCTCCGGCGCGCCATCGACTCGATGGTCTGCTCGTCGGTCAGGCTCACGGACCACTGGAGCAGCTTGAACATGCGCAGCAGCGCGGCGCTTGGATCTTCGCCGGGGAGGTAGCGGTCGCTGAAGAACCGGTGGTCGACCGGCTGCTCGAACGTTTCCGCAAGCCGCCTGCGCAGACCGCTGATGACCGAGGACTCGTGCCTGACCAGGCAGCTGGCGATCGTGTACGGGAGCGAGAGCTGCGGGTGCGAACCCTGGGCGTCGGATGACAGGTCGACGGACGTCGCCGGCTGCGTGTCGGCAACCTTCGCGCGGAGCCCGTCGAGCCTGGATGCCGCGGTCGCCGCCGACCGGGCGATCATCCCGAGCACGTAGGCCGTCCACTCGACGAGGAGCGGATCGACGCCGCTCCAGTCCGCGCGGTCGAACGACTCCAGGGCGAGGGCCGCGAGCGCGTCGATCTCGCCGCCGACATCGCGTAGCTCGTCCAGCTGCGTCGCGATCCGGCTCATCGATGGCTCCAGTGCTCCGAGGGCATCATCCGCGGCAGCTCGCGTCGGCCGAACCACCGGCTCAGCGACACCGGCGCCATCCCCAGCCGTGCCGCCGCGTGAGACAGGTTGCGTGACGTGTAGAACGCGACCAGCCGCACCGTGGCGACCTCGATCTCGGCGAGCGAGCCCGCAGCGTGGTTCCTGACCCACGCGTGATCGTCGGTGGTGAAGCTCGCCGCCGGCGCGGCCAGCTCGGCGATCGCGTCGGCGGCATACTCCGCGATGATGCGGTCCAGCTCGGCCTCGCGCCCGGCAAGCGGCGGCACGATGTGCTTGACCCCTTTGTCCGGCTCCACCGCATCGACGAGAACGACGCCGGCGAGGTCTCTGCCTTGCTTGGCTACCTCCGTGCCCTCCAGCGCCAGCATGACGTCGCCGTCCTCGTCGTGCACCACGCCCGCAAGAACGGCAGCGCCGGCACCCAGGCCGGTTTGTCGCTCCGCGGCAGCGGTGACTTTCACGCGTGGCTCGACTCCAATCTCTACCTCCGCCGACACAAGGACACCCTGCTGCTCACGGTCGAGCATCGCGCCGCCGCGGCTCCCGATCCGCTGCGCCTCCAGCTCATCGCTGGCGAGGACGTCGATGTTCATCTCGCCATCGTCCCCACCGCCGGGCCCACCGACATCGACCCTCCAAGCGAGCTCGATCGCCGCGTGCTCGATCTCCTCACTCGCGCCGGCCACCCGCTCAGCCGCTCCCAGCTCCGCGCCGAGCTCCACGTCCGCAACGAGCGCCTGGGCGACGCGCTATCGCGCCTCGTCGCCGCTGGCGCCATCCTTCGCGACGCCGATCGCTGGGCCATTCCCGTTCCCACTCCTTAGGAGAAGACGGGAACGGAACGGCTGCTGCGGCCCGACCTCACCCGTCGCTGCGAGCTGACGTCGGCCTCCCAACCGGCGCCGCGATCCGCGGTCGGTCGGCTTGCCACGTCGTCATCTCGATGTGCATACGTCTTCTTGGACGCGCGATGACCAAAACGGCAGCTCGACTTGGTAGATCCACGACGCGCGCGCCGCGATACGCTGAGGCGATGATCTCGCCAGACGATGTCAGCGCGATCTTCGCGCGCCATGGCGTGCGCGGGGCGTGGCAGGCGCTGCCGGCGCATGGCATCGCGAACCACATCTTCGCGACCGACGACGTCGTGCTGCGCATCGCGACCGATCATCCCGAGGCGCGGCCCGATGCGCGCACGGAGGTCGTCGCCGCGCCGGTCGCGCGCGCGCACGGCATCGCGGTGCCGCGCTTGCTCGCGTTCCAGGCCGGCGAGTACTCGCTGTGGGAGCGCGTGCACGCCGAGACGCTGTCCGAGCTGCCGTTTCTGCCGCGCGCGTGGCGAGAGCTGGGCGGCGAGCTCGCGCGGCTGCACGATCGCGTCCGCGCGTGCGACGACCCGAACGGTTGGCTCGACACGCCGGCGCCCTACGACGATCCGGCGCCGCCGTTGCGCGCGCTCGTCGCGCGCGGCGCAGTCGCGGCCGATGCAGCGGCCGCGCTCGAGCGCTGGCTCGACGCCCTCCGGCCCGCGCTGGCGCCGCCGTCGCGCCGATGTTTCCTGCACAACGACGCGCACGCCGGCAACGTCATGTGCACGCGCGATGGCGCGTTGGTCGCGTTGATCGATTGGGGCGACGCGGGCTGGGGCGAGCCCGCGCACGAGCTCGGCTCGCTGCCGATCGAAGCGGTGCCGCATGTCGTCGCGGGGTACGAGGCGGCGGGCGGCGGGCTCGCGGGCTGGGAGGCGATGATCCTGTGGGATCAGATCGGCGGCGCGGTCGATAGTGTCGAGACCGGTTATCGCGCGGATGCGATCACGGCGCTGCTCGCGTTCGCGCGCGATGCCGAGTCGCGGTGGCGGTTCAAGTAGCGGCCCGCGAGCTCGTCGCACCGAGCTCGTCGAGCTGACATCTCGTTGGCGCGAAGAGCTGACCGATCAGACCGTGAGCCGATCCGCCGCGCGTAGCGCGAGCTGGTACACCGGGCGCTCGGACAGTTGGCGCGCTCGGGCCGGCCTGGTTTGTGTCGGCCCCGGCGTTCGCGGTCGGTCGCGTGGCCTGGCACTCGTGGTCGGCTGGGCGCTCGCGGTCGGCTCGGCCCGGCGAGCGCGCTCGCGATCCGGGAATTTCATCCGACGTCGCTCGAACGGCGGATCCTTTGCCCAACGCTTTGCCACAGCCGACGGAATCCAGCGGGACGTGGCGGCATCGGGCGGGATCTATCCGGGCGCAAGTGCGCGTGAGGGTTGCAGTGCGTCGACGACAAACGGGTGTTCGATCGCCCCTCACGGGGGGGCGCCCCGATCTGCCTCGCGCCGCTTGCCATCGCGAGCGCAGCGAGCGGGAATGGATCAACCGAGACGTCGTGGTGAATTGTTCCGGCTAGCGCGCGCTCGGCTCAGGGCAGCGCCGCGCCGAGCGTCGCCGACGGATCGCGCTCGACCTCGGCGATCAGCGCGCCGGCGTCGCGGCCGAGCAACAGCTCGGGGACGACCAGCTCGTGATCGCACCAGGTCACCATGCGGCCCAGGCATGCGACGCCGTCGTGGTGCCACATCATCGACGGACGGCCCATGATGCCCGGCGGGACGATCCGGGTCACGCCCCACGACGCGAGCAGCTCGCGGAGCTCGTGGTGCCGCGCCGCCGCGCCCCCGGCGGCGATCGCCGCGCACTGCAGGTGCTGGCGGGGCAGCGGCGCGATCAGCCGGTCGAGCTCCGCCGGCCCGGCCACCGGCACGACGCGCAGGTAGCGGTCGCCGCCCGACGGCTCGAACCGCTGCATCGCCTCGACCGTCACCAGGTACGAGCCGTCCGGCGGAGCGGCGATCACGTCGATCGCATCGTTCATCCGGCACAGCTCGGCGAAGCTCTGCTTGCGCGCCGCCCCGGCGAGGTCGAGCCGGCGCGGCGGCAGCTCGCGCGCCCAGCGCGCCATCTCGTCGGCGAGCAGCCGCGCCAGCTCGGCCGGCGACGTCGCCCCGCCGTCCTCGACGAGCACGGCCTGCGGGCACAGGCACGCGAAGCCGTCGAAGATCGCGAAGTCGTAGGCGATGGCGCGGGCGAGCCGGCGGAGGTCGGAGCCGGCGGCGAGCGCCTCGCGGGTCACGTAGGTGAAGCCGAGCCGGTGGCCGTGCCAGGTGGCGTCGAGCGCACCCGGCCTGGCCGCCATCAGGCGCTGGATCTGCGGATCGCCGCCGTACGCGACCAGGTAGTCGATCGAGCGCAGGAACGCCGCCTCGAGATCGTCGTCGCCGCGCTCCCAGTAGACGATGGCCAGGCACGACGCGAGCTCGGGATCGAGCTCGTGCAGGGTCTCGGCGTAGCGGCGCAGGAAGATCGGCTCGCCGGCCGACACCCGGCCCAGGCACGCCGACTTCACCAGGAAGCTGCGCATGATCTCCAGGTGGGGCAGGGCGGGGATGTTCGAGCTGAAGATCGCGCCGACCAGCCCCGGGCCGTGCGCGCGGCTCGAGCCGCCGATCCGCGGGTTGGGGCGGAAGCCGTCGAGGAATTCGGGGTCGCCGAGCTCGCTGCGCAGCGCCAGGGTGAGGTGCGGCCCGCGCGAGCTCGCCTGCTCCTCGTCGATCGCATGGCCGACCATCTCCGGCGAGAACCCGGTGATGAACGCGATGTCGAGGATCGCGGCGGCGCGCGGCGGGTACGCCGGGTCGAGCCACAGGGTCGCGGCGCGGTCCAGCACGGCGACGATCTCGGCCACGGTGCGGCGGGCCAGCACCTCGCGCCGGCGCCGGCGGAGGAACGCGACGACCTCGGCGAGTGCGTCGGGCGACAGCCGCTCGAACTCGACCTCGAGGTGGTGGTCGTCGTGATCGTAGCGCTTGCGGTACGGCGTCGCGCCGCCGGGCATCGCGTCGATCGCCTCGCGCAGCGCGG
>DATAPF010000450.1:0-16078 GCA_036265355.1 Kofleriaceae bacterium | reverse complement strand
CCCTCCGCGGCGAGCAGGCCGCATGCCCGGGCTGCGGGCTCGCCAGCGCCCGGATGGCGGACTACACCGAGGCCCACGAGGCGGAGGTGCCCGAGGCGGTGCGCGCGGCGTGGGTGCGCGTGGCCGAGGCGTGGAGCGATCCGGCGCGCCACGACGAGCTGCTGCGGCAGACCGCGGCCCACCGCTGCTACGCCTGGGCGGCCGGCCGCTACCGGACCCGCGCCGGGGACCCGATCGCCGAGCGCCAGCTCGACCGGCTGCGCCGCACCGCCGAGGCGACGCTGCTGGCCGGAGCGACCGTCCGCCGCGAGGCCGCGGCCGCGCCGTTCCGCGCCACGGTCGTCGTGCTGGCGCTGCTGGTCGCCGCGATCGTCGTCGGCCTGGTCTACGCGGCGCTGGTCCGCGCTCCGTCAGATGCGACGATCGCTCCTCCGGCGGGCCGCCCGGTCAGCCCGTCGACCGCTCCGCCAGGCGCCAGGTGAGGTAGAGTTCGCTGTGGCGCAAGTCGACTTCTCGGAGCGGCAGGTCGCGCTCAAGCTCGTGTATTACGGGCCGCCACACTCCGGCAAGACCAGCAACCTGCGCGCGCTGTACGACGCGGTGGACAAGCTCAACCGCGGCCGCCTGATGACGCTCGACACCCGCGACGATCGCACGCTGTTCTTCGATCTCTTGCCGGTGTTCTTCCGCGCCTCGGGGTTCTCGTTCCAGATCAAGGTGTACACGGTGCCCGGGCAGCCGGTGCACGAGGCGACCCGCAAGGTCGTGCTCGCCCACGCCGACGCGGTGGCGTTCGTCGCCGACTCCCGGCCCGATCAGCGCGAGCCCAACCGCCGGTCGTGGGACAACCTCACCGGCAACCTCAAGGCGCTGAACCTCGAGCACGTCCCGATCGTGGTGCAGTACAACAAGCGCGACCTGCCCCAGGCGATGCCGCTGGCCGACACCGACCGGTTCGGCGATCCCGCGCGCGCGATCCACGAGGCATGCGCCAAGCGTGGCACCGGCGTGGTCGAGACCTTCTTCGAGCTCGTCGGCCGCGCCTGGGATGCGCTGGACACCGATCGGCGGTTGTCCGAGCGGTTCGGGATCGACACGGCCACGTTCCGGCGCGCGCTGGCCGACCATGTAGGTCTAGCAGAACCTGGTAAGCTCACCGAGTGAGCGCGCTCGACGACGGGCTCGAGCTGACTCGCCTGGTCCCCGCCGGCGAGCTCGACGAGCTGGTGACCTCGATCACCCGCGCGGTCGGCGGTGAGCTGGCGATCCTCGATCCCCACGGGATCCGGCTCGCCGGGAGGGCGAACTGCGGCACCGCGCGGCGCCGGGTGGAGTACCACGGGGTGCCGCTGGTCGAGCTCGTCGCGACCGGGCCGGCGGCCGAGGTCAGCGTCGCGCTGTGCGCCGAGACCCTCGAGCTCCTGGTCCACCACGCCCACGCCCGCGAGCTCGCCGCGACGACCCACGAGGAGGCGATGCGGCTCACGTTCGCCGAGCTCACCGAGCACAACACGCGGCTGTCACGCGCCGTGGCCCGGCTGGAGGAGCTCGACCGCCTCAAGTCGAACTTCCTTGCGACGATGTCGCACGAGCTGCGCACGCCGCTGACCAGCGTGATCGGCTACGCCGAGATGATGGCCGAGGGCCTGGCCGGGCCGATCACCCAGGACCAGCGCGAGTACCTGACCACGATCCTCGGCAAGGCCGACCAGCTGCTCAGCCTGATCACCGCGGTGCTCGACGTGTCGTCGCTGGAGTCCGGCCAGCTCGCGCTGGAGCGCGCGACCCTGTCGCTGGCGGACCTGGTCGCCAGCGAGCTCGCGACGTTCGCGCCCCAGGCCGGCCGGCGCGGCATCGCGATCCAGCTCGACGCGTGCCCCGACGCGGTCGTGGTCGGCGATCGCCGCAAGATCCGCCAGGTCGTGTCGAGCCTGGTGTCGAACGCGGTCAAGTTCACCCCGGACCGCGGCAAGGTCGGCGTCGCGCTGCGCCGCGGCCCGCTCGCCGCGCACGAGCCGACCGCGTACGGCGACGACGCCCCGGCGATCCAGCTCGTGGTGTCCGACTCCGGGATCGGGATCTCGCGCGATCAGGTCGCCAAGATCTTCGAGCCGTTCTTCCAGGTCGATTCCTCGTCGACGCGGGCGTTCGGCGGCACCGGCCTGGGCCTCACGCTCGCCAAGGCCTACGTCGAGGCGCACGGTGGCCGGATCTGGGTCGACACCGCGCCCGGCCAGGGCTCGACGTTCACCGCGTCGTTCCCGGTTGCGCGGGCGGCGGATTCTCCCGAGGCTCGCCGCGGCGGGCGCGGAGAGCCGTCGTGATCGCCGATCTGGAGCTCGCGATCTCGATCGCGATCGCGTGCCTGATCGTGTCGGCGCTGTGCTCGGGCAGCGAGATCGCGCTGTTCTCGATCCGCCGGCTGGCGCGCGGCCAGCTCGCCCAGGCCAAGCGGTTCACCGATCGCCGGATCCTCGCGATGCTGGAGCGGCCGCGCCGGGTGACCGAGGCCCTGCTGATCGGCAGCGAGGGCAGCAACGCCGTGCTCGCCGTGCTCGCGTTCGTCGTGCTGCGCGAGCGCCATGCGCTGTGGCCTGCGATGTGGCTGGCGATCGCCGTCGCGCTGCCGCTGATCGTCCTGATCACCGACATCACCGCCAACACGCTGGCCGGCAAGGCGCCGCTGGCGTGGTTGCGGCTGTGCGTGCTCGCGCTCGACGCGCTGCGGCTCGCCGTGCTGCCGCTCCGGCTGGTGATCCGCGCGGTCACCGCGGTGGTGCTCGGGCCATTCGGCGCCGCGGCGCGGCAGCGGCCGGCCCACGATCTGTCCGAGGAGGAGTTCCGCACCCTGGTCGACGCCGGCTCGGTGCAGGGCCAGGTCGACGCGCGCGAGCGCCGCCTGATCCATCGCGTGTTCGAGTTCAACGACAAGAACGTCGGCCAGGTCATGACCCCGCGCGACCGGATCTTCGCGCTGTCCTACGACCTGCCGGCCCAGCGCCTGGTCAAGGAGCTCGCGGCGCGCGGGTTCTCGCGGGTGCCGATCTACCAGCGCTCGCTCGACAACGTCCGCGGCATCCTCAACGCCAAGGACCTGGTGCGGACCGCCGCCGGCCAGCCGCTCGGCCGGCCGCTCGGCGAGCTCCTCCACGAGCCGCTGTTCGTGCCGCGCACCACGCCGATCAAGCGGCTGTTCCTGACCTTCAAGCAGAAGAAGGTCCACATGGCGATCGTGGTCAGCGAGTACGGCAAGGTCCTCGGCCTGGTCACGATGGATGACCTGCTGGCCCAGATCTTCGGCCGGCTGCGCGACGAGCGTACGGTGCTGCAGGACACGATCCCGCCGATCCGCGGGCTGCGGGTGCCCGAGGCCCGCAGCGACGTCGCGAGCGGGCCGATCGCGGCGCCCGGCGCTGCCGGCGGAGCGCGCGGCGGGCGCGATCCGGGCGCGAGCGAGGCCGACCCCGCCGCGCGCGGCACCCGCGAGCCAGCCGCGCCGACCCCGACCGAGGACGATCGCAGCGGCCCGATGATCCAGCCCGACCCGCCGGGCGCGGCGAACCCCGCGCTCGATCCGCCGCCGCGACCGACCCACGACGCCGACGAGGTCACGCCGCCGGCGACCGACCTCGCCGAGTTCCACCGCGCCGGCCCGGGCCCGGGCGACCGGGAGAGCTCGTCGTGATCGCGCCGTCGACCCTCGGGTTCGTGCTCGCGCTGTGCGCGATCGCGCTGGCGTTCTTCGTCGCCGAGGAGGTCGCGCTGGCGGCGTGCGACCGCCACCGGCTGCGCGGGCTGGCCGACGCCGGCGACCTGCGCGCCCGGCGCGCCGAGCGGCTGTTCGCCGCGCCGCACATCACGCTGGCGACCACGCTGGTCGGCGCGACGCTGGCCACGCTGATCGCGGTGCTGCTGGTCGGCGTCGAGCTCGAGGTCGGCGGCGCGTCACCGCTGTGGGCTCCGGCGATCGTCGTGCCACCGCTGCTGGTGTTCGGCCACCTGGTGCCCAGGGCGATCGCGCATGCCCACGCCGACGCGCTGGTCATCGCGTTCGCCAGGCCGCTGCGGCTGATGTCGTTCGTGCTCCGGCCGATCGTCGCCGTGATCGGCGGCTACGCGAGCCTGTTGACCCGGGTCACCGGCACCGATCGCGCCAAGGCGTTCGTCACCCGCGACGAGCTCGCCATGCTGATCGAGAGCGAGCCCGAGACCGACAAGCCGGAGATCACCGCCGACGAGCGCGCGATGATCGCCAAGGTGTTCGAGCTCTCGGAGTACAAGGTCGGCGAGCTCATGGTGCCGCTGTCCGAGGTCACCGCGCTGCCCGAGGACGCCCCGGTCGCCGAGGCCGCGCTCGAGGTCGCCGACAAGCAGCACTCGCGGATGCCGATCTACCGCTCGCGGGTCGATGACATCGTCGGCATCGTCCACGTGTTCGACCTGCTCCAGGCGGCGGCCCGCGGCCGGCCCGAGGCCATGACGGTCGCCAGCCTCGCCCACCCGCCGATCTACGTCCCGCAGACCATGAAGGCGAGCGACCTCCTGGTCCAGCTCCAGACCGAGCAGCAGCACCTCGCGATCGTGGTCGACGAGTACGGCGGCGCGGTCGGGATCTGCACGATCGAGGATCTGCTCGAGATCATCGTCGGCGAGATCGAGGACGAGTACGACGTCGAGCCGACCGCGATCCGGCCCGAGCGCCCGGGCGTGTGGCGCGTCGAGGCCCGGACCAGCGTCGGCAGGATCAACGCCGAGCTCGACGTCGAGCTGCCCGAGAGCGAGGACTACGAGACCATCGCCGGCCTGCTGATCGAGCGGCTCCGCCACATCCCCGGGCGGGGCGAGTCGCTCACCCTGCCGCACGCCGTGCTCGAGGTCGTCGACGCCAGCGATCGCGCGATCGAGACCGTGCGGATCATCAAGCGCCGGAAGTAGCTCGGTGGTCGAGCCCGCGATCGCGTACTTCGATCCGCCGGTCGCCGCCGCGCCGGCGCGCCTGGCCAGCCCGTTCGACCCCGGCGAGCCGCACCCGCTCGCGCGGGCCGCCGCCGGCGCGCTGATCGGCGAGCTGCGCGGCTGGCCGGGCCTCGGCCTCGACGATCTCGACGCTCCGGGCGGCGGCAAGATGTTCGGCGTCCTGATCGTCGCCGGGCCGGACGGCCGGATCGGCACCCTGCGCGGGTTCTCGGGCATGCTCGACGGCGCGTGGTGCGTCCCCGGCTTCGTGCCACCGCTGTTCGACCCCGCGGCGCGCGACGCGTTCTGGCCGGCCGGCGAGCGCGAGCTCGGCGAGCTCGACCGCGCGCTGCGGGCGCTCGCGGACGACCCCGACGCCGCCGTGCTGCGCGCCGGCCACGCCGCCCTGGCCGCGCGCCACGCCGCCGAGCTCGCTGCCCTCCGCGCCCGCCACCGCGATCACCGCGGCGCGCGCCACGCTGCCCGCCAGGCGATCCGCGCCGCCGGCGCCGACCCCGCCGCGCTCCACGCGCACGATCAGGCCAGCCGCGGCGACGCCGCGGAGCGCCGCCGGCTGCTCGCCGCCCACGCCGCCGAACGCGCCGCGATCGCCACCCGGCTCGACGCGCTCGACGCCACCCGCGCCGCACTCGCCCGCCACCGCGCCGAGCGCTCGCGCGCCCTGATGACCCGGATCCACGACAGCTACGTCCTGTCCAGCGCGCGCGGCGAGCGCCGCCCGCTGCGCGCCCTGTTCGCGCCCGGCGAGCCGCCGTCCGGCGCCGGCGACTGCGCGGGTCCCAAGCTGCTCGGCCACGCCTACCGGCTCGGCGCGACCCCGCTCGCGCTCGCCGAGTTCTGGTGGGGCGCACCGCCGGCCACCGGCGGCCGCCGCGCCGGCCAGTTCTACCCGTCGTGCCGCGGCAAGTGCGGCCCGCTGCTCGCGTTCATGCTCGACGGCCTGGCCTGCGCCGCCGCCCCGGTGTTCGGCGCCGCGGCGACCGCCGCCGACGAGCCGCGCGTCGTCCACGAGGATCGCTGGCTGGTCGTCGTCGACAAGCCGTGCGGCCTGCTCTCGGTGCCCGGCCGCGACGGCCGCCTGCAGGACTCCGTGCTCACCCGGCTGCGCGCCCGGTGGCCCGGCGCCACCACCGTCCACCGGCTCGATCTCGACGCCTCGGGCCTGCTCGTCGCCGCCAAGGACCCGGCGACCCACGCCGCGCTGCAGCGCGCGTTCGCCTGCCGCGAGGTCGACAAGCGCTACGTCGCCTGGCTCGACGGCCCGGTCGCCGGCGATCGCGGCACCGTCGCGCTCGCGCTGCGCGTCGACCTCGACGACCGGCCGCGCCAGCTCGTCGACCCCGAGCACGGCAAGCCGGCGATCACCGACTGGCAGGTCGTCGAGCGCGCCGGCGCGCGCACCCGCGTCCACCTCGTCCCGCGCACCGGCCGCAGCCACCAGCTCCGCGTCCACGCCGCCCACCCGCTCGGCCTCGGCGCCCCGATCGCCGGCGACCGGCTGTACGGCCGCGCCGCCGAGCGCCTCGCGCTCCACGCCGAGGCGCTCGCGTTCGTCCATCCCCACACCGGGCGCTGGCTCCGCCTCGAGCGCCTGGCCCCGTTCTAGCTCGCGGAATCGTCTGGGCGCGGTCGCGACGATCGGCTCGCGGTCATGAGCGGGCAACCGCCGCACGGCTCGCCGCGCGGCTGCCGGTCGCGTATGATGGGGCCAAGGGTGCAGCGCGCTGCAGGAGCTGAAGCAGGTCGGGCCGCCCGCTTCGCGAGGGCCGCAGCGCCATGACCGACTTTCAGCTTGCCGCGATCGTACTGTCACTCACCGCCGCGTTCGCATACGCCAATGCCAAGCTGTTACGGCTGCCGGCGAGCGTCGGGCTGATGGCGACCGCGCTGATCAGCTCGCTGTGCGTCCTCGCGCTCGACTGGCTCGGGGTCGACGTCAGCGGCCCAGCGCGCGGCTGGGTCACCGAGCTCCATTTCAGCGACACGCTGCTCCACAGCATGCTCGGCCTCCTGCTGTTCGCCGGGGCGCTCCATCTGGACGTGGCGAGCCTGGGCTCGGACAAGCTGGCGGTCGCGGCGCTGGCGCTCGGCGGCACGCTGCTGTCGACCCTCGTGATCGGCGGCGCGATCGACCTGGCGCTCCCTGCGATCGGTGTCGCGATCACGCCGGTGGAAGCGTTCCTGTTCGGCGCGCTGATCTCGCCGACCGATCCGATCGCGGTGCTCGGCATGTTGAAGTCGGTTGTCGCGCCGCACCAGCTCGAGACCCGGATCGCCGGCGAGTCGCTGTTCAACGATGGGATCGGCGTGGTCGTGTTCACCACCGTCCTCGCGATCGCGAGTGGCCACGAGGTCACTGCCGGCGGGGTCGCCCTGCTGTTCGCGCGCGAGACGCTCGGCGGCGCGGTGTTCGGACTCGTGACCGGCTACCTCGCATACCAGCTCTTGCGCAGCATCGACGACTACTCGGTCGAGGTGCTGATCACGCTCGCGCTCGTGATCGGCGGATACGCCGCCGCCGAAGCGCTGCACGTGTCGGCGCCGCTCGCCGCGATCGTGGCCGGCCTGATGATCAGCCATCGCGGGCGGACGGTGATGTCGGACCACACGAAGCTGTACGTCGATGCGTTCTGGAGGCTGGTCGACGAACTGCTCAACGCAGTGCTGTTCATGTTGATCGGGGTCACGGTGCTGGTCCTGCCGTTTCACCGTGGGATGTTCGCCGCCGGGCTACTCGCGATCCCGATCGCGCTGGTCGCGCGCTGGATCGCGGTCTCGGTGCCACTGGCGGCGCTCGGTCGGTTCCGCCAGTCGACGCCGCACTCGACCGGAATCCTGACCTGGGGCGGGCTCCGCGGTGGATTGTCGATCGCGATGGCGCTGTCGCTGCCGGAATCCGACGGCCGTGATGTGATCCTCGGCATGACCTATGCCGTGGTCGCGTTCTCCATCCTGGTTCAGGGCACGACGTTCGGACCGTTGCTGCGCCGGCTATCGCGCTGAGCAGCACAAGCCCGATGCGAGGCACTACCGCGGCTGGCCGGACTTCGTCGCCTGTGGCACCTCGACGAGCCGGCCGGTCGTGACCTCGTAGATGTAGCCGTGGATCGGGATCGACGGCGGGACCAGCGGGTGGTGGCGGATCCGCTCGACGTCGCTCACCACGCTGGCGGCAAGGTCCTTGAACGTCAGCCAGGCGATGAAGTCGCCCGCGTGCGAGCCGCCGCCGCCCCGATCGGTCCACCGGGTGCCGTCGTGCGTCGCGGTCGCGAGGCTCTGGGCCAGCAGATCGCGCATGACGTCGTCGGTGAACAGCAGCATGCCGCAGTCGGTGTGGTGGATGACGAACCACTCGTGGGTGCCCAGGAGCTTGTACGAGATCACCAGCGAGCGGATCGCGTCGTCGCTCGCGCGGCCACCGGCGTTGCGGATCACGTGGGCGTCGCCCTCCGCGAGCCCCGCGAGCTTCGCGGGATCGATCCGGGCGTCCATGCAGGTGAGGAGGGCGAACCGGCGCGCGGGCGGCAGCGCGAGCTGGCCCTTGTTGCCGAAGTGCTCGGCGTAGCGGCGGTTGGCCTCCAGGATCTCGTCGCGGATCTTGGTCATGGGTAGATAGATATCCGTTATAACGGATAAGATCAAGCATTTCCGTGCGTCGGGCTCGCTCGCGCCGGCCGCGCCTGACCGCTCGTGGTCAGGCGCGCATGCCCTGGGCGTCGGCCTGGCGCCGCAGCTCGACGCCGGTGATCATGCCCTCGTTGGCCTCGACGGCCGGCATCAGCTTGTCGATCTGCGACTTGACGTCCTTGTCGAGATCGACGCCGGCCGCCTTGAGCTTCGCGAGGTAGCCCGCGGTGTCGTTCTCCGACGGCGGCGTCAGCTTGTTGATCGCGTCCTTGACCGTCTGATCGCCGTACTTGTCGAGGTACAGCGCGCGCTGCGCGGCGCGGCCGTCGTCCATCGTCGCGAACACGGCGAACGTGCCGACCGCGCCGGACACCGTGTCGATCTTGGTCGGCGCGTCGCGCAGGTTCCCCGGGTTGTTGGCGCGCCACGCCAGCGAGCCGCCGACCTTGATCACGTCGGCGTAGGCGATGTAGCGCCGGAACTGCGACGGCACCTTCGGGGCGGCTTCATCGATCGCGGCGACGTCGGCGTTGCTGAGCGGGCCGCCGCCGGCGATCTTGCCGGAGATCGACGGCTGCCTGGGCGAAGCGGGACGGCCGGGCGCCTGGGGATCGGGCTGGTAGGCCACAGGCGTGAGGGCGTAGCCGTCGCCGCCGTCGCTGGGGCCCGACGGGGCGTCGGCCGGCGCGCCGCCGTCGATCGCATCGCCGTCGACGATGTCGGCGTCGCGCGCGGACGGCCCGGGTGGCAGCTCGGCGCCGCCGTCGTCCGGCAAGGTCTCGCCCGGTGCGAGGTTGGCCTGGGCGGCCTGCTGGGCGGCGTCGTGCTCGCCGGTGATCGCGCCGCGCAGCCCGGAGATCGCCTCGCCCAGCTCGGTCCCGGCCTTGAGGATCGCGGCCTCGTTCTTGCTGTTGACGGCCTTGGTCCACGCGTCGAGCTTGGCGGTCACCAGCGCCGCGGCGTCGATCTGCTTGCTCGCGGTGAGCTCGGCGGCGAGCTGCGACGCGGCATCGAGCGCGGCGAGGTAGTTGGGCCGCGGCTTCGCGGTCGCCGCGGTCAGCGCCGCCTTGGCCGCGGTCACGACCCGTCCGGCGCGCTGGTAGCGCTCGGTGATCGCCGCGCGATCGGGGTCGGCGGTGGGTTTGCCGTCGGCGTCCTTGGTCTCGTCGTGGTCGGCGTCGTACTTCGCCAGCTGGATCGCCTGGGCGAGGTCGAGCGCGGCGGCGGCGAGGCCGGCCGGATCGGCGTCGCGCTTGGCCCACGCCTGCTTGAGCCGGTTGGCCGACGCGATGATCTTGCTCGCATCGTCGAGCCGGCGGTCCTCGTGGAGCTGGCCGGCGATGCCGAGCGCGGCCTCGCTGACCGCGGCGTAGTCAGGCGGCTTGGACGCGAGCGCGCGCTTGCCGGCGCCGGCGAACCCGGCGATCTTCGAGCCGCGGGTCAGCGCCTCGCCGGTCTTGGTCTTGGGCCCGGCGACGGCCGCCGCGGTATCGAACGCGCCGCCGATCGCGGCGATCGGATCGCCCTTCTCGATGCCCTGGACGACCTTCTGTCCGCCCGAGACGATCGCGCTCCATTTCTTGAGCTTCTCCGACCACTGCGTCATGGTCTGGGCGAACTTGTCGGCCGAGCTCGACGCGAACGCCGCGAACGCGCCGGCACCCGAGGCGAGCGCGCCGAGCAGCGACCCGGCGTTCTTGGCCTTGGCGGCCTGCATCGCGGTCTGGGCGCTCTGCGCCACGGTCTTCACCTTGCTCGCGACCTGGGCGATCTTGGTGAACGCGCCCGACGCGGCGCCGATGCCGTTGAGGAATGCGCCGATGCCGACCAGCGCACCGGCGACGCCGATCGCGGCGCCGAGCCAGTCGCCGGTCCGGATCGCGTTCGCGGTCTGGTAGATCGCGAGTGCGATCAGCGTGGCGCCGGCGGTCAACGGCGCGAGCACCGTGAGGATGATCGGCAGCGCGGCCTTGATCCAGCCCCACAGCTTGGAGAAGAAGCCGCCCTCCTTCTGGGCCTGCATGTCGGTGTTGCCGTCGGCGTCGCACTGGACCTTGACGATCCAGCTCTTGCCGAACAGCCCGCCCTTGATCTGGATCTTGACCTGGTGCTGGCCCGGGACGTGCGCGACCTTCATGACGTCGTCGAACAGCTTGGTCGCCTTGGCCTGGCCGGCCTTGTCGAGATCGCCGCGATCGATGCCGAGGTCGACCAGGTACTGGATCTTCTGCGCCGGCGACAGCGCCGCCAGCTGGTCGGGATCCATCCCGAGGATCTTGGTCTTGCGCTGCTCGGCGTCGAGCTTGCCCTCGATCAGGCCGTCGAGCTCGGAGTCCTTGAGCTGCTTGACCGTCTTGGCGTCGTAGCCGAGGTCCTGCAGCGTCTGGCGCTTCTGCACCGCGCTCATCGTCTTGAGCTGCTCGAGCATCGTCGCGTGCTGCTCGTCGTCGAACTGATCGCGGCGCGCGGTCATCTCCGCCTTGTAGGCGGTGGCGTCGGCCTCGGACTGCGCGACGGCGGCGCGCGCGTCGCTCTGCGCGGCCGTGATCGCGGCGGTGACCTCGGGGCTGGCCTCGCCGCCACCGCTCCCGTCGCCGCCGCCCGCTGCGGGCTGCGCTGCAGGCCCGGTCTGCGCGGCGGGGCCGGCCGCGGTTGCGCCACCGGCGAGCTCGTCGGCGCCGCCCTGCGGCGGCAGCTGCTCGCCGACGGCGGCGATCGCCTGCTTGTCTGCCTCGGTGTCACGGACCGGCACGTCCGGTCCCACGTCGGGCGGCTCGTACGGCTCGATCCCGATCTGCTGCGCGGTGAGCTCGCCGATCGAATCGTTGCCGGCGTTGCTCGCGTCCGCGGCCTTCCCCGGATCGCTTGCCGGCTGCGCGCCATCGGCGCTCGCGGCCGGTGGGTCGCCGCCGGGAGCCGCGTCGGCCGGTGGATCGATGCTCTCGTCCTGGGTCTTGCGCGCGATCGCGGCAGGCTGCGCCGTGACCTGGGCGGGCGCGCCGGTGATCATCGCCGCGGCCGCGGTATCGGCGTTGCGCTCGGCCGCGTCGCCGGGCTGGGTCGTCGCGAGATCGCCGCCGGGGGCGGCGCCGTGCTGCTGCGCGGTGTGCGCCACCTCGTGCGCGAGCAGCTGCTGCCCGCGCGGATCGTCGGGCCGGTACTCGCCGCGCCCGAACACGATGTGCGGGCCGGCCGCGAACGCGCGGGCCTGGACGCGATCGGCGTGATCCGCCGCGGCGGTTCCGGTGTGGACCCGCACGCCGGACAGATCGCGGCCGAGCGATTGCTCGAACCCGGCGCGCTGGGAGTCGGGCAGCGTATCTCCTGTGCCGAGATCCTCGGTCAGCGTGCGCTTTCCGGGGCCAGGGGCCGGCGCGGCGGGCCCGCGGCCCGGCCCCGCGGCAGCTGGCGATGGACGTGAACGATCGTGCGACGAGGTGATCGACATGGGCAATCTCGGCCGTTGTACGGACGCGTCGACGCGGATCTCGACATCACACCGATAACAGCTGAGGTGCGCTGATGCGGACACGAGTCCCCGTCGAACCGGCCTCAAGTGTGCTGGCTCACAAAGGAAGCGGCGCTGCACTTCAAAAGCGGCTGTCGATCTCGCAGATCACCAATCGCGTGGAGCGAGTCATGCGCAAAAGTGCCCGCAGCGTTCTGCGTCAGGGTCTGGCGGGCTGGTTCGCGGAATCGTAGGGACGCCGCGCCGGCGCCTATCTCGACAGATTGACGATGTCCACCGGCCGGTCGGTGTCGACGAACGAATGGCCCTGGGCATCGATGGGCGACACGAACACCACCACATTCACGCTCGCGTCGCTGTTGAACGCCAGGCTGAGCTGGCACTGAATGAAATCGTTGACGTTGCTGGCGTCGGCGAGCTGCAGCACGTCGCCGACGCTGCCGGCCGCCGGGTTCGGGTTGTTGACCGGGTTCTGCAGGACGCACTCACCCTTGGCCAGGCTTTGCGTCTGCACGAAGCCTTCTCCTTCGCAGTGAGCGGCGCCGAGCAGCGCGAACAGCGCTGCACATCCACCCAGGCGCGTTACCGTCTTCGCTGTCTTCGCGATCGAGAATGACATCATGGCTACCTCCTTGACCGGTGCGGTTCGATCACGGGACGGCGCCGCTCGCGAACGTCGCGCGACAAACGCGCAACATGCTGCTTCTATTGCGAATACTTCATTGCCAGGCGCGTGTCTTGGATGCCGAACCCGATCTGCGTGATCGAGACACCCCGGGGTGGCAGGAGTGCGTCGTCGTACGGCGGAAACCAGATGCCGTCGAGGGTGCGCAGGAGGCTCGCTCGTCTCCACGCGCCAGCGGCGGCGTCACGTCACCGGCGCGCTCGCCGGTCGATCGTGACGGCGCTGCCCGGCGAGCGCCGCTGGCTCCGGGGAGCGGTCGCCGTCCCGGTGCGCGGCGGCGAGCGCAGCGCCGAATGCGCCGGCGAATGCCCCGGCGGTCGCGAACCGCTGCTGCGGGTCCTTGGCGAGCGCGGTCATCACCGCGGCGTCGACCTCCGCAGGGAGCCCGGGGACGCGCTGGCTGACCGGCGGCGGCGTGTGGTGGGTGACCTGGAGCGCGATCGCCGCGAGGGTCGCGCCGTCGAACGCGAGCGTCCCGGTGATCGCGTAGTAGAGGATCGCGCCGAGCGCGAAGATGTCGGTTCGACCATCGACGTCGCCGCGGTTGGCCTGCTCCGGCGACATGAAGCTCGGCGTGCCGATGATCGCGTTCTCCACCGTGTGCTCGCCGATCACCTTCGACACCCCGAAGTCGAGGATCTTCCAGACCCCGGCCGCGGTGCGGAACAGGTTCGAGGGCTTGAGATCGCGATGCACGACGCCGGCGCGGTGCGCGGCATCGATCCCGCGCGCGACCTGGCGCAGCAGATCCTCGGCCTCGGCGATCGGTAGCCGGCGGTCGCGGTGGGCGGCCAGGTGCTGGCGCAGGTCGCGGCCGTGCAGCCGCTCCATCGCGATGTACGGCAGGCCCGACGCGGGATCGGCGGTGTCCAGCACGTGCGCGATGTGCTCGGTGTCGAGCGACCGGACGATCCGGGCCTCGGTCAGGAACCGCTGCACCATGCGCCGGTCGGCCATGACATTGCGGCGCAGCAGCTTGACCGCCGCCGAGGTGCCGGTCCGGGTGTCGGTCGCGTCGTAGACCTCGCCCATGGAGCCCTCGCCGAGCAGGCGGCCCAGCCGGTACGAGCCCACGACCTGATGGGTGAACCGTCCGCCACCGTCCGCCCGCAGCGCGGCCTCGAACGCGCGCTTGGCGTCGTCGAGCAGGAGCTCGTGGCGCCCGACCTCGCGCGCCTGCTGCTCGAACTCGCGCAGCGCGGTCGACGTGCTGCGCCGGACCGCCGCCGCGGCGATCATCGTCGCGAACAGCACGAGCTGGATCAGCAGCTCGGTGACGACGAGCTCTCCCGGTCCGCTGGCGGCATCGGGGAGCACGCCGAGCGCGGGCACGCCACGGGCCGCGATCAGCCCGACCAGCGCCGCGTGGAACCCCGCGAACATCCCGTAGACCATCACCGCGACGATCCGCTGGCCGCGCACGCCGACGAAGAACACCGCGAGCACCGCGAGCATCAGCCCGACCGGCGACACCACGCCATAGTAGAGGATCGCG
Organism: Kofleriaceae bacterium; assembly: GCA_036265355.1. Taxonomy (GTDB): domain Bacteria; phylum Myxococcota_A; class Polyangia; order Haliangiales; family Haliangiaceae; genus JABFXX01. The sequence continues at coordinate 1,825 of DATAPF010000450.1, read as the reverse complement.
CTGCAGCTGCCCGCGGTGAGGATGAACCAGGCGCTCGCGGTGGTCCTCGCCGTCAGCCGCGCGCGGCGCGCCATCCACGCCATCCACGATCCGCACGTCGCATTGGCGATCATGCCGGCGACGAGCAGCCGCCGGGCGGGCGAGGCGCCGCCGAGCAGGAAGCTCGAGGCCACGACCGCGGCGCACAGCACCGGGATCACGAGCGACAGCCACCACAGGTCCCGGCGCATGCGACGGTCCATCGACGACGGGCCGTGGATCGCCTCCGCGGGGCGGAACAGCGGCCCCGATCCGGCTGCGACCGGCGGCTCCGCCGGGGCGGGGGCGGGGGCGCTCTCGGCGCCCACCACGGTGCTGGCGTGCGTCGCAAACCGCGCGACCGGCTCGGAGGACATCGCGGGGATCCTACAGAGCGGCGCGACGCTGGACGGTGGCGGGCGCCGCCGCACATCGCTGCATCGAGCGATGTGCCGCTGCCCTGATCCGTGCGGCGCGGGCGCACGATCTGCGCACCGACCGGCGCCGCGTCCGTCCGTCTGTCCCGCGACAGCGGAGCTGCCTCACCCGACTGCCTCACCCGGTCGCGCCGTGTCGCGCGTGGTTTCGGTCGCCCGGTCGCCGCGGACTCCGTTATCGTGACGCTCATGCGGAGCACACCCATTCTCGCTCTCGTCATTGCCTTGGTCGTGGCCGCGTGTGGCGCACCGACGAAGTCCGTCGCGCCCGCCGAGCCGCCATCCGCGCCCGCGGCGCCGCCGTCCGAGCCGGCTCCTCCCGTTGCGCCAGCGCCGGCCCCGGCCCCGGTCGCGGTCAACGCGGATCCCGACACGCCGGCCGGCGCCGACGCCGCGCGCGATGCCGATCTCGCGAAGGCGGTCGCCGGCGCGGTCGATGCCTTCAGCAACGGTGGCGCGAAGTTCACGCGGGACGGCAAGCGCGTGGTGTTCGTGTCCGACCGCGATGGCCTGCCGCAGCTCTACATTGCCGACGCCGGCAAGCCGGATGCGCCGGCGACCCGGCTGGTGACCTCGACCGACCGGGTGACCGGCGCGGTGACGACCCCCGACGGCAAGGCGCTGGTGTTCCAGTCCGATCACGGCGCCGACGAGAACTGGTCGTTCTTCCGGGTCAACCTCGACGGCAGCGGGCTGATCGAGCTCACGCCCGGCGCCCGGCGGCAGCGCGACGCGGTGCTGATCCGCGATGGCAAGCCCGACACGATCTTCTACAGCGCGCGGGCGATGTCCGACGCGGGCACCGGCGTGTACATGGCGTCGGCCAGGGCCCCGGGCGAGGAGAAGCAGATCTATCGCGACGACAAGCCGGGCGGCCTGGCGGACGTCAGCCGCGATGGGAAGTGGGGCCTCTACGAGCGCTTCCCGTCGCAGTCCGAGAACTCCCTCGTGGTGCTCGATCTCGCCACCGGAGCGGCGCGGCCGCTGTGGCCCCGCGACAGCTCGAAGGTGACGATCACCGACGCGGCGTTCTCGGCGGATGGCAAGCGCGCGCTGATCGCCACCGACGGCGGCGGTGAGCAGGCGCTGGTACTGTCGATCGACGTCGCGACCGGCAAGGAGACCGCGCGGTACGTCGAGACCCGGCCCGCGACGGCGCAGATCGCCGCCACCGCCGTGGCCAGGCAGGGGAATTCGGTCGCCGTGATGGTCGACGCCGGCAACCACGGGGAGGTCCGCTTGCTCGACGCGACCACGCTCAAGCCCCGGGCCACGGTGGCGCTGCCCCTCGGCAACGGCGGGGTGGGTCAGTTCTCGGAGGACGGCAAGCGGTTCACGCTGAGCTGGTCGACCCCGAGCGCGCCCGGAGA
>DATAPF010000449.1:0-10067 GCA_036265355.1 Kofleriaceae bacterium | reverse complement strand
GGCGGGCGTATCGGTGGGCCGGCCTTCCACGGATCCAGGCTTGCTCACGTGGGAGGCCGCGCTGTCCAGTCGCAGACCCGCTTGCCCCCACGTGGGTGCCGGTTCTTGCCGGGCGTATCGGTGGGCCGGTCTTCCGCGGATCCAGCCTTGTGCACATGGGAGGCGCTCGCCCACGTGGGTGCCGGTTCTTGCCGGGCGTATCGGTGGGCCGGCCTTCCACGGATCCAGCCTTGCTCGCGTGGAAGCCGCCCTGTCCGGTCGCAGACCCGCTTGCCCCCACGTGGGTGCCGGTTCTTGCCGGGCGTATCGGTGGGCCGGCCTTCCACGGATCCAGCCCTGTTCACGTGGAGGCCGCGCCGTCCGGTCGCAGACCCGCCTGCTCCCACGTGGGTGCCGGTTCTTGCCGGACGTATCACTGGGCCGGTCTTCCGCGGATCCAGCCTTGTGCACATGGGAGGCGCTCGCCCACGTGGGTGCCGGTTCTTTGCCGGGCGCATCGCTGGGCCAGCCTCGGCCGCGGGCCTCACCCTCCACCGATCCGCCTTGCTCGCGTGGAAGCTGCCCTGTCCGGTCGCAGACTCGCCCCACGTGGGTGCCGGTTCTTGCCGGGCGTATCGCTGGGCCAGCCTTTCACGGATCCAGCCTTGCTCACGTGGAAGCCGCCCTGTCCGGTCGCAGACTCGCTCGCCCCCACGTGGGTGCCGGTTCTTGCCGCGCGTCGCCTGCGCCGGTGACGCGGTCGAACAGGGAATCACCGCGCCGCGGATCAGAATCCATGGGCCGGCCAGTGAGGTCGCAGCGTCGTGACAAGCGTGGGCACGACGCAGGCGAGATCGGCGGCTCCTCGCCGATCTCGCCTGCGGCACGCAGACGCCATCGTAGGATGCGCGAGGATGTCTCCCGCAGGGATCCCCGAGGCGATCCGGCGCTCGATGCGGATCCTGGCGACACACCGGGCGCTGTTCGGCCGTCGGGCGGGCGCTGAGCGCACAGGCAGGACGATGGCCGAAGCGGACATCTGCCGGGTCATCGAAGCGTTCGAGTTCTGCCACGTGCGCTGGGCGCTGGTCGGCACGTACGCGATCGGCCTCGTCACGGAGCCGCGCGCCACGCCTGACTTCGACTTCATCGTCGAGACTGCCGGCCTCGCGAGCGTGGTCCGCCGCCTGAGGAAGGAGTTCGGGGAGCTGGGCGAGACCGACATGGGCGTCGAGATCCAGCTCAAGGCGATCGACGTCGACCTGATCGGCGCCAGCAACCATCCGCTGTTCCACGCGGCGGTCGAGCAGGTGCGCACGGTGGGGGACTGGAAGGTTCCGCGAACCGAGGTGCTCATCATCCTCAAGTTCATGGCGGCCAGGAGCGTGCGTCGTGACCGGCACCGACGTGCGCAAGATCTCGGCGATCTCTGCTGTGTCTACGAGGTCGGTCGGCGGGACCTCGACCGCACGGCGATGATCGAGCTGTCCCGGCTGGTCTACCCGGGCGCCGAGCGCGAGTTCGGCGAGCTGCTCGACAAGATCGACCGCGGCGAGCCGATCGCGATCTGACGCTGGCGCGCGCGGCGGCTCAGCTGACCGGCTTGCGGGCGGGCTGGGTGCGGCCGGGCGGCTTGCGCTTGCCGCCGTCGTGCCCCGACCAGTCGGTCCAGCGGTAGCTCGGCTCGCCCGGCGCGCGGAAGTCGACGTGGATGAACTGGCTGGTCGGGTAGATGCCGACGCCCAGCGCGCCCTCGTTGCCGACGCCGACGTCGAGGGTCTGGGCGAACTCGTAGAGCTCGCGGATCGAGACGTCCTTGATCTTGATGTCCATTGCCGAGGCGTGGAAGTGGCGGCTGGAGTCGCGCTCGTGGAACCGGAAGCCGGACACCAGGTCGACGCGGTGGCCGGGGTAGTGATCGCAGATCCGGGACAGGTGCTCGTAGAGCTCGGCGCGCACGGCGCGGACATCGCCGGTCCTGGTGTCGCGCCACATGTCGTCGAGCCTGGCGAGCGCGGCGTCGTCGAAGCTGCCGTCGGGCTTGTAGATGTTGCCCTGGAACTCCTCGCCGAGGTTCTCGGCGTAGATCCAGATGTCGCCGGATGGCCGGTCGAGCGGGTCGGTGCGCAGGGTCGACGGGCTGGCGTTGTGGCCCTGGAACACCGCGACCCGCCGGCACGCGGTCTTGCCGCCGCGCTCACTGCACTGCCGCATCGTGCCCTTGTCGTTGATGCTCCGCCGGGCGGCGGCCCGGGCACCGGGCTGGGTCGACGGATCCGCGGACGCGGCCCCCGATCCCACCGAGACGACAACCGACGCCGCGGCTGCGACGATGAGCAGTCCAAATCGGCGCATGGAAGCAAAGGCTAGGCTGTGCGGTGCACTGGCTCAACCATATACCGACGTGAAAACTCGCTCTGGCCCTTGATTTGCGTTCGAACAGTGCGTTGCAGACAGGTGTTCAGGTTCTGTGCGCCAGATGTTCAGTGAGGCGATGGTCGCCAGTGTCCCAGATCTGATCAGCGTGAGCTTTCGGGCACAGCAGGCAGCCCGGGCAACAGGACGCCGGGCAGCGCGACATGGACGAGCTCGATGCCGATCTGGCGCGCGACCTCGAAGATCCGGTCGTCGCGATAGAACTCGCCGTAGACGATGCGCACGATGCCGGCGTTGGCGAGCTGCTTGAAGCAGTTCCAGCACGGGCTCGCGGTGACGTAGGTGGTGGCGCCGTCGATGTTCACGCCGTTGCGCGCGGCCTGGATGATCGCGTTGGCCTCGGCGTGGATCGTCGCGACGCAGTGGCCGTCCTCCATCATGTGGCCGATGTCCGAACAGTGCGGCATGCCGCGGATCGAGCCGTTGTAGCCGGTCGACAGGATGGTCCGGTTGCGGACGATCACCGCGCCGACGTACTTGCGCGGACAGGTCGAGCGGGTCGCCACGACCTGCGCGATGCTCATGAAGTATTCGTCCCACGAGGCGCGGGGGCGGGGTTCGTCGGCCATGCGGCATCCTAGCAGGGCGGTGCGACGGCCGAGGCGATGGTGACCGGAGCCGGGGCGTGCGGACGGCGGCGATGGGATCGGCTATGGTCGCCGCCTGATGTCGGGTCAGGAGACCAAGTCGAAATACAAGGATACGGTGATCCTGCCGGACACCAGGTTCCCCATGCGCGGCGATCTGGCGCGGCGCGAGCCGGAGATCCTCGCGCGGTGGGACGAGATGAAGCTGTACGAGCGGATCCTCGCCGCCCGCGCCGGCGCGCCGCTGTTCGTGCTGCACGACGGGCCGCCGTACTCCAACGGCAACATCCACTACGGCCACATCCTCAACAAGATCCTGAAGGACATCGTCGTCAAGTCGCGGACGATGGCGGGGTTCCGCACGCCCTACGTGCCGGGCTGGGACACCCACGGGCTGCCGATCGAGCTCGCGGTCGAGCGCGATCCGGCGATCCGGGAGCGGCGCAGCTCGCTGACCGCGGCCGAGGTCCGCCGGCTGTGCCGCGAGTTCGCGCTGCGCTACGTCGACATCCAGCGCACCGAGTTCCGCCGGCTCGGTGTGCTCGGCGACTGGCAGCGCCCGTACCTGACGCTCGATCCGAGCTACGAGGCGGCGATCGCGCGCGCGCTGGCGACGTTCGCGCGCAACGGCTACCTGTACCGCGGCAAGAAGCCGGTGGTGTGGTGCCCGCGCGATCGGACCGCGCTCGCCGAGTTCGAGATCGAGTACCAGGACCACAGCTCGCCGAGCGTCTACGTGAAGATGCCGCTGGTCAGCGACGTCTGGCGCGGCAAGCTCGACGCGCGGCTCGAGGGCAAGCGGCTGGCGCTGGTGATCTGGACGACCACGCCGTGGACGCTGCCGGCCAACCTGGCGATCGTCGCGCATCCGGATCTGACCTACGTCGCGTTCCCCAACCCGCGCGACCCCGGGGAGTCCCTGATCGTCGCGCGCGAGCTGGCGGCGTCGGTGGCCCGCGCGATCGGCGGCGCCGATCTGACCAAGGCGATCGAGATCGCGCCGGCCGAGATGGCGGCGCTCGAGGGCGCGAACTACCGGCACCCGTTCCTCGCGGCCGACGTCAGCGGCGCGGCGCCCGGCGACGCGTTCCGGCTGTGGTTCGCCGACTACGTGACCGCGGATGCCGGCACCGGGCTGGTCCACACCGCGCCCGGCCACGGCGCCGACGACTTCAAGACCGGCATGGCGCACGGGCTGCCGGCGTACGCGCCGCTCGACGACTCCGGCCGCTACGTCGCCGGGGTGCGGATCGACGGCGGCGCCGAGCTCACCGGGCTGACCACCGAGGAGGCCAACCCGGTGATCATCGCGCACCTGGCGAGCACCGGGCACCTGCTCAACCCGCCGGCCGATCGGGTCCAGCACCAGTACGCGCACTGCTGGCGGTGCAAGGGGCCGATCGTGTATCGCGCGACGCCGCAGTGGTTCATCGCGATGGACCACGCCGAGCTGCGCGGGCGGGCGCTGGCCGAGATCGATCGCACGACGTGGGTCCCGGCGTGGGGTCACGACCGGATCTACGCGATGATCGAGAACCGGCCGGACTGGGTGCTGTCGCGCCAGCGGCTGTGGGGCACGCCGATCCCGACGTTCTACTGCGGCAAGTGCGGCACGCCGCACGCCGACGCCGACACGATGGACCACGTCGCCGCGATCTTCGAGCGCGAGGGCGCCGATGCGTGGTGGACGCGGCCGGTGAGCGAGCTGGTGCCGCCGGGCACGGCGTGCGGCCACTGCCACGCCGGGGCCGACCAGCTCGAGCGCGAGAAGGACATCGTCGACGTGTGGTTCGAGTCCGGCGTGTCGTGGCTGGCGATGGCGTCGCGCGACCCCGACCACCACCACATCGACCTCTACCTCGAGGGCTCGGATCAGCACCGCGGCTGGTTCCATTCGTCGCTGCTCACCGGGGTCGGCATCGAGGGCCGCGCGCCGTACCGCCAGGTGATCACCCACGGGTTCGTGCTCGACGAGCACGGCAACCCGTACTCGAAGTCGGCGCTCGCCAGGGCGCGGGCCGAGGGCAAGCAGACCAGCTACATCGAGCCCGACAGCGTGATCGCGAAGAGCGGCGCCGAGCTGTTCCGGCTGTGGGTCGGCTCGACCGAGTTCCGCACCGACATCGCGTACTCGCAGACCATCCTCGACGGGCTGTCGGAGTGGTACCGCAAGCTGCGCAACACCGCGCGGTTCCTGCTCGGCAACCTCCAGGACTTCGATCCCGACCGCCACCCCCGCGCCGAGCTCGAGCGCCGCGACGCGCTGACCGGGATCGATCACTACGTGCTGGCGCGGCTCGACGTCGTGGTCGCGCGCGCGCGCAAGGCCTACGAGGCCTACGAGCTGCACGTCGTGCACCGGCTGCTGGTCGAGTTCGTCACGGTCGACCTGTCGGCGCTGTACTCCGACGTCACCAAGGACCGGCTGTACTGCGATCCGGCGGACTCCGGGCCGCGCCGCGCCGCCCAGATGGTGCTGTACGAGTGCCTGCGCGCGCTGACCGTGCTGGCGGCGCCGATCCTGTGCTTCACCGCCGAGGACATCTGGAGCCACATGCCGCGCCGCGCGGGCGATCCGGACAGCGTGCACCTCGCGACGTTCCCGCCGGCGGTCGACGACGCGGAGGCGGTGGATGTCCTGCTGCAGTTCGACAAGCTGCTGGCGTGGCGCGAGCGGGTCAACCGCGCGCTGGAGCCGTTCCGCGCCGCCGGCAACAAGTCGACCGATGCGCGGGTCGCGCTGCGCCACCCGCCGGCCGATCCGCTGCTCAGCGCCTACCGCGACGAGCTCGCCGATCTGTTCATCGTGTCGGAGGTCCGGCTGGAGCCGGCCGACACCGAGGACGTCGCGGTCGAGCTCCACCCCGGGCCGCGCTGCGAGCGTTGCCGCAAGCACTTCGACGCGCTCGCCGCCGACCCGAACGACGTATGTCAGCGTTGCGCCGCGGCGCTGCGCGCGATAAAGCGCTAGGACCCATGAGCGATCGAGATTCCGCGCCCGCGTCCGCGCCGTCCGTGCCTGACCCCAGCGCGTCCGGGGCTGGCCGGAAGTGGGTGGTGTTCCTGATCGTCGCGGCGCTGTCGCTGGTCGCGGATCAGGCGACCAAGGTCTGGGCGCGCCAGTCGCTGCCGACCGCGCGGCTCCGCGGCGGCAGCGCGATGTGCATCGTGCCCGACGATCTGGTCCGGTCGCCGGCGCCGGCCTCGGGGCAGGCCGCCGATCCGCGGCCGTCGTGCGCGGGGACCGCCGTGCCGGTGGTCGATGGGGTCTGGGAGTGGCGGCTGTCGATGAACCCGGGCTCGGCGTTCGGGCTGTTCTCCAGCCAGGAGGGCGCGCGGATCGGGCTGTCGGTCGTCGGCATCGTCGCGGTGTTCGGCATGCTGTGGATGCTGCGCAAGGCGCGGCCGGACCAGAGGATCCTGCACTGGGCGCTCGCGCTGGTCACCGGCGGCGCGGTCGGCAACCTGATCGACCGGATCTCGTTCGGGGTCGTGACCGACTTCATCCTGTGGCGCTACCAGACCCACGAGTGGCCGGTGTTCAACGTCGCCGACATCGTGCTGGTCGTCGGGGTCGGCCTGATGTTCATCGATATCCAGAAGGAAGGCCGCCGCGACAAGGCGCACAAGGCGAGCCGGCAAGCCCGGGCAAAGGCTGCGGGGCTGGTCAAGACGTTCGGCAAGTGATGCGGAAATAGCCGAGGCCCCGGCGGCGGTCTTGTCCGGGTGACCATTCCCGCTGGCAGCCGCCGTGGCGCCGTCGTGTTCGCCGTGATCTTGATCGCCGCGCTCGCGGCCGATCAGCTGAGCAAGGCGTGGGCGCGCACGCTGCCGGTCGCGCCCGCGGGGTGCGCCCAGCCGGGCGACCTGCTCGCGGGGCGCTGCGCGGGCGTGCCCCAGCCGGTGGTCGACGGCTACTGGGACTGGGAGCTGGCGTATAACCCGGGGGTGGCGTTCTCGGCGTTCGCGTCGGCCGCCGGCCACACCGGGATGCGGGTGATCCTGGTGGTGATCGCGGCGATCGCGCTGGTCGGCATCAGCCTGCTCGCGCTGCGCGCCGCGCCCGACCAACGCTGGCGGCGCGCGGCGTACGCGCTGATCGCCAGCGGCGCGCTGGGCAACCTGGTCGACCGCGTGCGCGACGGTGCGGTGACCGACTTCGTGCGCTGGCGGATCCACGACCATCGCTGGCCGATCTTCAACGTGGCGGACGCGGCGCTGCTGATCGGCGTGGCGGTGCTGCTGCTCGACGGGCTGCGCACCCGACGCGCTGCGACCCGCACGGAGTGAGCGGGCTCACGGTCGGTACGCAAATTCGCCCACCGCGCCGGGCGGGCGTATGATCAGGGCCATGAAGCGCGCGGCCCTCGCCCTGGTGCTGGCGGCTTGCTCATCGAGCAGCAATGACTTCCCGCCGCTCCGCGAAGGGGCGCCCCCCGGGGGGACGTCCGGCGGCGGTGGCGGCGGTGGCACCGTCCGGGACGCCGGCATCGGGGACGGCACCACCGACGGCGGCGTCGCGATCTCGGGGCGCGTCTGCCTGGTCCAGGATCTGCGCGCACCGACCTCGATGTGCGACCCGACCAAGGCCGGTGGGTTCACGGTGACGCTCGGCACGGCGCACGCGACCGATGGTGGCACCACGGCGGTGGTCGGCACCGCGACGACCGCTCTCGACGGCAGCTTCACCATGGTGGCGCCGCTCGGCCCGGGGCTGATCTGGCACGTCACGAGCCCCAAGCTCACGACGTCGGTGATGGACTTCGGGACCGAGAACACGATTCCGGCGATGCTCTCCGAGCTATATTTCGATTTGCTGGACGCCAATATCGGGAGGGCGACTCTGGAGGATCACGGCGCGGTCGCCTTGCGGGTGGTGCGCGGCCTGACTCCGGTGGCCGGTATCGCGGCGATGGTGACCCCTCAGGCGGACAGCGACACGTTCTACGACAGCAGCAACAGCTTGACCGACTGGAACCCGAACCCGAACGTGACGCAGGCCGGTGGCATGGTCTGGGTCCCGGACGCGCAGCTGGGACTGGCGCAGATCACGCTGAGCGCGGCCGGCGTCACGCCCAACACCGTGGACACCACGGTCGAGAACCAGTCGATCACGTTCGTCACCCGGACCATCCCGTAGCGCGGCATGCGCCGGCGACGCCGCGACCGCTGGTCGCGCGCGCAAGTAGTCCCGATCCGGGAACGGCAATCCTTGCGCGCGAATCGCTCCGAAAGATCCGCAGAGGCGAGCGTCCTGGGGAGTCACTGCGGCGTGCAGAAAGGACTCCCGTCATGCTCAGAACCGGTCTTGTCCACAGCCATCGCTCCGGCGCGATCGCGCGGGCGCATCTTATTGGCCTGGCGCTGTACATCAGCCTGGTCGGCGCTGCGTGCAGCAGCGACCAGACTCCCGAGGCGCGCGCCGAGGCGGTGCCGATGCTCACCGAGGTCCCGCACATCGATGCGCCGCCGATCAACCTGCGGCTGACGCTCAAGCCGGACCCAAAGCTGCTGCCGCAGGGCGCGCACGGCCACCTGCCGGCGCGCGACGGCGATCCGTTCGTCGTCACCCTCCCGGTCCAGGTCCAGTCGACGGTCCCGGCCAAGCAGGTCCGCGACACGATCGTCGCGCCGATCCTGCGCGCGATCCAGTTCACCCGCGGGGTCAATGCGCTGCGCCTGCCGCCCGACGCGGGCGTCGCGAGCCCGACGGCGAGCTTTGCGTCGTATGTGCCCCAGATCCTGAACGAGTACGCGAACAACCCCAAGCAGTTCCACCCCGAGACCCAGCTGATGCTGGATACGTTCGCCGGCAAGGCCGATGACCAGACCAAGGCGATCGTCAGCGAGGCGCTCGAGACCGGCGAGGGCCAGACCCTGACCCAGTTCATCGCGGGCATCGAGCGCAAGGAGATCGCCTACGCGTTTCCGCAGATGGAGGCCGGCGTGCCGATCGAGCACACGCTGCTCTATGCGTCGCGCTGGCAGGAATGGAACGTCACGACGGTGTTCGGCTCCCTGATCAACAACTACACGGTGGGCAACAAGTCGACGCTGAGCGCGAGCGCGGTGTTCAGCAAGGCGGTGCCCGAGCTCGCGGCGGTCAAGGGCATCACCGCGGTCCACGCCCAGCAGCTGGGCGACCTGCTCGACGGCCCGTACCTGGTGCTGCTGCCCTACGGCAACCTCGGGAACACGGTGCAGCTGCGCTACGCCTGGCGCATGATCATCCGCGCCGACGCGTACGGCGAGGCCGGCGCGTTCATCCTGTGGGCCGACGCGGACAACGGCTCGCTGCTCGAGCTCGACCCGCTGCTCGCCGAGGTCAACGCGTCCGGCGAGACCTACAACCGCGATCCCGGCGTCGGCACCACCACGGCGTGGCAGTTCACCGTCGATCCGTCGTCGGGCGGCCAGTACACGCTGAAGCGCAGCGGGGTGATGAACCGGGTCGACTACCTGGGGGACGGCTACAACGCCAGCGACGTGAGCATCAGCGACAGCACTGGCGGCAGCACCGCGACGTTCGCCAACTTCAACCAGGCGCCAATCAACGATGCGACCCAGGCGCTGTGCGCTTCGGGCACCAACAAGGCATTCCAGCAGGTCAACTTCTATAGCGTGATCGATCGCGACTACAGCGGTGTCGTGGCCAATGGCATCTTCTCGCCGTTTCCGATCTCGCCGTGGAACCCCAAGGTGCAGTCGGCGAGCGCCGGCTGCAACGCGTGGTCGAGCATGGACTACGGCGCCTGCCAGGGCTACACCGATCCGGCGTGTCCCAGCTTCACGACCGGGACGCAGGACGGCGCCAACTTCATGAACTTCGCCCACGACAACACCGTCGTCGGGCACGAGCTCGCGCACAACATCACGCAGCGGCTGTGCCAGGCGCGCCCCGGCACCTGGTGCGGCGCGCCGACCTGCGCGATCCCGGTCGGCTGGAGCAACTTCCACGACCTCGCCGACTTCTGGGCCGACCACTTCGAGAACACCAACTGCACGGCGGGGTGGGTGAGCAAGAACCAGTTCGGCGTCGACGCCAGCCTCAACTGCGCGATGCAC
>DATAPF010000448.1:0-8157 GCA_036265355.1 Kofleriaceae bacterium | reverse complement strand
GCGGATGGGTGTCGGAGCCGCGCCCGCCGAATCACCACCCGTCCTGCGCGGACCCCGCGAGGTACGTGCGGACAAGACCCGGCCTATCCAAATCACGGCCGCGGCGTCCGACCCCATCCTGCTCGCGGTCGCCCCCGGCGCGCTCGCGTTGACGTCTGGCGATCAGGCCCGGCTGCTTGTCGACCAGCATCGTCGCGATACGGACGACGCCGACCGGCCCTGACGGTAGCGGCGGATGCTCCCTGCTCGGGCCGCGCTGGCAGTGCGGAGCCGAGCCGGTGGCGAATGCTGCCTGCTCGGCCGCGCTGGCGGCTCCGAGCAGATCGCAACGGGCCTCGGCGCTCGGTGCACAACCGGCGGGTTCCCAGTAGGATGCGGTATGGCCGCGATCACATCGGTCGAGATCGAGAACTTCCGCTGCTTCCGGAAGCTGCGCATCGACGGCCTCGCGCAGGTCAACCTGATCGTCGGCGCCAACAACGCCGGCAAGACGGTGCTGCTGGAAGCGATCGAGGCGGTGGTGTCACGCGACAGTTCGTTCGCGCTGTATCGCGCCTCGCTGGAGCGAAATGAGAATCGCCGTCGCCGAGCCCTAGATGAAGATCTAGTGGAGATCGATCTGCGTCACTGGTTCCATGGCCACTCGATCGCTCCCGGTGCGATGCTGCAGCTTCGCGCAGTCGGTGATCATGAGCTTGAGGCATCGCGACACATTGAGACGGTGCCCGCAGGCGAGCGTTCTCCGCGATACGTTCCAGGCGGACTCCGTCTTGTGAGCCGGCAACCTCCGACCCTCAAGCGACCTGACATCCACCACGAGGAGAGAGTCGCGCTGACCGCTGACGGCTGGCTCCTGACGGCAAGTCCGCCTGCACTCCACAGCCTCGAGCTGGAGCCACCGGTCGGGTTCGTTCCGACGAATCGCCTTGTTCCAGGGCATCTCGCAAAGCTATGGACAAAGGTCGAGCTAACTCCCGCCGAACAGCGCACCGTCGAGGCGCTGCGCTTGATCGAGCCGCAGATCGAACGGATCGCAATCTCCGAGAGCGATGGTGCGAAGGTCCTTCTGCACGGCGCAAGGGGCCCGGTTCCGCTCGGCAGCCTGGGTGAGGGGGTGTCGCGGATCCTCACGATTGCACTTCATGTTGCACTCACTCCCGGCGGCTTCCTGCTCATTGATGAGATCGAGAACGGACTCCATTGGTCGGTCATGCCCAAGGTCCTGCGCTTCTTGGTCGAGGCTGCGATCGCGAACCAGACCCAGATCTTCGCGGCCACGCATTCGAAGGACTGGCTGGAAGGGCTCGCCAAGCTGCACAGGAAGGATCCGGAACTCGCCGCTCAGGTCGCCGTTCACCGGCTCGAGGAGGGCGAGCCGACCTCGATCCGGTTTGATGCCGGGCGGATTGCCGAGTACGTCGAGATGGAGATGGAGGCCCGCTGATGCCGCGGGAGATCAACGCCGAGATCGACGCGCTGTTCGTCGAAGGGCCGGACGACGGCGCGCTCGTGAACGCGCTGGTGAAGCAGCTCACCGGGATCGACCTGGCTCGCGAGCCGCATCGCGTCGTGAAGGCTCGGCCCGATGGTGGCGGCGATAGCTGGGCGATTCGCCAGTTCAAAAAGCGTATCGAGGAGGGACGCCGGCAGGCGCGCATGGGCCTGCAGGCGCGCATTGGACTGATCGTCGACCGCGACGATGCCACGAACGATAAGTGGCCTGCTGTCGCCGCGATCTTGCACGATCTGGGCGTGGAGCCCGGCGGCGGCCCGGACGGCGCCGGAGCGATCGTCTCGGGCCGATATGGCATCTGGATGTGGCCCGACAACGTCAGCCACGGCGATCTGGAGACCTTCGTCGCGGGCATCATCCCGCAGGCATCGATCCTCGCCTACGCCAACGAGGCCTGCCGGATCGCCAAGGCGGATCACGCGGCCGAGTACGAGCCGCGCCACGCGCGCAAGGCGGCGCTCAAGGTCCGCAGCGTGTGGCGCGACGCCAGCGCGGCGGGCGGCTACGGGCACCTCCTCCGCAACCTCCGGCTCGCGCCGACGCCCGCTTGCGATGCGTTCATCGCGTGGTTCCGGACGCTGTTCCTGACCGCCTGAATCGATCGGCCGGGCCTACCGGTCCGAGCGCAGAGCCACGCTGCTCAGCCTTCGGCCCCGGTAGCACGACGAGCCATCCCCCGAATGCGCGAAGAGCGAAGTAAGTTACACTACAGCCATGGATCTCGGTCTGCTCCGCAGCCGGCTCGCAGCAGCCCTCGCACCTCGTGACGAGGTCGAGCTCGCGTTGCTGTTCGGCTCGCGCGCCCGGGGCGAGGCGAGACCGGCTTCAGATGTCGATGTCGCCGTGATCGGCCGTGCGATCGACCCGATCGGCCTGGCGATCGAGCTCGGCGACGCCATCGGGCTGTCGGTCGATGTCGTCGATCTGTCGGTGGACCCGCCGCTCGTGCTCCTGCTCGCGGTGCTGCACGATGGGGTCAAGATCCACGAGGGCCGTCCGGGTGCCTACGGCCGGTTCCTGGCGCACTCGCTGACCGAGCTCGAGACCGATCTTCCCGCGTTCCGGACCATGCAGCGCGCGTTCGTGCAGCGCGTGGCGGAGCGGGGACTTTCAGGCGAGAGCTGACCGTGGTCCGGCTGGAGATCCGCGGCATCCTCGATCAGGAGCTGATCGAGCCGGGCCAGGAGCCCCGTACGTCCGACGAAGTCCTCGTGGCGCGCCCGCTCGCTGCGGTAGTCGAATCGGTCCCCGGACGTCCTCACCTCGGGCGATGATAACCGACCGCCGCACACCGTGGTCACTCGATCGGGAGGACACCCCTCGACGCATGCGCGATGATCTCGCGAGCTGTCTGCGCTCGCTGATCTATGGTCGCGTCGCCAGCATCATCCCGCCAGCTCCTCTGCTCGCGTACGCGACCGGCCAGGGCCACCGGTCCGAGCGCAGAGCTGATCGTTCGCCAGATCGAGATCAGCCTCGGTGGTCGAGACACGATGCGCGCGACGCCAACGCGAGCTGCCGTGGGCGCCCGCGAGCAGGATGGGGTCGGACGCTGCGACCGTGATTACGATTAGCCCTCGTTGCCCCCGCACATACCTAACGCGGTCCGCGCAGGCGGCGGTGGTGATTCGGCGGGCGCGGCTCCGACGCCCATCCGCGCAGCAGCCCACGGCGAGCGAGCGTGTACGCGTTCTCCCGGCGTCGCGCCCTGCAGGTCAGGCGCCAGATGCCGGCGGGGGCTCGCCGGCCAGGGCGCGCTGATAGGCGGCGGAGATCTCGGCGACGGCGCGCGGGTCGACGGTGAGCTCGCCGGCGGCGACCGCGCGCTGGAGGTCGAACACGCTCCACGCGCGGGCGTCGCGCGGCATGGTGGCGTAGCGCGGGACCATGTGGGCGTGGAAGTGCGGGTGGCTCTCGCCGAGCGCGGCGGTGTAGATCCGCAGGGCGCCGGTCACGCGCTCGAGGACGCGCTCGAAGTGGCGCAGCGCGGGGCCGAAGGCGCGGGCCTCGCGGTCGTCGAAGTGCGCCGGGCCGCCGACGTGGCGCCGGGTGATCATCATCATCCACCCGGGGACGCCGGGCGGCGAGGCGGGGCGGACGACCCAGAGGTCGTCCTCGTACAGCGCGGGCTCTCGGCGGTCGCCGGACAGCGACTGGCAGACGCCGCAGCCGGGTTCGAAGCTCGGATGCACGCGGCGAGCATGGTGGCGCCGCGCGCTGCGCAGGTGACGCGCGCGTGGCGGGTCAGTAGCACGACGGCGACCGGTGGAACGCGGCTTGCTGTGCTGGAGGGCAGGAGACCCGCCATGACGAAATTTCGTAGAACCCTCGGGGCGACATCACTGATCCACGACAAGGTCGTCAACCTCGCCGGTCAGGATGTTGGTCGAATCGAGGAGCTGATGATCGACGTGACGACCGGCCGGGTGGCCTATGCCGTGATGTCGTTCGGTGGGTTCATGGGGATCGGCAACAAGCTGTTCGCGCTGCCGTGGTCGGCGGTCACGGTGGACGAGGCGAAGAAGCGCTTCGTGGTCAACGTCACCCGCGAGTCGCTGGACCAGATGCCGGGGTTCGACAGGGATCACTGGCCCGATCTCGGCGACCTGGAGTACGCGACCGGCGTGTATCGCCAGTGGGGGGCGACGCCGTACTGGACGTAGGCGCCTGGCATCGGAGTCGGCCTCGGGCATCGCCGCACGTGCGCGCGCCGGCACTGTGCGCGGCTGCGCGATCGACGGGGTCCCGGCGCCGTCGGCGCGCCGGGGTGTGGATGGCGGCCGGTGGGGCGTGGTGCGCGCGCGATCCGCGCGATGGGTGCCGGGCGCTCAGGGCGGCGCAGCCCCCTGGTCGGGCGCGCGGTCCATGACCTCCTCGATGCCCTCCTGGCGCGCGCAGTGCGCGCAGCAGAAGTACTGGCCCCGCGCCTCGAGCCCGTGGCCGATGATCGGTACCTTGCAGTGGAAGCAGCGCGGCGCGAGCAGCTGGATCGCGCACTGGAATGAATCGAACACGTGCGCCGTGCCTCCGATCCTGAGCTCGAATGCCTTGTCGTAAGAATTGCCGCAAGCCTCACAGGTCTTCATGGCCATTGCGGTCTCCGGTGCAAGCGGCGCGCCCAGGCGTGCAGGCAGCGGCCTGGAATGCGGATTGCTGCCGATATCGGGCATGAGTCGCTCGACATCGCGGGTCCGGTTCGCCGTGATCGGGCTGGGACACTTCGCGCAATCCGCGGTGCTTCCGGCGATCGAACAGCTGCTCGACGTCGAGCTGACGGCGCTGGTCTCGGGATCGCCGCACAAGCTCGACGAGCTCGGCCAGCGCTACACGGTGCGCGCGCTGTGCGGCTACGACCGGCTCGACGAGCTGCTCGCGAGCGACGCGGTCGATGCGGTGTACATCGCGGTGCCCAACGATCTGCACGCGGAGATGACGCTGATCGCGGCGCGCCATGGCGTGCACGTGCTGTGCGAGAAGCCGATGGCGCCGACCGAGGCCGAGTGCCTGCAGATGATCCGCGCGTGCGAGCAGCGGCGGGTCAAGCTGATGATCGCGTACCGGCTGCACTTCGAGGCCGCGAACCTGGTGGCGATCGAGCTCGCGCGCGGCGGCGACATCGGCGACCCGCGGCTGTTCAGCTCGGTGTTCTCGATGCAGGTCCGCAGCGGCAACGTGCGGACCCAGCCGCGGCGCGGCGCCGGCCCGCTGTACGACATCGGGATCTACTGCCTGAACGCCGCGCGCTACCTGTTCCGCACCGAGCCGGCCGAGGTATCCGCGATGCGGTTCGCCGGCCGCGACCCGCGGTTCGCGGCGGTCGACGAGGCGTATGCCGCGACGCTGCGGTTCCCCGTCGACCGGGTCGCGCAGTTCACCGCCAGCTTCGGCGCCCACGATCGCGCGCACTACCAGGTGATCGGCACCGAGGGGTTCTTGACCCTGGACAACGCCTACGAGTACGCCGCCGAGGGGATGACGCTGCACCTGGTGGGCAAGCACGGCGCCAAGACCCGGACGTTCCCGCGGCGCGATCAGATCGCCGCCGAGATCGAGTACTTCGCGCGCTGCGTCCGCGACGACCTCGACCCCGAGCCGAGCGGCTGGGAGGGGCTGGCCGACGTCCGCATCCTGCAGGCGCTGCAGGCCTCGGCGCGGTTCGGCCGCGCGGTGCCGATCGATCCGGTGCCGCGGCCCCGGCGGCCCGATCTCGGCCAGGAGATCCGGATCCCGGCGCACGAGATGCCGGCGCTGATCGACGTCGAGCAGCCGGCGAAGTGAGCGCCGGCTACTTCGCGGCTACTTCGCGGCTACTTCGTCTCGATCGCGGTCAGCCCGCGCAGGTCGCCGGCCGTGTTCCAGCCGTCGCCGGCCTTCTTGTAGACCTTGAGCCGCAGCATGCCCTGCTTGTTGAGCTTGAGGAACGGCACGCTGGTGTCGCTGACGTCGGCCCTGTCGAGCGTCAGGTTGTTGCCGCCGGCGTCGCGCAGCACCAGGTGCGCGAACGCCTTGATGCCGGCAGTGTCGAGCAGCGCGGCGAGCCGCCAGCCCTTCTGATCCGGGTTGCCGGGGGTGGGCTCGCGCGGCAGGGCGAGCACCTGCGCGCCGGTCAGCTGGCTCATGCCGGCCGAGGTCTTGACCGCGATGACGAGCTGGGTCGGATCGGCGGACGCACCGCCTCCGTCGTCGTTCTGGCCCCGGTTGCCGCCCTGCGCGACCTTGATCCGGATCGCGGTGACGCGATCCTCGCGCATCGCCGGCTTGCCCTTGCGCGCCAGCTCGACCGGGTCGAACATGCCGAACGCCGGGGCGCCGCCGTCGCCGGGGAACACGGCGGGGACCATGTCCGGGAACCGGGTCGCCGGCTGGGCGAGCGCGGTCGGCGCGGGCTTGCCGCTCGAGATCGTCACCAGCTCCCAGGTCCCGAGCTTGCGGGCGTCGCCGGGGACCAGCGAGTCGAGCCGGGGCCAGCTCGCGATCAGCGACGGCTGGACCGAGCCGATCGTCATGTCGTTGACGAACAGCTCGACCCCGCCCGGGACGCCGGTCGCGGCGACCGACGAGCCGGGGCCGGCTGCCGAGGCCGAACCCGGGGCCGCCGCCGAGCCGGAGCCCTGGCCCGGCGGCGCGGGCTTGTCGCCGCGGCAGCCCGGGACGGCGAACCCGGCGAGCGCGGCGAGCGCGGCGAGCCCGGACAAACACAGCGGGGTGCGCATCGCGCGCGAGGGTATCACGTCGTGTACGATGGCCCGGCGATGGAGAAGCTGACGCAGGAGATCGTCCCCATCCTCGTGCTCATCGCGGTGATCGCGGTCATGGTCGTGCGCCTGCCACGCGTGGACGTCGGCCACACGCCGGGATTCCGGCGCCGCCGGGTGCTCAACTGGTTGCCGCTCGGGCTGACCTACGCGTTCCTCTACATGGGACGCTACAACATGACGGTGCTGAAGAACGTCGGGGGCGTCTCCGGGCACGACTTCGGCAACATCGACGCGTGGGGCTCGCTGGTGTACGGCTTGTCGTTCCTGGTCAACGGCCCGCTCGCCGACCGGATCGGCGGCCGGCGCACGATCCTGATCGCGGCGGGCGGCGCCCTGGCGGCGAACGCGCTGATCGGCGTGCTGTGGCGGACCGGCGCGATCGACGGCCACGCGACCACGGCGCTGGCGGCGCTGTTCGTGCTCAACATGTACTTCCAGAGCTTCGGCGCGGTGTCGATCGTCAAGGTCAACGCGTCGTGGTTCCACCTGCGCGAGCGCGGCACGTTCGGCGGGATCTTCGGGATCCTGATCTCGCTCGGCCTGTACTTCGCGTTCGACTGGGGCGGCGCGATCGCCGACGCCGCGTGTCCGGCGTGCCGCGCGCACCCCATCGGGCCGGTCGGGACCGCGGCGGCGCTCGGCAGCGAAGGGCTGTCCTGGCTGTTCCTGGTTCCGGCGGCGATCCTCGCGGTGTTCTGGGCGCTGTCGTTTCTGTGGGTGCGCGACACGCCGCTTCAGGCCGGGCTGTCCGACTTCGACGTCGGCGACGCGTCGAGCGGGCAGAGCGAGGCCCCGGAGCCGGCGGTGCGGGTGATCGCGCGGATGCTGAAGAACCCGGTGATCGTGACGATCGCGGTCATCGAGCTGTGCTCGGGCTTCCTCCGCCAGGGCATCCTCAAGTGGTCGAACGACTTCGCCGGTGGCACCGGGTCGGTCACTTACATCAACCGGCACTGGGGCATGGTGTCGTGCATCGCCGGGATCACCGGCGGGATGCTCGCCGGCGTGGTGTCGGATCACCTGTTCCACTCGCGCCGGCCGCCGATGTCGACCGTGCTGTACCTGGTCATGCTGGCCGGCGCGGTCGCGCTGATCCCGCTGCTCGGCGTCCCGCTCGCGGTCAGCTGGACCATCGCGGTGATGGCGATGGCGATCATCGGCGTGCACGGCATGCTGTCCGGGACCGCGAGCGCCGACTTCGGCGGCCGGCTCAACACCGGCGTCGCGGTCGGGCTGATCGACGGCTTCGTCTACCTCGGCACCGCGATCCAGGACCAGGTCTACGGCGGGGCGCTGAGCCTCTTGCCCGAGAAGGGCACCGAGGCGGCCAAGCAGGTCGCGAGCTGGCAGGCGTGGCCGGTCGCCATGGTCCCGGTCGCGGCGCTC